>NZ_JAIZDB010000059.1 GCF_029533155.1 Psychrobacillus antarcticus | reverse complement strand
AAAAATTTCGTCAACCGGAAAAACGTGGCATAGGGATGGTTTTTCAGGATTATGCACTCTTTCCACATATGTCAGTTTCGGAAAATATTTTATTTGGCTTGTTTAATATGAAGAAAACTGAGAAGAAGAAGCGACTCCAAGAAGTTCTTGAGCTTGTTGAATTACAGGATTTTAGCAACAGATACCCGCATCAATTAAGCGGTGGGCAGCAACAACGTGTTGCAATTGCACGTGCTATTGCTCCCAATCCACATTTAATCTTATTAGATGAACCTTTTAGCAATTTAGATGCGGAGCTGCAAGTGAAAATCCGAAAAGATTTGCGTTTCATCTTGAAAAAGGCAAGTATCACAGCCATTTTTGTTACGCACGATGAAAACGATGCACATGCACTTGCTGATCGTATTGTAAAGTTAAAAGAAGGATCAATTGAACTGATTGGTCAACCTTGTGACTTATTAAGAAATCATACATCTACCACGGAAGCTAGCGAAATAACTTCACAAGTCAAAGAATTTGTCAAAGTTTAATTCTCTTAGAGGTATTTTATTTACCTCTATTTTAATAATTATCTTGCTGTTGGTTTGGAATAAAGATTGATTAAAACACAGCTTCAAATGCTGATTCTAATAGAAAATTATAGCCCCTATTTTTCATACCTTTATAGGGCTTTTTGTAATAAAGATTGATTATTTCGGAAAGCGAATATTCAACTAAACTGCTGCGTTAGTTTAAGTGAAACCCTTCACAATCATTAGCTATTTTAACATAAGTATCCAACGAAAAAACCACCTCTCGGTTAAACTAGAGAGGTGATTTTAAAATATTTAACTAAAGCACCTCGATAGCTTAAGAAGAAAACTTCTTTATTTCATAATAGCTCCCCTTATAAAGAGTAAGTTGCCGAATATCTGCATACACCCTCCACTTTGATGCACTACCCTCTTAACATGCCTTTGATCCCTTCCTTCGTACAGAGATAAATCTCCATCTCGTCTATCTGTTTTTATTTATTTTCATCGGATGAATTTTCTGGATTTCTATTTTGCACAATAACATTAGTTAATGAATTAGAAATCACAATAAATAGGATCTAACTGAAGGATATAATATAAGTCAAAAGTAGAGACAAGAAGGAAGGAAAAATTTATTTACAATAACATACTCCATTAATAAAAAAATATAAAATTTCAAAACCTCACTTGTTAAATTGCGTTTTAATTACAATGGTATTAAAAAATTTAATCTCCATAACTTTTCCTTAATTCTTCTATATTATATATTAGTACACAAGGAAGGAGCATCCTCCTCATTGGAGCGACCATATGAGTAAATACTAATAACATTATCATAGGTGGTTTATAGTTTGTGAATGAATCGATAACACTCATTTCTTTAATGAGCACAACAATCAAATTTATCTTATTACTTTTCTTGAACTTGGGAATTGGTGCAATTGGCTTTATACCAAGTTTCTTTGTTACTGCTATCAACATAAACTCCTTGGGTTTAGTTCTTGGTGTCATTCTTACATTTACTGGAGAAATTTTTGGTGCAATTATTGGTTTTCACATGTATCGGTGGGGCTTCTCTAAAATTAATCCTGGATGGCTAAGTCATACAATTTTTAAAACTATAAAAAATAGTTCTCCCATGCATGTGTTCACACTAATTATTCTATTTCGAATTCTACCATTTGTTCCATCAGGGATAGTTACCGCAGGTGCTTCTTTAACAACTATTGCCGGATGGAGTTTTATGACTGCAAGTTCAATCGGGAAAGTACCTGCAGTTGTCATTGAAGTAGCAATAGTCTTTGGGGTTCTTCAAAAAATTTCAATGAATTATTTATACGCGGTTATGTTCTTATTTTTGGTTGTATTTACACCTTTTTGGATTAAAAAGAAATGGTAAACCACTGGTCATAGTTAATGGCAAAGTAAGATATTTACTGATATTTACTACACAACTAGTTTTCCACTTTAGGTTTTTATAGTTGGTCTCTATTAACAAGATGACTCTACCCCATGGTGAGTATTAAAAAAGAATAGCTATTATTACTATTTATATTAGATTTAATAAAGAGGTAAATAAATGAAAGAAAATAAATTCAATAATCTAGATATAATAATTTACTTGGTAATTATTTTGTTTATGATTGTAAGTTGTACCTTTATATATAGCGCACAAAAATACTTGCCGTATGATGATAATTTTGCGTTAAAACAAGCAATATGGTTCCTATTCGGTATGATCATTTCAGCAATTGTATATTTTTTTGATTTTGAACAAATAAAAAAATTATCCCTATATTTATATATATTTGGTAACTTAATTCTGGCTTTGCTTATTATATCTCCAGAAACAATAGCACCTAATATTAAAGGAATAAAAGCTTGGTTTTTAATTCCGGGATTTGGTTCTATTCAACCTTCAGAATTCATGAAAATCTTTTTAATTCTTTACTTAGCAAGAGTAATATCTAATCATAACGAGAAATATCAAATAAGATCTTTAAAGTTAGATTTTTTTCTGTTATTTAAAATTGTTGGTATAACTATAATTCCGTTAATCCTAGTAGCTGTTCAGCCCGATTTAGGGACTGGTATGGTTATGGTTTCTATTATGGTAGGTATGATACTCATATCAGGTATTAATATGAGAATAATATTATCTGTTTTTATAACTGTAATTATATCTTTAGGATTATTTGCATTGGCGTTTTTATACAGACCAAACTTATTATTATATGTAATGGACCGGTATCAAATAGATAGGATAAATTCTTGGTTAGATCCATTTGCGGATACTTTGGGAACAAGCTATCAATTAAGTCTATCTATAACTTCAATAGGTTCAGGTATGTTAACTGGGAAGGGATACGGTAATGGCGTTGTTGCAGTACC
>NZ_JAIZDB010000058.1 GCF_029533155.1 Psychrobacillus antarcticus | reverse complement strand
AAGGTCAACCATGGCATCAAGGTCAACCATGGCATCAAGGTCAACCATGGCATCAAGGTCAACCATGGCATCAAGGTCAACCATGGCATCAAGGTCAACCATGGCATCAAGGTCAACCATGGCATCAAGGTCAACCATGGCAGTAGGGTCAGCCTGGATATGAGCAACATGAGTCCAATTGGATTCAAAGACATGAATTCTAACCTTATATGCAACCTGGACACAACTGGCAACAATAGAGTAATATAGTTTTTATTTTTTTATAGAAGACAATTGCAAAACAAAGACGGAGCATTTATCAAGTTTTACTAAACACTTTTTAAATGTTCACCAAGTAAAAGGAAGAACTGATGCATATTAAGCATCGAATCTTCCTTTTTTAAAATGGACCTTTTAATGAACTAACCTGCCGTGTTAGCACCTTCTCATTTATTACACATTATCTACGAACTATGAACTAATCGTTCTCTTTTCCACAGTTTAAATAATGCAATCGTATAGGTGCTTCATTTCTACTGCCCTAATCGCTATCGGTATGCCAAGTACCATCTGGAGTAAAAAAACCTACTGTAAAAAACTATGGTTCTGATTGAATATAAACCCATTTTGTTTTTTCCATCTTCAATCTCTTTTTTGAACACATTGTTAAAATTAATTTACTTTAGTCAATATTGTTTTTATCTAGAGCCGAAAGCAGTATGGGAAGCCTGTTGATATTGCCGATCTAGGCTCTGGTCCTTTTTGAATAAATCCCACCCCAAAGGGTCATACTTCTAGAAAAGAAGTAGGTGAACACTTTGACTAAACTTGAAATAATTTTAAATGATTTTTATTTCGAAACCCTAATTGACATCGTTAAACAATTCAACGAACTTGTTCCCGAGCATTCTCCATATTCATATTCCGCACAAGATGTTATTGAATTACTACTCCTTCGGGAACATGTGAACAGTGAAATAAAAATTACTAGACCTTGAATAGGGTCTTTTTTTATTGCGAGGCTCTTTGGTCGTACTATGAAAAAATAAAATCTGTTTCAGTAAGCCAAAATAAGGTTACCTTGCAATAAAGGAGCGCTACTTATTCTAGGTATGTCTGTATACATAATCTTGGCGGTTTTATTCGTTATATCTGAAAGCTATATTGTTTATAGGCTATTTCAGACTTCTGGCAGTGGACTCCCATGGACTTTCCTTGCCTATAGCGCAATCGTTATGTTTTTATTCACATTTTTATATATAGTTCATTGGACTATATAGCCTGTTCGTAGTCCTCATTAATTAAATAGGGGCGTGCATTTTGATAAACTCTTTGTTAGCTTTAGCGTCTTTGTTTTATATCTTACGATTATTTTTTGTTTTGCTATTTAAAAAGGGATGAAGTGAAACAGATTGCTTTCACTTAATGATCGTACTGCGACATTACCTTAGAACAAACTTTGGCTTTTTATGGTTAGATTTTTATTATTGGGACACTCTATTTAAGAGGTGATTAAATGCATTTCCCAATAATTCATACAAACTTTTGGGATGCTCTGATAGCTATTCCAGTAATAATAATTATAACTCAACTAATAAAAATATATTTTAAAACCCCAAACAAATTTGTACCTCTCATTGCATTAATACTTGGTTTATTAATTTCTATCTTCATTAGCCATCGACATAACTTAGTGGCAGGTCTTTTCATGGGCTGGTTTTACGGCTATGCAGCTGTAGGCAATTATGCAGCATTAAAAACTGCGATAATATCTTATAGAAGTAAACACTAAAGTTAATAATAAAAATATACTTTTTGTTCGCAATATGTACATTTAATTTTTCGTACTATTATTGCGTTCTAGATAACTGTTTTTAGTTCATAAAATGATGAAAAAGAAAGAGGTGTATTTTGTGCATGACTTTCAAAGTATTTGCAACCAATTTGCTCAAATTGTTAATGGTATAGCAAATATGAAAAATGGTGTTTGTTCAGTGGAGCTTAAACGAAATTTTCCACTTACCATACAAAACCGCCCGAGTCGTAGTGCACTTCCTGCTGGAATAACTTTTGAGTCATTGGATTACGAAGGGATTGCACTTAACCTTGGTGAAGTGGTAATACTTCAAGAAGAATTACCCTCATTCCTTAGAGTACTTGTAAAAAACGAGCTAATTGTTAGTGCCATTCATAATCACTGGGTTTTTACTAATCCAACAATTTTATATGTACACTTTCAGTCTGTAGAATCTCCTCTATCTTTTGCACGAAAATTTGCAGAAGCGTTTACAGTGCTGAAGCACTGAGATAACGAATACCAACATTGTCTCTTTCAATTTAACCTTTTTCATATAAATTGTTACTAAGCATATAACTATGTTAAGTTATTTAATTTTTTATATTAGGAGGTTACCCAATATTGTCAAATGGTGAAGGTATCGATCAAAATAATCAAAATTCCGATACAGAAATTCACGCGGTACATCGTGCAGTGATGGACGCATTAACCATTACAATCGGCGATGCGATTTCAGCAATTTCTATACTACTCGGATCAGAAGAAGATTATAAAGAACAACAAGGTAAAATAGATAACCTTAAAAATATGATTCAACAAGTCAACGATTTAACTGAAAAAGTAAAAACTCTAAATCAACAAATTTACAAGAACAAGGACATTGTTTAATTAATTATTTATTCATACTGGAGGCTGTTTTCTAAATGGACAACAGAGAAAGTAATAATAAGAGTAACCAATATTCCGATTAAATTAGTGCGGCTGAACTTGCTGACATCAGACGAAGATAGCTAATCATCTTGGTCCGTCCTCGCATTTTTCCTTTTTCTTAAATAATATTTTTTTGAACTGGCTTTCTAGATATACACCCATCTTCTACTTTAAAATTTGAATATGATGTTATTCCGATTGAATGACTTCCAGTATTTCTGGGCATGTGCTCTTATATTGAATAAAAATCATGAATATAATTATAAAGACAAATGCGAGAATAACTTTATAATCTCCAGTATCGCTTCTTTCTCGCATTTGTTCTTTTCTTACGCATTCTCATTCCATTTTTTTGCTCTATCTAATCCAAGATTAATAGCCTCTTTTAGCGTAATTTCACCATCTGAAGCGATTCCTTTATGACCAATCAAATTTAAAATAACTAAAAAAATAACTAACAAACAAGAAACTATTTTTAAGAACCTCAAAATTAACACCATCCTATGATCAATGTGCCTATCTAGGATGGTGTTAATACTTCGTGATATGCACTTTTAGAACCAATATTACTAACAAAATACTCCTTTTATCAGAGAATCCTTCTTTTACTAAACTGCCGCTTTAGTTTAATAAGAAAAAAGGCTTTACTCCTTCTTGAAGTAAAGCACCCGTTAGCCATCCATGCAGCAAAAAAACGCTGCACCACAGAGGATGAAAATTGTTGCAGAACGGGAACGGGTATAGTTCAGTATGGCTGGCGAAGAAGGTCGATGAACTATGGTGCCTTAGAGCCCTTCCGTTAGTCTGACTCCAACGACCACGGTGCATCACAGACTGTCGCACTCTATACGAGTAGCACTCATGGGAGATTAATCCTACTCTGGTTATTGCACCAGCCTTGCCTTTACTCTAGAAGAATGGAGTTGATTCCTGTTTTACTCTTTAACTCAATATGAACATTCTGAAGGCTCAGCCTTTTTTTAAAAAAGCTTTTTCTGAGTCTTTTTTGTAATGCAATTTTATGGATTTTAAGCATTTTTTAATTTTCATGGGAGTTGAAGAAGAAAAGTGAAGCTTATACAACAATTGCTCCCTATTCTTGAATACTTCTTCACTATTTATCCTTAGAAATTTATATACTCTTCTCTGCTACTTAATTTGATTAAAAACGGATATAAAAGAATAAAAATAACGGTTAAAATGGGAAATAAGCTCAATAAGAAAGCTCCTGGCATATCAAAAAAAATTTGAAGAAGAAGTGGCAATAAGACAATGCTAGTAAGAAAACCAATTTTTGTTTTGGATTTTTGCGTTTGATATTGTTTTTCCCCACAATATGGGCATGTCATTACAGGATTTAATGTCGTCGTTTTTTTAATCGTCTGCTTCCAGTTCCACTTGTTATGGCAATTATCGCAAGTTGGCATTTTAATCCCCTCCTTGTTCTGCTAAAGCACCCGTTAGTTGAAGAAGAACCCGCTAGCTTAATAATTTAATGGGATTCTCATTTTTCAAAACATCTCCATTCACTACTGCTAATTTCAGCTTAGGGAAATTTCCTATAAAGTTATATTCAGTTAGCTTTCCACATGTATCCACAAAAACTTCTTCCAATGTATCTCTGTAATTCTCAAGACCCCTTAAAGAAACTAAGTTCCTACACCTATGAATCCTAAGTCTTTTCATTCCTTTCAAACCATTCAAGGTAGTTAAATCATAGACATTAGACCAATTTAAATGAACTTCGTTTGAACAGTTTGGAAATGTGTATTTCTCAAAACTCTTTTCTTTCGGTTTATGGTGCCAAAAGTAAAAATTCTCGTTATGAATACAACTATCCAATTTTTCATCTTTAGAAATCCAATCGGTAGATATTTGTATTAAGTTCTCTAACAAAGCAAAGTTAAGACCTGTTCTTTTACCATGAACACCAAAATGTTCTAATGATTTTAATGAATAAACACCATCTATATTTTTTAAATCCAGATCATTAAACCATATTTTTTTTACGTTACTTAGTTCATGTAGAAAATCAAAGTTATCTTCTTTAAAACCATAATCAGCGGAACCGAACACTCCATCGTATTTACCACTTTTATATTCTTTAATACAACCACTTATATTATTTGAATCTATTCCTAATTGCTTTTTTCCATCTTCAATGTTTACATAAAAATCTCCAATTTTTCTAATTGGCATTTTATTAATTCCCCTCTAAAAACAATTCACTTTTTTATAGTATAACCTCTTCGCCCTGTTAAACTAAATGCGGCTTTAGTTTAAGTGTAACATTTCACATTGCATATCTGAGATCAATTTAATATTTTGGACTTTAAAAAAGCCCATCGAAATGATGGCCATATTTTGCTAAAGCACCCGTTAGCCATCCATGTAGCGCAAAATCAGCGCTACACCACAGAGAATGAAAATGTGAAAACCTGGGTATAGAATACTACG
>NZ_JAIZDB010000057.1 GCF_029533155.1 Psychrobacillus antarcticus | reverse complement strand
GAGATCAATTTAATATTTTGGACTTTAAAAAAGCCCATCGAAATGATGGCCATATTTTGCTAAAGCACCCGTTAGCCATCCATGTAGCGCAAAATCAGCGCTACACCACAGAGAATGAAAATGTGAAAACCTGGGTATAGAATACTACGGCTGGGAGAGGAAGGTCGATGAACTATGGTGCCATAGAGCCCATCCGTTAGTCTGACTCCAACGACCACGGTGCATCACAGACTGTCGCTCCCTTACGGGAAGCACTCATGGGAGATTAATCCTACTCTGGTTATTGCACCAGCCTCCAATACTATTTGCCGTAGAAAGGATGATTACCATGGAAGTAATCATTGAACGTGCTTGTGGGATGGATGTCCATAAGGATTCCATTACTGCTTGTATTATTACCCCAAAAGGAAAGGAGATTCAAACGTTTTCCACTAAAACTGTATTTCTATTACAGTTAATTGACTGGATTAAGGAGCATGGTTGTACTCACGTAGCAATGGAAAGTACAGGTGTATTTTGGAAGCCTATTGTTAACTTGCTAGAAGCCGAGAGCATTGAGTTTTTAGTAGTGAACGCTCAACATATGAAAGCAGTACCAGGTCGCAAGACCGATGTAAAGGATGCAGAATGGATTGCCAAACTTCTTCGTCATGGTCTACTTAAAGCAAGTTTTATTCCAGACCGAAATCAGCGGGAATTACGAGAGTTGGTTCGATACCGTCGAAGTATTATTGAAGAGCGTGCAAGACAACATAATCGGATTCAAAAGGTTTTAGAAGGGGCCAATATCAAACTCGGTTCCGTTGTCTCCGACATCATGGGTGTTTCGTCGC
Source organism: Psychrobacillus antarcticus (assembly GCF_029533155.1). GTDB lineage: Bacteria > Bacillota > Bacilli > Bacillales_A > Planococcaceae > Psychrobacillus > Psychrobacillus antarcticus. The sequence continues at coordinate 6,400 of NZ_JAIZDB010000057.1, read as the reverse complement.
TTGATATGCTTCGTGCTATCGCCGATGGCGAAAATGATCCTGAGAAATTAGCCAGCTTTGCCCGGCGATCAATGAAGAAGAAAAAGAGTGAACTAGAACTAGCTCTTCGAGGGTATATCAATCCACATCAACGTCTCATGTTAAAAACCATTCTGGTCCATATAGAATTTCTAACTGAGCAGATTGAGCTATTAAACGAAGAGGTGGCTACTAGGTTATCCTCCCATCAAGAAGATATAGAACGATTGGATTCCATTCCTGGCATCGCCACTCGAATGGCTGAACAAATCTTAGCCGAAGTCGGTACAGATGTGGAGAAGCAATTTCCCAGTTCAGCGCACTTATGTTCCTGGGCAGGATTAGTACCTGGACATAATGAAAGTGCGGGCAAGAGGAAATCAACCAACATGAAAAAAGGAAACAAGTACTTGAAATCGGCGTTAATTGAAGCAGCTCATTCTGTTAGAGGATCCAAGACCTACTTGGGAGCCTTATATAGGCGCACTGCATCAAGAAAGGGTAAAAAGCGTGCAGGGATATCAGTGGCTCATGCCATTTTAAGAATCAGCTATTATCTCCTAACTCGCAAAGAAATGTACGTAGACTTAGGGGAAGATTACTTTGACAAACAAAAAGAACAATCGATTGTACGATATTCTGTTCGAAGACTTGAAAACTTAGGTTACAACGTGACAATCACTGAACCAAATGCCTCCTAGTCCAACCCACAATTTAATTCACATTTAGGCGCTGCACTTTTTTAAAAAATTATTGAGCTGCGTCAGATTTCGTATTGCCTTTTTCTCTAAATCGAAGATTTTAATTTTCATGGGAGTTGAATAAGAAAGTTAAAATTATAAATTAAATCTTTCTTTAATAAATTCGGCTACTTCTACTGCATTCAAATTGGTATTGTTTATTTTTATATAATTTTCCTTTTTTATTTCACCCTCATAGGAGTTCAATCTATGTCTTTCCATTGTCTCCTAATATTCTTACTCCTTGTATCCCTAAGCCGATAGTAACTTCTTTTCTTATTCCTAATTTTAATTCTTCTATTAGTTAATGCTTTACTAGTTCATTTATTATTTTTATTATTGCTTCGATTAATTCATCTTTAGACTTTGTTGAATCACCTATAACCTCGTATAAAGGTTTTAAAGATGGTACACCAACATATTTATCGAAATTATCCATTACATTTCCCCATAAATGATGAGCAGTGAAACCGGTGGCCCCCACGGGTATTGGTATTGTGCCATTTTCTGTCGAAATATTAAATTCTTCAATCATTCCGTCAGCCGTCAGGATTTCACTTGAGGTTTTGTCTTTTTTATTTCCAAAAATAAAGACGGAAACACCTACATTGGAAAGCATCTCTTCACGATATTTTGTCCATAGTTCACTAAGAGGAATGTCCCCTGAAGTATTTTGCGGGAAAGGTTTTGACTTAAGCCTATCTTCTACATTCCTTGCGTTATTTTGATAGAGTTCCTCTAGAGCTCCTGAAATCAGAGAACTTCCTATGCCCAGCCCAAATCCTGTTACAATATTATTTTCATTTTTTATTATTGCTTTACTTAACCTCGTACTAAACTCAAATGCTAGAGTTTCTTCCCATTCCCCATATACTGCCGCACTTCCTGATAGAAACACATTTTTTCTTCTAATGATTCTTTCTATATAGTGCAAAATGGCTGTAATTTCCTCGTACTGTTCTACTAGCAGGACGTTAATTCTATAACGCTTTAAATCTCTAATTCTTAATTCTTGCTTAACTTCAGCATATCGAAACTCATCTTCAATTTCGTAATCACTCTTGGCAACTTTTTTCATAAAGCAATAGTGATTTCTTGAGTTTTCCCCCAAAAGTATTCGAATTCTGCTAAGAATGTATGACAAGTTCGGATCATCAAAACTAAACCCAATAAATAAAAAAGTTTTAGAAACTAAGTCACCTTGCAGCGCTGTACTAAATAACCTTCTTGTTAAATCATATCCCTCGTAATCATCTTTAGTTAAAACAGCTTGGTGAGCCATGGTGCTATCTCCATGCATTTTATAAACAATAGCATCAGTATTTGTCATTGTATGACTAAGGTTCTCAGGAACCATCTTTGTATCTACTTTTTTATTGTTATTTTCTAAATTTATTTCTAATAATTTATCATAATTAGTAGTCCAGTAAGTTTTTATTGGTAGCCGAGCTAATACTTTATGATTTTCGGTAACCTTTACATCTTTCGTAAACTCATCTACCAAAATTTGATTTATTTTAGAGCGTCCTTCAAATTCGTTAACGTGATACTGAGCTAAAGCGATCAAATCATGTTCGATATCAATGTCTAAATCAAGATCTTCAGCTACCTCTCTCATTAACTCTTTCCAATTAACATAACCCGCTGGTTGAGACAATCCTGCACCCGCAAAGATAGCAGCATTAGATTCACTCATCGCTCTAACATAAGTTCTAATAAATTCTTTAGTTTTTGCATTATACATTGGTTTATCTCTCCTTCTATAAAGAAATAAAGAGTGAGACTTTTTAAAGTATCACTCTTTCTAAATATCTCTATTAATGGGCAGCTATATATGCTTCCTCTACCCATTTGGAAAACTTTACACTATCGAATGGCCAGTCATAGACTTTATAGCCATTCGCAATCAATTTGGCCGGAACGGCACCTTTAATATCAGTTTCGCCATCTTTATTTTTAATATTATTTATATGAATTCCTAAAATACCATTACCTCTTTTGATACTTTCTTCGATTTCATAATTTATATATTTTCTCCCCGCTGATTTTGCTCCTATTAGCACGACAGTTACAGAAGTATTTTTTAAACCTTCATCAATCATTTTTTTTATTGCTGCGTCGCCTTTCTTTTTTGCTTCTTCCCAAAGCGAAGCATCGTGGAAGCCAGCAGCAGAAGAACCGATTACAACACCACTATTTCTTACTACATTTGTTCTCCATATATCTCTCTGATAATGAAAGCTAAAAAAAGCTCTTTTTGCCATGTCAATTCCTCATTCCATAGTTTTAATTTTCAATATTTTAATTATAACATTTATTTTCCATATTTAGAAAATTGTTTTAGACTTTTTTCCAAAACAGTTCGTAAAAGTACACTTTTACGAACCGTCATAAATTACTATATTTAATGGTTTTTATACTTCGTAAAACTATAAATTATATTCATGAACATTCACATTTTCTCACATACTTATCCGAACTCTATTGGTAGAGTAATAAACAATTCTACCCCTTGAACTAGATTAAATAGATATCCACAACGGGTTAACAGGTTACTTCATGTAAATAAAACTATTCTAAAAATAGTTACTTGACAAAGATGAATTCCACTTTATAATTGAAATTGAGAATCGTTTTCAATTAAGATTTATCGATATAATAAAGGAGATACATTCAATGAAAAAAGCATTATACATTATTTTAACCTTTGCATTGGTTATTTTAGCGGCTTGTAGCAACGATACTACCACTAAAGACACAACAAACAACAATACAAAAGAAAGCAAAGAAGTAAATCTATACACAGCACGTCATTATGATGTGGACGATGAGCTATATGCAAAATTCGAAGCAGAAACAGGCATTAAAGTAAATGTCATTAAAGGTGAGGCAGACGAATTACTAGAGCGAATTAAACGTGAAGGTGATGCCACCCAAGCTGATTTATTTTTAACAGCGGATGCAGGTCGTTTATTCCGAGCAAAAGATGAAGGATTATTACAAGCTGTTTCAAGTGATGTATTGGACGAGCAAATTCCAGCTAACTTTCAAGATAAAGACCAAATGTGGTATGGTTTAACCAAACGTGCACGTGTCATGATTTACAACAAAGAAACCGTCAAACCTGAAGAATTATCCACATATGAAGCACTTACAGAAGATAAGTGGAAAGGCCGTATCTTGATTCGTGGATCAGAAAATGTATATAATCAATCTTTATTAGCCTCATTTATTGAAATTAACGGTGAAGAAAATGCGAAAGAATGGGCTTCTGGATTAGTAGCAAACTTCGCACGTGACCCTGAAGGCGGCGACCGCGACCAAGCAAAAGCAATTGTTGCTGGTATCGGAGATGTAGCAATTATGAATACATACTACTTTGGCCAAATGTTAAACTCGGAAGATCCAGAAGAAGTAAAAGTAGCCCAAAAATTAGGAGTATTTTTTCCTAACCAAGAAACAACAGGAACGCATGTTAACGTAAGTGGTGCCGGAGTTGTTAAAACATCAAAAAACAAAGAGAATGCGATTAAATTACTTGAGTTCTTGTCTTCTCCTGAATCACAAATAACGTTTGCAGAAGCTAACTATGAGTACCCAGTGAATAAGTCAGTAGAACCATCTGAGCTGTTAAAATCTTGGGGAGAATTTAAAGAACAAGAAATCCCTTTATCAACTCTAGGAGAAAATAATGCAAAATCGATATTAATATTTAACGAAGTAGGCTGGAAATAATAAGTATTCTACCCTTGTCTCATTGACAAGGGTTTTCTTTCTAGTTATTAAAGAGGTGTATTAATTGAAAAGAATGGCAAATTTAAATAGTTGGACTGTACTAGCAGGAATCATCATAATTCTGTTGTTTTTACCGAATTTAACCATCATTTCGGGTATCTTTACACCATCGAATGAGAACTGGGAACACATGAAAGAGTTTGTATTGACCACTTACATCAAAAATTCCTTCATACTGATAGTTTTTACAGCTGTCCTAACGATAATAATTGGTTCAAGCTTAGCTTGGATGATTGCTCAATATCAGTTTCCCTTCCGTCGATTCTTAAAATGGGCGTTAATTCTCCCGCTTTCAATTCCACCATTTATTGGTGCGTATACTTATCATGGAATCGTTAATTATACTGGAGTTGTTCAAACGACCCTTCGCGAGCATTTTGGACTAGAACTTAATCCCGGTTATTTCGATATTATGAATCTACCAGGTGCCATTTTCATCTATACTATTTTCTTGTATCCCTATGTGTACACAATTACCCGGGTATTCTTATCACAACAATCAGCATCTTTAGTCGAAAGTGCACGTGTTTTGGGTAAGGGACCATGGCAAGTTTTCTTTCAGGTCGTTATACCAGTTTCACGCGTTTCTATAATAGGTGGGGCAAGTTTAGTTATTTTAGAAGTTTTAAATGATTATGGGGTGGTTAAATATTATGGAATTCAAACCTTTAGTACAGCTATCTTTCAAACGTGGTTTGGATTAGGTGATATTGATTCTGCGATTAAACTTGCAGCATCTCTGATGGGCTTTGTTATTATTATCCTTATGTTAGAGAAAGTACTGAGAGGTCGAAGACAATATAGTTATTCCACAACAAAAGTACGACCTTTACCTCGAATTCAATTAAAAGGGGCTAAAGCATTTTTTGCATCCTCATATGGTTTTATCATTTTAAGCTTGGGCTTTTGTATTCCAGTCTTGCAGTTAATGGACTGGCTAATCTTAACTTTCGGAAAGATTCCTATGGAAGAATTTTTGATATACGTTAAAAATTCTGTTCTAGTTGCTGGAATAAGTGCTACATGTATTGTTGTTTTTGCTTTAATCGTAGGGAACTTTGGACGTCTTGTTCATGGGAAAATTTCTAAATTGTTACCTAAACTAACGATTCTTGGCTATTCTATTCCTGGAGCCGTCATAGCGGTAGCAGTTGTTACGGCGTTTATCGCACTTGACCGGTTTTTAGCTCCACTTTATCAAGTACTTAGTGCAAATTCAACTTTAGTTTTAAGTGTTAGCCTTGTCATGTTAATTACTGCATACATCATTAGGTTCTTTGCTATTGGTTATAATTCGATTGAATCTGGTTATGACAAAATAGGAACTGATTTTAGAGATGCTTCGAGATCACTTGGTGTAGGACTAACCAAAACGTTTTTTAAAGTCGATGTACCGATGATGAAAGGTGCCATTATAAGTGGATTTATTCTTGTGTTTATTGACATATTAAAGGAGATTCCTTTAACACTTATTTTGCGTCCTTTTAACTTTGATACACTTTCTACGAAAGCCTTTCAATATGCAAGTGATGAAAAAATTATGGAAGCATCACAAGCTTCTTTATTAATAATTAGTTTAAGTGCCATTGCCATTGTTATTTTTAATAAGTTTCTCGATAAGGAGCCGAAATAATATGTATATTTCCATTCAAGACGTTTGTTTTTCATATCCGAACTCAGAAAGTTATGCACTAGACCAATTTTCAATAAATATTGAAAAAGGTGAAATAATTTCAATATTAGGGAGAAGTGGAAGTGGAAAAAGTACCATCCTTCGCTTACTTGCAGGCCTTGAAATCCCAACAAGAGGTTCCTTTACAATTCAAGAGGAAGTAATGTTTGATCAA
>NZ_JAIZDB010000056.1 GCF_029533155.1 Psychrobacillus antarcticus | reverse complement strand
CGAGTGATACAAATCGTCGAAGAATTCATTACTTATTATAACAATATCCGTATTCAAACGAAACTAAACAACCAATCTCCGGTTCAATACCGTCAATTGGTTGCAAAGTAGGGTGTTTTATTCCTGTCTCAAAAAGTATAGTCAGTGCCTTATATGGATAGGTTTTTTTTTTTTGTAGAGCGTAATCCGTTTATATAGAAATGCAGTAACTAATAAATACTATTTGAATCTACTGAAAATAGTAGCATGCTATTAACTTACACAGACTCTTACTTTTTATTATTTATCCTATAAATTAAAACTATAGTCCGAAATATCCTAGAATTAGAAAGTTAAACTAGGTATTTGTAATGATTTTGTAATCAAATCGTAACGAATATATTGCATCATTTGTGATAAAGTTACAATTATAAATATAACATTTACTGGGGTGTAAAATGAGAAGTATAATTATGCAAGTATTAATTGTGGTATCTTTAATTTTTTCTGCACAAGTATTTTCAGCAGATAAAGTCAATGCTGCAACATCAACTGAAATCGGAGCATTTGCTTCAAAGTTATACGGTACTCCATATAAATTTGGTGGAACAACTCCTAAGGGATTTGATTGTTCTGGATATATTAGATATGTTTATAATAAATTCAACATTAGTTTACCAAGAACATCTGCCGAGCAGTTTAAAGTGGGAAAAACAGTTGAAAAAGATAAATTACAACCTGGAGACTTAGTGTTTTTTGCTAATACATATAAAAAAGGTATTTCTCACACTGGAATTTATTTGGGTAACGGGGAATTCATATCTGCAAAAAGTAAGGGTATTTTAAAAGCTAACTTAAAAACAGATCCTTATTGGGGTCCTAAATATGCCGGAGCGAAACGGATATCTAATGTAACTGTAGCTATGGAAAAAGGGAAAAATACTAACAACTAAGTTTTAGAGATTTTTAAGTACAATCATCCACTGTATAGATGATTGTACTTTTTTGTTTTTGGAGGCAAGAAAATCTTACTTGTCCATATATTATCCACAATTATTTGTTATTCTTTTTTATGGTATGTTTTTAACTAAATCATATTGAAAAAGAGAAATTCTAGGAGGGACAGAATGTCTTCAAACTCCCTAAATAAAGAAAAGAACACAACAAAGAAAAAGAAAGATACTTTACTAAGGATTTTGTTATACTTTGTAGTTTTGCTATTTATTCTCTTGCTTTTTTCTTTCTGGGTGACAATTTTTTATGTTCCTAAAGAAGAGGAAGAAAATATATTTGACGATAAAATCTATCCTTTTTTCCATGTTGAATTAAAAGATCGTTTATCCGAAGAATTAGATGGGATGCCTACTAAAACAAATAATCTAGATACAGGAGGGAAATCAAACTTGAATCTAGAGGATAGGGATGAATTTGCGCCTACTATGGACGGTTTCTTTAACGAAAGAGAACTTACTATAAAGAATATTGATGCTCTTTTTAAAAATATGAAATCTCCCAAAGAAATTTCATCATCTCATTCAACTTTCGGAAAGGAAGTCCTGTATATTTACCATACTCATAGCAGGGAATCTTTTTTGCCATATTTAGAAGAAACAGTTAAACCTGAAGAAGCGTATCACTCGAAAGCAAATATTACACTAGTAGGAGAACTGCTTGGAAGGGCACTGGAAAGAAGGGGAGTAGGAACAACAGTCAATTCAACCGATATCGTTCAAGAACTAGCTACAAGAGGTTTAAACTATAATAGTTCTTATAATGTGTCAGGAGAGCAAGTACGTGCTGCGTTAAAAGGTAATAAAGATTTAGAGATCTTTCTAGATTTGCATCGCGATTCTTTGCGTAGTGATTCTACTACTACTGTAATGAATGGAGTAAACTATGCCAAATTATTATTTGTTGTAGGTACGGGCCATGAAGGTTATGAAAAGAATCTTACGTTTGCGGAAGGTCTACAAACAATTTTAGACAATCAATACCCCGGACTGTCCAAAGGCATAATGCCAAAAAGTAGTAAACAAGGCAATGGAATTTATAATCAAGATATTTCTCCAAACTCTATTATTGTGGAAATTGGAGGTGTAGATAATACAGTAGAAGAGCTTCATCGAACTACAGAGGTTTTTGCTGATGTTTTAAGTGAATATTATTTCCATGAAGAAAGGTAAATCAGTCTTTTGGATCCATGGCATTACTTGTTCGTTTTCTTATTATATTTCAAATTACTTTATATCTTAAAGTTAAATGCACCTTAAGTCATAAGCTTCAAGGTGCATTTCATTTTGTAATTTTAAAGTCCTGCATGTGATACTAGATTGTTAGATTCATCTTGTAATAGTTCTGAAACAGCTTTTGCTAGAACTGAAATCGAACGATTAATTTCTTCCTGTGTATTATCGATTCCACCAAGTTCTATTAACACCATATTGTTAGCAAGATCTTGATTATAAATGCCGTCCACATGGTCTCCTTTTTTACCGATAACGCCTTTAGATATTCCAGGAACCAATTCATTTAAGTGTGAGGAAAGATGTTGGGCATAGGATTTGTTTATTAAGTAATTTGGATGCTCTTCCCCTACCACAAAATATATTTTTCCAAATGTTTCATTGTTGTAAGTTAGTGTTGAATTTTTCCTAGTTGTAGAATCTCTGTGTAAATCAATAATTATGTCATATTTATTGTTCTGAACATTTTCTGTTAAATAAGGACGGACAACGTTATAGGCTTCTGGAAAAGTACGATTTGTTTTCTTTAGCTCACTCATGGTGTCAATTCCGAGAAACTCAGTTTCAATAGAATTTAGACTAAAATGATTTCTAATAATATCTTCAAAAGCGGTTATGTTTGAGGTTGAATGGTATACCTCTGCTTGACCGGTCTCATTTTTTACTATTGGTATAAAGGATTCGTGGGAGTGTGTAAATAGCAATAATGCTTTCCTAGGCTCAATGATTTTGATATTATCAAGATTTTGATTTTGAGTTGCAGCGTATACGACGACTGCTTTCTCGTCTGCTTTCTCGTCAGGCTTCTCATCAGCCATTTCCATAATTCCTATTTGTTGAGGGTTACTAAGAGTAGCTATAATAATTGGTGATATAAAAATTATTAAGAATAGTCCGATAATTATTCTTGTTTGGTTTCTCATATTAATACACCTCAAACAACAATATGTTGGAAGTTTAGGAATTAGAACTATATATTTTGTAAGATAAGAAAATTTAATACTTTTAATTTTAAAGAAAAGTGCACTAAATGTTACGAATAATATTGTCAATTGGTTCATCCATTTAGTATAAGCATATACCTCCATAAATTTTCCATATTTATTTGATACACTGCCAATATATTAAATAATATAAATTGGAGAGAATGAAGATGAAATACAAAATGTTGATTACTTCCGTATTGTCGGTAAGCATTATTATAATTGGAGGTTGTAGTGCAAGTGATTCTTCTGCCAAAAATGCAAGTATGGATCATGCTAATATGACTGCAGAAGAAATGTCGAATATGGAAGGAATGGATCATTCAGATGCGAGCGATGAAGATATGGCTTCTATGGAAAACGGTCATGATAGCCATACAAACCCTTTGGCATTAAATAATTCAACTGGAGAAAATGAACTAATACTTCCACCATTAATTGAATCAAAGGATGGGGTAATAGATATTACAGCACAGCAAGGAACAACCGAATTTTACGAAGATGTTCAAACCGAAACATATGGATATAATGGTTCCTTTTTAGGGCCAATTATTCAGGTATCAAAAGATGAAACAGTAACATTTAGAACTAACAATGATTTATCAGAACCAACGACATTTCACTGGCATGGTGTAGATATTTCAGGCGAAGGTGATGGTGGTCCTCATCAAATACTACAACCAGGTGAATCAGAAGATGTAAAATTCACTGTAAATCAGGTGGCTTCCACTCTATGGTTCCATCCACATCCTGAAGGTGCTACAGCTGAGCAAGTATATAAAGGATTAGCTGGTTTAATTTATGTGGAGGATGAAAATTCGAAAAATCTAGATTTACCAAAAGAATATGGGACAAATGATTTTCCATTAGTATTCCAAGACAGACAATTTAACGAGGATAAGCAATTTGATTACCAAGCAGTAATTAACGATGATGGAACAATAGGAGATACTTTATTAATAAATGGAACATTGAACCCTAAACTTACGGTAGGTAAAGAAAAAGTTAGATTACGTATATTAAATGGTTCAAATGCTCGAAATTATTCTTTTAAACTAAATACAGGAGATTCATTCCAACAAATCGCTACAGATGGTGGTTTCTTAAATGAACCAACAACAATGAGTGAAATAACTTTAACACCCGGTGAACGTGTAGAGATTATCATTGATTTTTCAAAGTATAAAGCCTCAAGTGATATAGCGTTAATTAATGAGGAAGATACAAACCTTTTACCATTTAAAATTGATGAACAGAAAACAAATTCAAGAGATTTACCAAAAACTTTAAATAATTTTGCTGTTACAGATGAAGAAAGAAATTTACCTGTTACGAAGAAACTAGAACTTTTTGGAATGGGTGCAATGGTGACCATTAATGATAAGCAATTTGATATAGACCGAATTGACTTTACTCAAAAACAAGGGGTTACTGAAGTATGGGAAATTTATAATAAACCTGATGCAATGGGCGGAATGACACATCCATTCCACATTCATGGGACACAGTTTAAAATTATTTCAATTGATGGAAACGAACAGCCAGTAAACGAACAAGGCTGGAAAGATACTGTAGCAATTGATGCAGGAGAAACAGTGAAATTAGCTGTTAAATTTAATAACAAAGGTATATATATGTTCCATTGTCATGTTCTTGAGCATGAAGAGAATGGAATGATGGGACAAGTAAAAATAGATTAAAATTTATATTAGAATTACATACGAGTTACAAAAATAAGGATTTTCTAAGGAGTTCTCATTTCTCTGTTTGAACTAACACCTTATGGGAACATTAATACTGATTGCAATATTAATATCTAGGAGGTATTTCATGAATCAGAAATATGAAGAATGTCTTAAAGCTTGTATGGAATGTCTAAAGGCTTGTAACACATGTTTTGATGCTTGTTTAAGAGAAGGCGATGTTAAGATGATGGTCGATTGTATACGATTAGATCGCGCTTGTGCAGATGCTTGTGCCTTTGCGATACAAGCGATGACTTCGAACAGTCCTTTTGTGAAAGAAATATGCCAACTTTGTGCAGAAATTTGTGAACGCTGTGGAGAAGAGTGTGCTAAACACGAACATGACCATTGCCAAAGCTGTGCTGAGTCATGCCGCAAATGTGCTGAAGCATGTCGTCAAATGAGTGCGTAAGAAAATTTACGAAGAATACTAAAATATAATAAGGCTACTGCAAAAAGTCAAACCACATGGCTTTAGCGGTAGCCTTAAATTATTTGTGAAGAGAAAAGGAAAGCGTCCACCTTTTCAATGTAGGTTGCATAATAAATTATCTTTAATTAAATGAAGAGACTCAGCAGATTTTTCCTGCCGTGAATTGCACCTCATAATAAATAAGATAATATTCAAACTAGCAGTAAATGGCTAGGATAAAATGCTTGGTAGAATTTTCTTACTACAGGCATACTTGATAGTTTGTCTCTAAATAATAATAAGAGTTCCCAAAACACTTAACAATTGACCACTGCATTGTTAGCATTGCTATCCATTCTAACAATCGAACACTCCTATATAAAGTCTCTTGAATTAGAAAAAATTTCGGGTTGTCTATTGGGTAAATGATAGTATGGAAAGGCTAATAAAATACCACTTTATTTTAACCAAATGTTTTTCAATTATTCTATCATGAGAGTAGCTTTTGAGAGTTAATTATTCACCTTATATTAGCGTTTTAAATTTAAAATATCGCAAAAAAGAATTGCAGTTAAAATTAATAGAAATAAATAGCTGCTAGAATTCCTATTATTAGGATGAGGAGATTACACAGAAAGCCAAGTAATATTATTCTATTTTTGGGTATATTAATCATCATCACCGCCGAACATGTAGTCTTTCGTGTTAAGTGATATGTTTATGATTATACTTAGTGCAAAGATAGTAGCCAGAACAGAACTTCCTCCATAACTAAACAATGGAAGGGGAATCCCAGTAATAGGAACGAGCCCTATCACCATTCCAATATTTTCAAAAACATGAAATAAGATCATAGAAATAACTCCAGCAGCAATTAGAGTTTCATACTCACCTTTATTTTTATACGCTATCCTGAAAATTCTGTATATTATAATGTAATACATAAAAATTATTCCTGCAGAACCAATAAAACCAAACTCCTCCGAAATGGTTGTAAAAATAAAGTCAGAATGTGCCTCAGGTACTGCAACAACGCCATTACCGTATCCCTTCCCAGTTAACATACCTGAACCTATTGAAGTTATAGATAGACTTAATTGATAGCTTGTTCCCAAAGTATCCGCAAATGGATCTAACCAAGAATTTATCCTATCTATTTG
>NZ_JAIZDB010000055.1 GCF_029533155.1 Psychrobacillus antarcticus | reverse complement strand
TACACTGTTATCAAGTTGATTTTTAATTATTTTATTATATAAGTCGTCTAATTGGCGTACCTGAATGGGAGTAAGATTTTTCTCTTCTCTAAAAGACAATAACTTTTTAAATGTTTCTTGCTTAGAAAAATTAGCGAAATAATCGCTTAGGGATTTTTCATGTTTTTCACTCCACTCTTTATTTCCAGTTGTTGCAGACATCCAGTTATTGAATAGAACAGGTTTATATAGTGCTTCCATCCTTTCATTTTGTTCGACTAAAAATTCGTTTATTTCTTGGAATGACATTGAATTTATGACCTCCTTAATATAACTAAAATTCTAACTACTCCAAATTGTACTACATGCGGATTTTACTTTCAGAAAATTGTTGAAAAGAAGTAAGATTGCCATTTTTGAATCTCAATTAGTACGTTTTAAAAAAGCCTTCCTCACTTTTTTTCTTCTTTCATCTTCTATCCCCCAATAATCCAATATTTACATGCTTTCTTGCTCAACTAAACTGCTGCGTTAGTGAAAAAGCGTTTCCAGTAGTTCAATCTCTAGTTAAAGAATTTTTTATATAAATATATAATTATTCCACATATACAAGCTATCCCTACTAATGAAAAGACAAAGAAAAAAGGGGAAATAACCATACCGAATGCTACTTCATTTTGAAGATAGTCTACATTCTCCCATTCACTTGATATATCTGGCTTATAATTTTTTGTTTTTATATAACCAATTCCAATCGTGCAAACTAAATAAACTAAATGAATTATTACAGAAGCTATAAATGCTTTCATCACTAATTTCATTTATACACCTCCCTATAATTGAACATAATAATTCTAATTTGCTACTTCAACTAACCTGCCGCTTTAGTTCAATTAGAAAATTACGATTTTATTTCTTTATCAAGAAGGTACAATAGCTTTCTTCGTGCTTCTTTACTACGAATAATTTTTCTAACACGAATTGTGCTTTGTAAATAACGTCTGACGTGTTTATTCACAAAAAACAAACGGTGATATTCTTCATCCTCGTAAATCTTTTTAAACCAATCGTATTGATTTAACCGTTCAATATTTTGGTCAATTTTTTTCGTATTTAAAGTGTCACTATATCCAACACTGCCGAATAATCCTGCAATTAATTCAAATAAAAAACTAAACATAGTTTACTCCTATCTACTTTTCCTTTTGAGAATTCTCTCCTGATTGTGGCTAATCCTTGTTAAACTAGTCGAGTAGAAGGGAACCTCTCAACCTTTCGGTAGATTGTGTTCCTCCCCCCACACAGAACCGTGCTTGCGCTATTTACGCACACGGCTCTTCCTAGTCATCATTCACAAAATATAGCTAATCTCTTTTCTTAAGTCGTATATATTCACCTTAATTCTTGGTGATGGTAACGGATATTTATGAAGAAAGAGATTGAATTTATCCCAAGTAAAGGATTTCCTTTGACTTCTTCTGTTGAGCCATTTAAACAGTAAATATTGGATTTTGTCTTTAAAGCGGTGAACACTTTGCGTGTTATCCGTGATGCAATAGTAGTTGTAATAACCAACAAGCGAGCGTTTAAATCTATCCATAATCATATGAATGTCATTATTTCGGTTATTCTTTATCCATTCCTTCGATTCCATTAGTTTACCTTGTAGCTTTTTCCTGCTTGATTTCCGTTTCACACGAAAGTATCCAGATTTACTCTTTCCACAATAGTGTGTAAAACCTAGGAAATCAAAGGTATCAGGTTTTCCATTTCCCTTTAGTTTTGCATCTTTCTCCGCAAATCTCCCGAAGGGAATAATTTTGGTTTTATCCTCCGCTATTTCTAAATTAAACTTCTGTAATCTCAGCTTCAATGATTGAAAGAACTCCTGAGCTTCGCTCTTATATTGGAAGCAACAAACAAAGTCATCTGCATAACGAACTATGTATGCTTCTCCTTTACACTGTTTTCTAACTTCCTTCTCAAACCACAGGTCCAGGACATAATGGAGGTATAGATTGGCAAGTACCGGAGATATGACTCCACCTTGCGGTGTGCCTTTATCTGTCTTGTATTTCTTTCCTTCCTCCATGTATCCACCTTTAAGAAACCTACCAATTATCCTTAGTAAGTTAGGGTCAGCAATTCGCAGTTTTAAGAACTCCATCATCCATATGTGGTCAACATTGTCAAAGAACCCTTTAATATCTACATCTACTATATAATTTACTGATTTCTTTTCCATGTAATAATTTAATATTTTCAAAGCATCGTGGCAGTTACGATTTGGACGGAACCCAAAAGAGCAATCTAGAAAATCATTTTCATAGATGGCATTTAGTATTTTTGTAATGCCTTTCTGTACAATCTTATCTTCATGTTCCGGTATCCCCAATGGCCTTTTCTTGTTGGAGTTAAGCTTAGGAATATACATTCTCCTTACGGGAACAGGATGATAACTTTTACTTTTAAGCCTACTTACTAAATCCTCTATATTTTCCTCTAGTGTTTCACTGTATCGCTCTTTAGTTGTACCATTAATCCCCGTTGCTTTCTTATTAGGTAATTCAAGATGACATTGAACAAGAGAATGCTTATTTAGTAAATGTACAATAGATGTAAATTTCATCTTAGGATCAGATTTTGCTAATTCTGCTATCCTTAATAGTTTTGTTTCCATTTATTATCCCTACCTCCGCGTGTAGTAAATGTGTCCCTAGTAAGGGTGATAACTTGGTAGCAGCCTTTCCTCCATCGGCATTACCCAACTTCATTGTTACTACGCTGCTATCCGACTCCCTACAACGGCATTTGGTTTCCTTGCTAATTATCGCTTGTACACCATACTCTTCTAGAAAAAAAGAAAAGACCGGTAGGGTCTCCCGAGTTGCCGTATCATATCCATGTGTGACGTGCCAAGGTCTCTGACCCCAGAGAGGTTTTATCCTTCTCGCCTTTTAGCGAAGGATAAAATGTAGCTTTCTGCCGCAGGTAAGGCATCAGCCCTCTCGTTTACTAAGATTTTGGAGCTCCATCCCTTCAACCATTTGGCTTTCGGCCCGCCACCTAACTGTCTACGCTTAAAGGCTAATGTTACCATTAGCCCTCCAAGACTCGCTACGAGTGAATGGCGACGGGAATCCCACCCGCTATATGATACGACCTAGGCTCGGCCGCACACCTGCTGCGTTAGTTGAACAGTGTAATCCTTCACAATCTCAATTGCATTATATATAAATATTTATTCCCTTACTCAACAATCTAGCCCTTTAATGATAACGAGCGCTGGTCTACTGAATCGCGCCCGATTGTGAAATACTTTGTTATTTAATATTTCAACTTTATTAGTGCATGAATCTACTTTATTTCTTCTTTCAATTTTTCAACAATACGTTGGATGGCTACTACTTCACTATTAAATTTGTCCATCAAAAAATCATTTGTAATTTCAATCATCAGTGCTCTTTCATCGTCCACTTTGATTTGCTCATAAACTAATTTCAGTTTATCCAATTTTCGCGTCATGTCATCTAGTTTGCTTTCTAAAATACGCACAATCCGCGATTTATCAACAAACCGTAAAAAGAATAATCCGGCGATTAAATCTATAACTGTATTGCTTTTTTCAAAAAGGCTATAAATTTTTTGGGGAAGATTTTCTCGACCTTTTTCAGTGATCGCAAACAATTGCTTATCTGGTCGGTTTTCCTCCTTTATCACCTCAACTGGCTCAATGAACCCCTGCTTTGATAATGATTCAAAATGGTAATATATCTTGCTTATTGTTAAATTCCCGATTTTATCAAAAGGAAATGGCTCTGAAAGTTCTTTTTTCAGCTTATATGGATAATTATTTCCCTCAATAAGTTTACTCAAAATATAAATTTGGATCGACATATATCCTCCCCCTAAAGAATAGAGCCTCAATCATGATTCGATTGAAGCTCTTGATGTGTTAATGAAGTATTTCCTTTGCTTCCGGCTCTTTTTTATGAAGGAATGTAACGATTAAGAAGTTAATTAGCGCTGCGCCAACACCTACTAATACTAGACCCCATAAAAATGGTGATTGCTCTGTTGAACCAAACATGACCGCAAAATAGGATTGAACGGAATGGTACATCGGTGTGATATAAGAAGCAACATCAAAGTACCCATACATCATATCACGTGGCATTGTAGCTCCGTTTGAGATTGTTTGTGTAAGTAATACGGGGATATTTAAAATCATACCCGCTTCGCCAATTAAGAATGTAAAGATTGCACAGAAGTTAAAAGCAACCATATATAGCAGGACTTGTTGGCCAAACACTTTAAACAGTATACCACTATCTAAGTCTGCAATTAAGAATGCAATTCCTACTGCAAAAATAGAAGAGACCACGGCAATAATTAATGCAGAGATTTGCACATAGCCAAATAATTTAAAGCGAGATGCTTGCCCGCGACTTTGCTTATACGCTTGAACTAATTGCATTGCAGCAATCATCGCACCTACATAACAAGCCATCGTTAAAAACATTGGCAGCATGTTGTTGTACATTCCATCTGGCACATCATTTGTAATCACATAATTGCCAACATATGCTTGATCAATTTGCTCTGCCATTTGCGCAGCTTGCTCTTCTGGGACATTCATGCTCATTAAAATACCTTGAGCTGTTTGTGTTGAGAAACTTGCACTTAATTGATTATTGATTTCTGTTACAATCGATTTCATTGTAGATGATACCATTGTAGCAGATGCCTCATTTACAGTGAAATCAATTTGAGCGGACTCCCCTTTTTGAGCATTCTCTGTAAAGTTTTCTGGAATATGAATAACTAGCGCTAATTTATTATCTTCTAATTTATCCATTGCTTTTTCGTTTGATAAATTCGATTGAAATTCAAATGGTAGACTTTCCCCTAATTGACTGGCAATTTTTGCGCCAGATTCTCCTGCATCGTCGTTTACGATGGCAATTTTTAATTGATCCATATTACCAGGTAACGCAGTATAACCAATTAAAAAGATTAATAGCATCACGACTGCATAAAAAATACCCATAAATACTGATGCACCAAAGCCTTGAAGCCTCGTGAATTTTTTGAATGACATTGTTGATTCCTCTTTCTCGTTTACTTATTTATTATTTAAAGTACTCTAATTTGAGTAGTTCACTTAAAGTATTCTATACTACTATTTTAAAAAAGTAAACACTTTAAATTTGACGAAAAGATGAACTCGTAAATGAGTAGTTTAATAGCTTACAAAATATAGAAATGTGAAATCATCTGCTTCCAAACATGAAGAAAGACGCTTTTCTAATTTCAGAAAAGCGTCCTTTAATGGTTAACAAAAATGTGATCCCTACCCAAAAACTCCTTACTCAATGAAATGACCCTTTAATGAATAAAAGCACTCTCCATATTCTAGGAAAGTGCCCGTTTCTGGAATACCGTTCTTAAACTAGTCGAGTAGAAGGGAACCTCTCTACCTTACGGTAGATTGTGTTCCTCCCCCCTCACAGAACCGTGCTTGCACTATTTACGCACATGGCTCCTCCAAATCATCATTCACACTGACTCTGCTATCCTCAATAGTTTAGTTTACATTTATTATCTCTACAGCTGTGTGTAGTAAATGTTTCCCTAGTGAGGGTGATCACTTGGTAGCAGCCTTTCCTCCATCGGCATTACCCAACTTCATTGGTACTACGCTGCTATCCGACTCCCTACAACGGCATTTGGTTTCCTCGCTTATTATCGCTTGTACACCATACTCTTCTATAAGAAGAAAAGACCGGTAGGGCCTCCCGAGTTGCCGTATCATATCGATGTGTGACGTGCCAAGGTCTCTGACTCCAGAGAGGTTTTATCCTTCTTGCCTTTAACGATGGATAAAATATAGCTTTCTGCCGTGCTTAAAGCATCAGCCCTCTCGATTTACTAACATTATGGAGCTCAATCCCTTCAACCATTTGGCTTTCGGCCCGCCACCTAACTGTCTACGCTTAAAGGCTAATGTTACCATTAGCCTTCAAGACTCGCTACGAGTGAATGGCTAGTTCTTTCTCGACAGGAATCCCACCCGCTATATGATACGACCTAGGCTCGGCCGCACAAGGACCCGTTAGTGAAATAACTTTTTTAGTTGGAACTTAAATAATTGAGGACTAAATTCATTCTCTATTTTACCGTATAGTCTCCTTCTATTCTCAATATTGGGCAACTTAAGTCCGACATCCAATGTTCGTGTAACATTTTACTTCTAACTTCCATTCCTGCTTCATCATATAAAGAAGCCCATTCCAGAAAAGCCTTTGATTGGTCGTGTTTACTACCACCAACTAATATTTGATTCCCATACCTTTGAAATTCCCTTTGTTGCAATCTTTCAAGTCTTACATTTTGGGGAATCCATAAAAATATAACTAAGTCAAAACAGGTTTTAAATTCGTCACCCCAACCACATATTGCGCCCGAAAGAACACAGTTTTGATATTTCGATAAATCATGTTTTAGCATTTGTCTTCTTTCAGGTAATGGTCTTTGTTCCGTAAACTTAGTTATCCAAAAATAGTCGTCTGGATCAAGATGATTATAAGAAAGTTCCCCTGATAACGCAGTTCCGAGTGTCGAAGTTCCAGAACCAGCGGCACCAAATATATGTATGTTTTTAATTGGAATCTCCTCCCATAAAATCCATTTATAATATTTCGATTATACAGGTAAAGCTCATCTTTAGTAAAAACCCATTCTTGAACTAGTCGAGTAGAAGGGAACCTCTCTACCTAACGGTAGATTGTGTTCCACCCCCCTCACAGAACCGTGCTTGCGCTATTTACGCACACGGCTCCTCCAAATCATCATTCACAAAATGGTGATTCTGCTATCCTCAATAGTTTAGTTTACATTTATTATTTCTACCGCAGTGTGTAGTAAATGTGTCCCTAGTGAGGGTGATCATTTGGTAGCAGCCTTTCCTCCATCGGCATTACCCAACTTCATTGGTACTACGCTGCTATCCGACTCCCTACAACGGCATTTGGTTTCCTTGCTTATTATCGCTTGTACACCATACTCTTCTATAAAGAAGAAAATACCGGTAGGGCCTGCAGCCACTTGTTTAACTAAACCAGCTAATAGGATGTCAATATTTTTCTTTAAAATAATAATTAATCCTATGTTATACTATTTTGTGCATGATAAATAGCCCTCCAAAAACCTTTTGGAAGGTTTTCTCTTAATTACTTGTAACCAGTAATTACGCTATATCTTGGAAAGTTTCTTTTCTATTTAATAAAGCATAAATCCAGTGAAGCAGTTTGTTAATGCAGGCTACTATCGCCACTTTTGCAGGCTTTCCTTCTGATTTCTTCTTATCATAGAATTCTTTCAGTTTTTTGTTTCTTGAACTTCTGATACCGCACAATACGGCAAGATACAAAGCATGGCGTAATCTACTCGAACCTCGTTTAGTAATACGATTATTTGTGGCAGTAAACTTTCCAGATGAGTGAACACTGGGATCTACTCCTGCAAAGGCCACCAGTTTTTTCGGATGACTAAACCGATCAATTTCACCAATCTCAGAGATGATCGTGGCAGCGATTTTTTCTCCGGTTCCTGGAATCGATTGGACAATCTTGTAATCTTCTAATTCATTTGCCAAGGTCACTATACGAATTTCCAACTCTGAAAGGTGTCCTTGGTACTGAAAAAGCATTTCAATATACATTTGAAGATTGATTAAGTGACTGTGGTACACCACTTTTTGAAATGGATTTCGAGAAGCGGAATTCATTAATTTTTTGGCCTTATCCAATGCCCATTGACTAGATCGTCTTGGACAAAACTCCATCACAGACTCCGCTAACTTACTTTCTCCAGCTGCTAGTACATCTGCTGAAGTAATATATTTCTTTAACATCAATAAAGAGACCTTCGAATAAAGATCACCAAAAACCTTGCGGTATTCAGGAAACACTTGATCTAAAATAGTGTGAAACTGTAGCTTAGCCTCCACATACATATTCGTCACAATCTCCTGTTGTCTAGAAAGATTTCTGAGATTTAATAGTTGAATTCCTCTGTTTTTATGGGGTTCAAAATCTTCTTTGTAATAAAGTACGCACAACTGATACGCATCAATTGCGTCTGTTTTTACTTTTCGTAAACTAGATCTCTTCGCCTGATAAGAAATGATAGGATTAAGCAAGATATATACAACTTCATGGTCCTCCAAGTATTGAATAACAGGAGAATGATAGTGATCTGTAGATTCCAAAATGACCATAGGCATTTGCCCAGTCATCCCTTCCATCTCCTTTAAAAAGCTTATAAAACTGTCTAATTCCTCTTCATTGAATAACTCTTTCCAAACGGCTTAGATTTATCTAAAAACGCCTGAACTTGGCTCTCTCCTTTTGCCACATCCAGACCAACTACTGGGTTCATTTAACTTCCTCCTCTGACTGACTCACTCACTCACCAGTACCCCTATTCCTTCATGTAGTATCATAGCTTCGCTTGTTATACGAGATCTATGTCCCAACCAGCCTCAAACATGTTTCTACAAGTAGGGGGTGGACAGTTTAGTTCACGGGATCATTGTCCCACGCACCCGTACGTCCTACCCTGGCTACTGATATATTAAATCCTATAAAAATAAGGTCAACCAGTAAAAACTGGTTAACCTTATAATACGAAGCACCCGTTAGCCATCCATGTAGCGCTAAATCAGCGCTACACCACAGAGAATGAAAATGTGAAAAACGGGTATGTAATACTACGGCTGGGAGAGGAAGGTCGATCAACTATGGTGCCATAGAGCCCATCCGTTAGTCTGACTCCAACGACCACGGTGCATCACAGAATGTCGCTCCCTTACGGGAAGCACTCATGGGAGATTAATCCTACTCTGGTTGCTGCACCAGCCTCCAATACTATTTGCCGTAGAAAGGATGATTACAATGGAAGTAATCATTGAACGCGCATGTGGAATGGACGTTCACAAAGATTCTATTACCGCATGTATAATGACACCAAAAGGAAAGGAGATTCAGACGTTTTCCACTAAATCTGTATTTCTATTACAGTTAATCGACTGGATTAAGGAGCATGATTGTACCCATGTAGCAATGGAAAGTACAGGTGTATTTTGGAAGCCTATTGTTAACTTACTAGAAGCGGAGAATATTGAGTTTTTAGTAGTGAATGCTCAACATATGAAAGAAGTACCAGGTCGCAAGACCGATGTGAAAGATGCGGAATGGATTGCCAAACTTATTCGTCATGGTCTACTTAAAGCAAGTTTCATTCCCGACCGAAATCAGCGAGAACTGCGAGAGTTAGTTCAATACCGTCGAAGTATTATTGAAGAGCGTGCTAGACAACATAATCGGATTCAAAAGGTATTAGAAGGAGCGAATATTAAACTTGGTTCCGTTGTCTCCGGCCTAATGGGTGTCTCATCTCGTGACATGCTTCGGGCAATCGCAGACGGTGAGGATGATCCTGAAAGCTAGCGAGCCTCGCTCGAAGAACAATGAAGAAGAAAAAAGATGAGCTCGAACTCGCTCTTCGTGGTTATATCAATCCACATCAACGATTGATGATAAAAACCATTCTTACGCATATTGATTTTCTGAGTGACCAGATTGAACTGTTAAATCTGGAGGTAGCCACTCGAATGGTCGAACAAATCTTAGCTGAAGTAGGAACCGATGTGGAGAGACTTGAAAACTTAGGTTACAACGTTACAATCAGCGAACCAAATGCCTCCTAATCCTACCAATAATTTACTTCTTATTTAGGCGCTGCACTTTTTTAATAAATAAATGAGCTGCGTCTGATTTCGTATTGCCTTTTTTCTAAATCGAAGATTTTAATTTTCATGGGAGTTGAAGAAGCTTTTTTGTTAATTGCTCGAGATTTTAATCACCAAACGCAAATGTTATTTCTGTTTCGCAAACTAATGTCCCATCAACCGTAGCTATACCTTTTCCTTTTCCAATAGGTCCTTTTAATCGAGTGATTTCAATCTCAAGACGGAGTTGGTCTCCTGGTTTTACTTGCTGTTTAAAACGACATTTATCTATTCCTACTAATAACCCTAATCGACCTTGGTTTCCTTCTTTAGTTAACATCACAACTGCACTTACTTGAGCTAATGCCTCAACAATTAATACACCTGGCATAACAGGGTAATTAGGAAAATGCCCGTTAAAAAAATCCTCATTTGCTGTCACATTTTTTATACCAACCGCTCTTTTTCCTTCTTCTAATTCCAAAATCCTATCCACTAATAGAAATGGATATCGATGTCTAATTATTTCCTTAATTTTTTGAGTATCTAACATCATTTAATCCCCCATAACAATATTATTAAGACTATTTAATTAATTTTATCACTTGATATTAATAGTTGATACTATCAAAATAGAGCTTCTTCAATTAAACGTTAGTAATAGGTAAGCATTTGAAGTTATCTCCAGCTTTTCCCCTACTCCGCACGGAACGTGCCAGTTTCCAAGCATTCCGCGTTCCATCTAGCGATGGTATTATTAATTATAAGTTTCAAGTTACTCTTATTGATTTGGGTTATTTTATTATTTCTAGCTCACATTTTTCTCGATATTTATTGATTTTTTCTAACATCGATTCAGTAATACCCAAATTTTTTATGAGTATATTCGCCTTAATTTTGTCGGTCATATGGATTAATTCATGTACTTCTTTTTGGAGGATACGTAAATTATTGAATTTGTCGCTTCCACCAAGATGCACAGGAATATAGTGGTGGCAGTACACGTTTTGTGCCGTTAGGAACATGCCAGTTATTTCACATTTTCCTTTTTTCATACTGTATCTACTAATCCGATTATCCATATATTCGACACTTCGTGTCGGTATTTTTGATTCCATTAACAATACTATTTCCTGTCTTATATCTTTACTCAACCGTGTTGATATTTTTACTCGACCTTCTTCGGTAAATGGAGTTATACTTTGTGTAAAGCCAATCACATTTTTAGTTTTGATGATTCCGAGAGGAAAGAGGTATACCCCGGCGATCTTATAAGTTTTAGAGCCTAAGCCATAGAACTTTTTATAAACAGGTGGCGGATTGTTAGGATGTTCATATTTACCGATAGGTTTAAGACGATTGTACATAGATGCACCTATTTCGTAGGCAAGTCGTGAGAACGCTAATTTGACGTGAGTAGCTCTGCTAAAATAATTGTGTAACCCTAAGACAAAACTGTTAAAGCGCATAGCATTTTGAGTAGTTGGAGATGTTCGGAGTACTTCTAGTCGTTTCTTTGCATCCGCCTTGATTTTCTGCATCTTTTCCGCTTTGACAAACGTATGTGCAACTCGCTTTTTTCCTTTACGATTAGCACGTATTGTGAAGCCAAGGAACGCAGACTCATTCTTGCGCAGATTAATAATCTTCGATTTTTCTGGTGAAATATCCAGTTTTAAACGTTCTTTTAAAAATAATTTGACAGCATGATACCACTTTTCAGCAGTTTTCCAATCTCGACAGATGATTTTAAAGTCATCAGCATACCTAACTATGTAGCCTTCTTTTAGGTGAGTTCGATTCTTTGCAAGCAGTTGACCTCTAGTTTTAAGTGATTTATGAAGGGGAAATAGTTCCCATTGATTCGCAATCCATTGGTCCAATTCATTTAGTACAATATTAGACAATAACGGTGAAAGTAGGCCACCTTGTGGAGACCCCTTTGTTGGAATACCTTCTCCATCTACTTCAGCCTTTAACATTTTTGATATACAGGCTAGAACCTGTCTATCCCGAATACCTAAATTCCATAACTGTTTAATAAGCAAGGTATGATTGATATTATCAAAGAACCCTTTTATATCGATATCTACAACATAATGGAGTTTCGACTTATTAACTAAAAATTGAATTCTTGCCATCGCATGATGAGTAGACCGTAAAGGTCTAAATCCATAGCTGTGATTATAGAAATGAGCCTCTGCAATTGGCTCTAACACTTGTTTAAAGCATTGTTGGATGATTCTATCCAGAATGCATGGAATACCTAATGGTCGCATCTTGCCATTATCTTTTTCTATAAGTTTACGTTTAACTTTCTTAGGGCGATAATTTTGAAGTCTACTTTGTATTTCTTCTACTAATTCGTTCTCTGATCTTTTCTCTATGTCTACAATAGTTTTACCATCTGTTCCAGGGGTCTTCGACCCTTTATTTGACTTGATTGTTCGATACGCTAATAAAATATTGTTCCTCGACGTGATGATGTCGTATAACAGATGGAATGATTCTTTATTTTTGGCTCGTCGATGTATGTCTGTAAAGGTGTCTGTCATCCCATAATAATCCCAATATCGTAGAGCTTGCACTGTGGCATCATTCCTCTTTGAAGTGATGTTCCCACGTTCTTACCCGACCGGTGCAATGCACAGTTGAAAAATAATTATTACTAATCGCTAGACTTGGGGCTGTTCCTCGGACTCCATTACAGAGGTTTCACAGGTCGTACCCCTACCCTCATAAGGACAAATGCATTTCGCTATTCGCTTATAGCAACCGTTTCGGGTGACAGCCCTTGGATCAACGTTCCTTACTTTCCAAGTCCCTTATAACCTAGCTATATTTCTTCTAAACTTAGGTGCTTCCTGTAAGCCTGTGAGCTGGATACCGCCGTTGTTCGGTATAGCGTGTTTCAGAGCGGCAATTTTTACTCCACGTCACTCACCCCATCGTTGGATGGTACACAAGTTTCCTTATGTTCTAACTTTAGACCCGTACCTCCGGAAGTTCGTCTGTTCTTTTCCATAAGAAAGTTCTCACCATATTTAGTTTTTCAGCCATCCGGCATATCCATTGGCATACCTTTTCCGTGAGGAATGGCTTCAGCCGTTGTTCTGCCGACTTCACCTGAGCTTCAGACCCCATAATCTGTCCATTATGACGCATGCAGGAGTATTAATGGGATAGTTTCAAAATACATGGTTTTGTCATTCCTATCCTCGGTTATAAAGTTAGGATTTCCGAAGAAATCCCTTGTTTTTTCACACATTAGTGCTTATAACAAAACTTGTCGCGCTGCTGCGTTAGTTTAAGTGTAACATTTCACAATGGATATCCCTGAGATATACTTGATGTTTTGGATAAACAAATAGACCATCGAAATGATGGTCTTGTTCTGCTAAAGCACCCGTTCGTAATATAAGGTTAGCCAGATTTTTCTGGTTGACCTTTTTCTATTTGGTCTTATTATAATGGTAGTCGGGGTAGAACGTCGCACCCGTGGGACTAGATCCCGTCAGCTAAACTGTTCACCCCCTACTTGTATAAGCATGTTTCAGGCTGGTTGGGACATTGATCCCGTTTAACAAGCGAACCTATGACATTACAAGAAGCCTTAGGGGATACCGACTAATTTTATATTACTAGGAGGAGATTTACGTATGAACCCAGTTGTGGGTCTTGATGTAGCTAAAGGAGAGAGTCAGGTTCAAGCATTTTTAGATAAAGGCAAACCCTATAGAAAGAGCTTTAGTATTCAACATAACTTGGAAGGATTGAAGGGATTTCTTGATTTTCTTCAAGAAATAGAAAAAGCGGCTGGCGGTTACACCTTCGGTCGTATTAGAATCAACTGGACACTACCATACTCCAGTTATCCAGTTTTTTTAGAGGAACAAAACTATGTTTATATAGTGATCAATCCCCTTATTTCCCATAGAGCCAAGAGCTCTAGTTTACGTAAGGTTATAAATGTCAACACAAATATGTACATTTCCGCTTGCGTAAGTATGTACAAAATTACTCGTTTTCCTTCGTTAAATGATTCTTCAATCTATAAGAATCTCCTACAATTGAAACGACGGTTGCGTGATGTAAAACTCGGTCTAATATT
>NZ_JAIZDB010000054.1 GCF_029533155.1 Psychrobacillus antarcticus | reverse complement strand
TTTTAAACAAGAACTCCAAAATTATCTAGAGTATTATAATCATAAAAGATTGAAGTCTAAATTCAAAATGACTCCGGTAGAATACCGTACTGCTTTTGAGCAAACTGCTTAACAAAATAATCGTGTCTAACTTTTGGGGGTCACTACAGCAACGGAAATCAGTAGTATTAATCATTCTTAAAACTACTATTAAACCTTTGTTTATGCTGTATTTTTATATACTTTCTTTCAAAAAGAGACCCAGCGAATCTAACTTCGCTGGGTCTCTCTATTTGTTCCCGATTAATTTAATATTTTAACTGTGACTGTTTTGCGTCCCCAATTGAGTGCATCTTGTTTTGATGGGATGAAAACATCTATTTTATTTCCTTTTATAGCACCGCCAGTATCACCTGCAATTGCTTCTCCATAACCCTCTACCCATACTTTTGAACCTAGTGGAATTACACTAGGATCCACAGAAATAACTTTTTGGTTCGGGTTCTCTAACAGATTAATACCAGTTGCTGTGATTCCCGAACACCCCGCGCATGAGGCTGTATAAGCAGAAGCATCCATTGTTAACTCTTGCGTGACTGCAGCCGATTTAGTCACCGAAGCTGGAGCATTAGATGTAGTAGTGGTTGTTGTAGTAGCTGCACTTACCTTGGGCTGTATAACCTTTGATCCTTCCAACACTAATTTATCTCCAGGTATGATTAAATCATTAGTTAGCTGATTGTTCGCCATCAATTGTTCTACAGTCATATTATGCTTTTCTGCAATATTAAATAATGTATCTCCTGAAACTACAACATATGTTTGTAGAGCATCCTCCACTTTTAATTGTTGAGATGGATATATAACGGTTGAACTGAGATCGTTCCATTGCTGTAAGTTTTGTACACTAACATTCTCCGCTTGAGAAATAGACCAAAGTGTATCTCCTTTTTCTACCGTATGAACGCTTGAAGCAGATGCTTGCCCTGCCGCTCCTACTGATAGTGTTGCAATTGCGGTTAGTGCAATAATGTGTTTTTTCATAAAATGAATTTCCTCCTTTTCACTAACGAAATTCATCATACCACCAATAGATGACAGAACCATTGCAATCTCATTAGGATGAAATAACATTTAAGTGACAGGATTCGACATAATGCAACAATTGTAATATTACTTCTTCAGTAACTTATCATGCCATTTGGATAAGATAAGTAAGACGATAACACAACCAGTGAAGGCTAACGCCATATCCCATTGAGCATCCCACTGATCCCCTTGCATACCTAAAAATTCTTTAGAAACCTTGCCACCTTTCGCAATTTTCGTACTTAACCATTCAATAATTTCGTATAAAGCTGCAATGGATAAGACGATACTTGTCGTGATTCCAAACAGCCAAGCTCCTTTTGATAATGGGGTAAGACGTAATAATAACTCTCTTACTACAATCGCAGAGAAACCTTTAAAAAAATGCCCCATTCGGTCATAATTGTTTCGCTTTAAGTCAAATTCATCCTTGATCCAATTAAACAATGGAACCTCAGAATATGTATATAATGACCTCCTATAAATGTAAGAATGCATAAAAAGGCGACGATAAAGTATGAAAGCGTGGTAAATCGAAACTTTTTATAGGCTAAGGCAAGTATGATAATAATAACTACTCCTGGACTAACTTCGGCTAACCAATCTAAATAATCTAATGGATTGATTGCTGACCAAATTAAAACGAGGATAACGATAGCAAATAAGATAGTATGTATCCTAGAACTTTTTGGATATCCCAACAGACTCCCTCCCCTTCACCACTTAGATTGTCCAAAATAGCTAGTTATGATTCATAAAACGTTTCAGAGCCTAAAAACAACTAAGGAGGGTAGAAGGTAAACGTGCCATTTTAGTAGATCAAAAGAAAAAGGACTTACTTCAAATAGCGAAACCATATGTGAATGAACAAAACGGAATACTCACCATTTACAAGGAAGATGGTTTGATACAGGATACCTTATACGAATAAAGAATAGCACAGATACTTTTCTGTGCTATTTAATGTGAGTAATGGATTAATTTTTTTGGTACAATAAGCTTAATTAATCGAAAGAGAAGTGGATTTTATGAAAGAATATGCACATGTTTTTCTAGGTACAGCTTTTACTAGTCAATCTCCAAAAGAAGTACAAATATTAAAAGACCATCTCTTTTTTGTGAATGCAGATGGTATGATAGAAAAAATTATTGCACCCGAAGATACAGAATATCCAAATATAGTAAGGTTCTATCAAGGAAAAGAAAATTTTCATCAATTAGAAGATCATCAATATTTCTTGCCAGGATTTGTCGATTTGCATGTTCATGCTCCACAATGGGCACAGGCTGGAACTGCACTCGATATCCCACTAAATGATTGGTTAAATACATATACATTCCCAATTGAATCTAAGTTTTCCGATATAGACTTCGCTCAAAAGGTGTATCAGGATGTAGTTAGTACCCTCCTGGCAAACGGAACGACGACCGTTTTATATTTTGCTACCGTACATAAAGAGGCAAGTATTTTACTCGCACAAATATGCGCGGATAAGGGACAGCGTGGACTCGTTGGAAAAGTGGTCATGGATAATCCAGATTTAACACCAGAGTACTATAGAGACGAAAATACTCAGACTGCTCTAGCAGATACAGAAGAATTCATATTAGCCGTTAAAGCAATAGGTAAGAATGCTAAGCAAGGGGTATATCCGGTAGTTACGCCACGCTTTATACCAAGCTGTTCCGATGAGGCATTACAGGGTTTAGGAGATCTCGCCGCTAAACATAATACACATATTCAATCTCATTGTAGCGAAAGCGACTGGGAGCATGGGTATGTGCAAGAACGGTACAAGAAAAATGATGCATTCGCTTTACACGATTTCGGTCTGTTGAGTGATAAATCCGTGATGGCTCATTGTAATTTCCTAAGTGATGAGGATGCTGAGTTATTTGCTGAAACAGGAACTGCCATAGCTCATTGCCCTATTTCCAATGCCTACTTTGCTAATAGCGTTATCCCTATCGCACACTTCCATTCAAAAGGTGTAGAAATCGGATTAGGGACAGATATTTCAGGCGGTTTTTCCCCTAGTCTTTACGATAATGTAAAACAATCGGTAATTTCCTCTAGAATGCTAGAGGATGGAGTCAATACAAAACTACCAGCAGAGCAGCGCGGAGTTCCTGGTTCACGTATCACAGTTAACGAAGCATTTTACCTCGCTACTGCAGGTGGAGGGAAAAGTCTAAGCCTCCCTGTTGGTCGTTTAACTGAAAATTATAGTTGGGATGCACAAATTATAGACACAACAAACCTTCCACTATATGATTCTAACGAAGATTTACAAGACGTCTTTCAAAAAATAATATATCTTGTACGACCGGAAAACATCTTAGAAGTTTGGGTTCAAGGAGAAAAAGTCCACTCTCGTGATTAAAGAAAATTAATTAGTGTGCGCTCGCATATTATAAGAAAAACAACATACTAAAAACCGGCATCCTATAGTAGATGCCGACTTTTAGTATTATCTAGATGATTCCCCACGGCGATTATTATCCGCTTCTATTCCTTGTTTCCATGTACGATTTATTTTTTCACCTTTGCGATAAGAAGTCACCGCTTCACTGACTGCTTCATAATTTAAGCGTGTACCTTCTATATCCGCATGATATTCCACAGCAAAATCCTCGTCAATACCAAACTGTGCAGCAGTTGAAATTGCATCTATATTGGCACCAAGAAAGATAAATCCCCAGCCAAACTTTTCTTTTTGACGAGCAATGAGCAACTTGATTTTCTCGTAGTTGTACTCACTACTAGCATTCTCATGTCCATCTGTAGTGATGACGAACAATACTTTACTTGCTTGGTGTTCGGCACTTGTTCTTTTTTGAGAGTTTGCGATTTTTTGGATTGCCATTCCAATTGCATCTAATAACGCTGTAGTCCCGCTAACCTCGTATTCTTTGTCTGTCATTGGTGTAACACCCTGTACAGGAATACGATCATGGAGCAGCTCTGCATGATGATTAAACAGAACAGTCGTCACATTCGCTTCACCCTGTTCCTTTTTCTGCTTAGCAAGCATCGCATTAAATCCGCCTATTGTATCCGTTTCTAAGCCTGCCATCGAACCACTTTTATCCATTACAAAAACTAATTCCGTTAAATCCTTTTTCATCTTAATCATCCTCCATTTGTATGTTTCTCTACAAATTTAGAATAACTAATTTGACGACTCTATTGGTCGCTTGAAAAGCGACATTTACGCTCCCAATAACACTTGTTTAAAGGCAAACAAGGCTTCATTGATTTCATAAATATTATAGTTTTCTTCCTCTATAAAAAATTCAACGATCAGGTCGAACTTACTGCTATGAGATAACGTATAGCCCGCTTTCGATAAGAGATCCATTGTTTCATCTAAGTTCAGCTCTAATGCAATTGCAAATGCGACGACTGTTTTTTTCAGCGGCGTATAGTTAGGGCTATTTCGAATTTTAGAGAATAGACGACGATCTATATTTGCTTTTTTATATGTTTCTACATCTGACATTCCTTTTTCATCAATCAATCGAAATAATCTCTCTGAAAATGACTCTCCTAATTGTTTCATAACATCTTCCAAATTTCTTTTAGTCGACTTCATGCTCTCTGCTTCTAAAATAAGAGGTAATTCTAATGATTCCTGTAGCCGACCACGTTGAAAACGCTCTCCAATTTCCTCTACATAATATTCATCAATATATTCATGTATAGAAACAAATAATTTTGCACTTATTTTAAATGATTTCTTGTCAAAAACAACTAGATATACTTGCATTTCATTATCCATTAAAAACGAGCTAATTGCCGAAATCGCGACCTGGAGTGCCTCGCCCTTTGGATATCCATAAATACCAGTGGATATTAGTGGGAAAGCAATAGAATCATAATTATGGGAAGCTGCTAGGGTCAACGAATTCGTATAACATGCACTTAATAGCGCTTCCTCATTATGTTGTCCATCTTTCCATATAGGACCTACTGTATGAATGATTTTCTTTGCCTGTAACTGAAAACCATCTGTCATCACGGATTGCCCCGTGTCACAAAAGCCAATTTTGTAACAAGCACTCTGAAGTTCCTGAACACCAGCGGCTTGGAATATAGCACCACACACCCCTCCACCAACAAGAAGTGCCGTATTCGCTGCATTCACAATCACATCTACGTCCATTTTGGTAATGTCGTTTCGAATGATTTCTAATGGCATATATAACCTATTCCTCTCTTCGCTCAATTATGGGGAAGTATATTCTATTATCATACAACACCACTTACACCCTTTATAGAACAAAATAAAACGAAACCCACCTTAAGCATGGCTTAGGATGGGTTTAATAAAAATTTCTATTTTAAATAAAAGAGGCCACCATTTATAATTTCAATCTTTATTCTTGCTTCGTACTGTTGTTGTAATGCTTTTTTCTCCATCTCATAGCTTTCCGGTCTTTCTTCTACACCCTCATAGAAGAATTCTAATACCCGTATATCTCGCTCCCACCTTTTTTTTGCCTGATCAGCCCACGAATGATCATCCTGCTGAATGAGATTTTCAATTACTCCATCTAACCGCTCTAAACCACGAGCTGGTTTTATGATATAAGGCAATAAAAACGCATTTTTTGGAATTATAGGGGAAATATTCACCTCACTTAAAGAGGCATGAAAGTCCGTTATTATCTTACCATTCATCAAATTAAGTCCAAGGGAATGAAGCATTTCTTTTGTATGATTACTGTAATAAGAAACTTTATAATTCACCTCCAGCCACGGTGTTAGTATCGGACGGTTATTCTCCTCTACTACCTGCTCAAACATTTGAATAAAAGAACCCATTTCATACGTTACTTGGAAGAGTTGACTCAATCGAGGAGAACCAAAATGCACCAATTCTCCCTTAATATTTTCTTTCAGCTTTGTTTGGTCCGTTATTAATGTCAGCTGTGCCGGACTAGGTACTCCACCAGTGCTTTCTACGTACTGCCAATAATAAGGCCTATTCATAATTCGCTTATCCATATCAATCGTCAGCTGAACCGTAAGATAGTGATCCGTATCATTGACAAACCGACAATTATTTTCGGAGAAAAACGTTCGTAAGTAATGTTGAACCTGTTGCGGATACATTAAAATCCTCCTTTACATGTCCCTTTTTATATTGTTTGTTTAAAAGCGGACAATATATCATCTAAATCACCTACAACTTTTTCAAAAACATCAATTTTTTTATATAGTAGCTGCAATATATCTATTTCAATCGTGTTATCAATGGCCAAATTATAAATATGAACGTCATGTTCTTGCCCTAGTCGGTGCACACGTCCTATACGTTGTTCCAACTTCATCGGGTTCCAAGGCAAATCATAATTGATCACATGATGACAAAATTGAAGGTTAATCCCTTCCCCACCTGATTCTGTGGCTATCAACACTTGCGCATGCTCTTTGAATAAATGCTTCATATAATCCCGCTTGTTTTTATTGAACTTCCCATTAAAAAGCACACTCGTAATACCTTTTGTGTGTAAATACCACTGCAAGTATGCTTGACTTGCTTTATACTCAGTAAAAATGATTACTTTATCCTTAGCTTTAGCGATTATTTCGTATGCTTTCTCTGCTTTTGAGTTTATTTCTAATGCCATTAATTTTTGCATAACAATTTCTACAGAAGCATTTTCCTCGGGATTTATACAATTTTGCCTCATTTTATTTAACGTAAGGAATGTAGCCTCCTTGCTACTACACATTTCTTTTTGAAGTGTAATCATCGAAAAGGCCCCTGAAAAAACAGGCGAGATATTTTTTAGGTCTACTATCATTTCGTACACTTCTTTTTCCTCTTCTGTAAACTGGATAGGAATAATATTTACTTGGCGATTTGTCCACTCAATTCCTGTATCCTGTCTACGATTTCGAACCATTACCTGGTTTACTAACTCCTTCAAGTAGTCATCATGCTCCACATCATGTTTACTTGCAGAGAACGCGGATTGAAACGCCTCATAATTTCCAAGATGTCCGGGTTTTAGTAAAGAAATAAGATTAAATAATTCAAACACATCATTTTGAACAGGGGTAGCCGTTAACAGCAAGCAAAATTTCTTTTTTAGACTTTGAACAAATTCGTAGATTTTAGTTTTGTGGTTTTTAAGCTTGTGCGCTTCATCAATAATAATCATGTCATAATCCTGCGCGAAAATAAGTTCTCTATGTGGACTCTTTTTCGCAGTATCCATACTTAGAACGACAACGTCACAATGGTCTAATGGGGTATTTTTCTTATAAGGAACAGCCGGTATATAAAATTTATAATGCATCTCCTCCACCCATTGATTGATAAGTGAAGCGGGAGCTAAAATTAAAGCCTTCTTTACTAATCCACGAACCAGATATTCTTTCAATATCAATCCAGCTTCAATTGTTTTACCAAGTCCCACCTCATCAGCCAAAATTGCTTTTCCATTCATTCTTTCAATAACTGTTTCCGCAACTCTCAGTTGATGTTCGAGGGGTTTTAAATTGGTCAAATACTTAGGACATTGAAGACCTGTAAATTCAGTTATTAAATTATTTTTTGCAACATCATAGCTCATATTATAAAGTGTCCAATTATCCCACGGTTCAATACTTTCTAAGCGTTTAGTCAAGCCCTCTGCCCATTCCGATGACTTTTCTATAATCATTTCCATCACCTCATATTACTTTTCCTTAGGATGTCCCAAAAGTAGAAGTGTATGTTTACGTTTATGAAATAACGAGAAAGTAAATTATATTACCTTAGGTTAGCGGTAATTTCGGAATTAATAAGCCAAAAACCTAATAATATCCTCCTCTTTTAAAACTAATTTAAATTTTCTTCAAAAAAGCATTGCATTTCCGGACGATATTGTTATATAATATAAAAGTCGCAAATGATTCGGATGAAATCATCCAATCTATTTTTAAACTTTGGAGGAATACCCAAGTTCGGCTGAAGGGATCGGTCTTGAAAACCGACAGGCGGGTCAGACCGCGCGGGGGTTCGAATCCCTCTTCCTCCTCCATTTTTATTTTATTGTTAGTAGTTGTATTAGTATTATGGTGTTTGTTAGTATTTTATTGTCGCGTGTGGAGCAAGTCGCTTCACGAAGAAAGCGATTAACACCGATGCAGGTGCAACCAAAGCAGGTGTACTACATATTGCGAGCGTAGTATTATAATGATTGTTAGTATTTTTAACGTCGCGGGGTGGAGCAGTGGTAGCTCGTCGGGCTCATAACCCGAAGGTCGCAGGTTCAAATCCTGTCCCCGCAACCAAATGGTCCCGTGGTGTAGCGGTTAACATGCCTGCCTGTCACGCAGGAGATCGCCGGTTCGATCCCGGTCGGGACCGCCATTTTTTTTTTGCATTTTTATTTAAGTTTGTTGATAAGCAAGCAGGTCAAGGAAACTAACGAGTGAAAGAAGGAGCGTACTAAAGTACGTGACTGATTGAACGACTGAAGTTGACGAAGAGATGCGTAGCTTAGTGCAAACTGATGTGGCTCAGTAGCTCAGTCGGTAGAGCAAAGGACTGAAAATCCTTGTGTCGGCGGTTCGATTCCGTCCTGAGCCACCATATTATGCGGGTGTAGTTTAGTGGTAAAACCTCAGCCTTCCAAGCTGATGATGAGAGTTCGATTCTCTTCACCCGCTTTAATATAAGAAGACCTATTGATGCAAAGTGAACTGAACCCCGAATAGTAGACACTTTATAAAAAGTGTAGCTATTCAGGGTTTTTTCTTTTTCAAAACCCCGTTATACTAAAATTTACAAACTTTGAACGGGAGAAAACATTATGAGTAAAATACTTTTTAACGAACATCAACA
>NZ_JAIZDB010000053.1 GCF_029533155.1 Psychrobacillus antarcticus | reverse complement strand
GATTGGAGTGAAAGGTGGCGACTCCAGCGGGATGAGGGAGACAGATGAGACATCACAGCGACGCGCAAGCGACGGTGATGGCTCATCGCTCACCCCGCGGAACGCGTCCACCTGAAACGGAAATCAGCAGTATTATTCATTCTTTAAAGTCCCATGAATCCAGTGTACACGGTACATTTTTATATACTTTCTTATCTTTTAAAAAAAGAAAACCTCCTAGATAATCTAGAAGGTTTTCTCATATTTTTTCGAATTATTTTATGAAGGTACTTTTACTACATCTATAAATTGTAATTGATGTCCATCTTTTTCATGAATTGAGAACTTGTATCCACCATATTCTATATGATTATCCATTAGTAAATCCACATCTTGTGAGTAATACCATCCTCCGATAGTATCCACATCAGCGCTTTCTAACTCAATCCTCAATAGTTTGGCTACATCGTCTAGTAATACCATTGAATGTACTAGGTAATGGTCATCTTCTAATTTACGGATATCCGCAACCTCATCTTCATCAAATTCATCACGAATCTCACCAACAATTTCTTCTAGAATATCTTCTACAGTTACAAGACCTGAAGTACCACCATATTCATCTAAAAGGATAGCTATATGCGTACGTTCCTTTTGCATTTTCAATAGCAACTTATTTATCGGTATCGTATCCATTGTATTTATGACGGGGTTTGTAAATCTTTCCATCGTAAACGTTTCAGCTGTGACACGGTTACTCATCCCCTGTGTCAAAAAATCTTTAATATTGATAAACCCGACAATATTATCCCGGTCTCCATCATAAACCGGGTATCGAGTATAGCGTTCTTCTGAAATGAGGGTCAGCACTTCATGGAATGTTGCTTTTTTTTCAAATCCGACAATTTCCGTACGTGGCACCATGATTTCACGGGCAATACGCTCATCAAATTCAAATACATTATTCACATATTCCATCTCATTTTGGTTAATTTTACCACTTTTAAAGCTTTCTGCAAGTAATAAGCGAAGCTCTTCTTCTGTATGAGACAATTCATGTTCAGAAGCTGGCTTCATACCAAATAAACCTACTAAAACGCGTGCAGAACCATTCAAGAACCATATAAAAGGATACAAAATTTTATAGAAAATCATAATGGGCTTTGCAAAAACAAGTGCCACTGCTTCTGCTTTTTGAATTGCAACCGTTTTAGGTGCTAGTTCCCCGACCACTACGTGTAAAAATGTCGCAATGGCAAATGCTCCACCGATTGTAAAGTAATGAATATTATCCGTGCTAATACCGATATTATTAAATAAAGGTTGCAGTATGAATTCGAATGTCGATTCACCAACCATACCAATACCAAGAGCAGTTACAGTAATTCCTAACTGACAAGCCGATAAATATTCATCTAGATGTGAGGTTACATGTTTAGCCGCAAGCGATCCTTTACGCCCTTCAGCCACAAGCTGATCGATTCTTGTATGCCTCACTTTTACAATTGCAAACTCAGTTGCAACGAAAAATGCAGTTAATGCTAATAAAACTATAAAAATCGTTAAATTCAATGCGGTCAATAAGTTGTCTTACTATAATAGTAAGACTTCACCTCCTAAGTAATAAGTAAAAGTAAAGATTGCATAAGAGCAACGCTTTCTGATGAGACCTTTTGTTTTATATTGTGTTGAGTCGTTCTTTCTTCTGAATTAATCTGCTCAATCAAATGAGAGACTTCTTTTTCTAAATATTGCATCTGTAAACACAGTTCCTGAATATCCACTTCTTCTATTTGTTCCTTTTCGAAATGGTTTTTAATAACTTCCAAGGACATACCTGCAGCTTTTTTTTCTTCAATTATTCGTAATTTCTCAATCGTTTCTAGAGAGTAATAGCGATAATTAGAAGCCGAACGTTCAGCTTTCAATAAACCTAACGTCGTATAATAATCTATTGTACGTCTAGTAATACCAGTTTTCTCTGCTAATTCACCAATTTTTAGTTTTTCGATCCCAATTAGATCACTCCAAACCATCACGTTATAGTTTTAGTATAATAATAGTTAAGTAAATATGCAATTAGTTAGTTTGAATATCCAATCAAACATAGGTAGATATAGTGACAAAAAAAAGATTCACTTTTACCATTCAATGACTATTTGTTTATGACGCACTCTAATGGGTAACTTAACAGTAATACTAAATT
Source organism: Psychrobacillus antarcticus (assembly GCF_029533155.1). GTDB lineage: Bacteria > Bacillota > Bacilli > Bacillales_A > Planococcaceae > Psychrobacillus > Psychrobacillus antarcticus. The sequence goes on along the minus strand of NZ_JAIZDB010000053.1, from coordinate 12,200 downwards.
ATATATGGAGGTATAACAAATGGCAGATAAAAAATTTGTGGGATCTTTTCTAACAGAACAGGAAGTACTAGACAAAATTAATGAACTGAAATTGAAAGGATATGTAGAAGACGATATTTACGTTGTTACAAATGATAAAGAATCACTTTCGATCGTACGAGGTGAAACAGCCGTGGAGCTAGGATCTGTTGAAGGTAACTGGTTAGATAAATTTAAGGCTTTTTTAGTAGGTGATGAGCCTGTCCGTGCGGCCTTTAGCCAAATGGGATTTAGTGATGAGGAGTCAGAACGCTATTACAGTGAATTGAAAAGTGGAGGCATTCTCCTTTATGTAGATAAGAATTACAGTACAGTTTATGATGAATATACAAAAAACCAGGTAGACTCCTCTTATGATGGAGATGATTTGGAGGGCACTGGTGAATCAATCCGTGCAGTAGATGTAGAAAACCGGTTAAATCAATACCCTTTAAGTGACCGTGGTGAGCGTTGATTTTCCTATCTAACTACTGTAGGATAATAAACTACACCTTAAGGAGGGTTACCTATGAAAAAAATATTTACTGCACTTTTAGGAATAACCCTATTAGTAGGTTGCACCGATGAAGCAGCCAAAGAAACCGAAACAGAAAAATCACCTATAGTAAAGAAAGAAAATGAAGAGTTAAATGACCTTCCCGAATATGATTTATTAGCTCAATACATTGATTTGTCCACGTATGAGGCGGATGTAGAAAGCGACAATAAAGGAACACGCGTCATTTTCTTTGAGAATGAAGAAGGACAGAAGGAGTATAAGAGTATATTCGTAAAAGGAGCAAACCATTTAAAGCTTGTTAGCTTAGACGAGGATGGATTAATCTACGATGATGTAATTCAATAACTAAAAATAACCCTGAACAAGAGCTCTAATCGTTTGGGGATTATTTACTGTCTGGACAAAATATTCTTACTCCATCTTCTCGTGTTTCTATTTACTTAATGGTAAAATTATTCTTATAACATGTAGGGTTACAAAGGGGATTGGGTATGAATATTAATGTGAATTTTTCAGAGGAATTTTCAAGACTTGTAACACCAGAAATAACTAGTAGATTAGAGGCAATTCATCAAGGGATGCATACTAAATCAGCAGCCGGAGCTGAGTTTTTGGGCTGGGTTGATTGGCCAAGCAATATTAGCACTGAATTTCTGCAAGATATTCAAAAAACAGCCGATCAAGTCCGCTCTAATTCGGATGTATTAGTCGTTATTGGTATCGGTGGATCATACTTAGGATCCAAAGCAGTTATTGAAGCATTATCAACTCCATTTGATAAAAAAGCAGGTTTGGAAGTAATTTTTGCTGGCCATATGGTTAGCGGTGAATATTTGAAGCAGCTGATTTCTTACTTAGATGGAAAAGAAGTATCTTTAAATGTAATCTCCAAATCTGGTAAAACGACCGAGCCGGCTTTGGCATTTCGATTCCTACAGCAATACATGGAAAAGCGCTATGTTGATCAGGCAAAATCTCGTATTATTGTGACAACTGACGAGGAAAAAGGTGCCCTTCTATCACTTGCGATAGAGAAAGGTTATAAGCGCTATATCGTACCTAATGATATAGGCGGAAGATATTCGGTATTTACAGCTGTTGGCCTACTTCCTATCGCAGCTGCAGGATTTAACATCGAAAAGTTGATGGCTGGTGCCACAAAAGCAGAACAGGAATTCAGCACAGTAGATACAAAAACCAATAGCGCTATTCAGTATGCTATTATCCGCAAGCATTTGTATGATTCAGGATACCCGGTTGAAATTATGGCTACCTTTGATGAAAAACTACGCTATATTCAAGAATGGTGGAAGCAATTATTCGGTGAAAGTGAAGGCAAAGAAGGTAAAGGCATTTTCCCAGCGTCTGTTGTCTATTCGACGGATTTACATTCACTAGGTCAATACATCCAAGACGGAAAACGCATGTTATTCGAAACATTTTTAACTGTAGAAAAATCAAATGAAGATTTAACTGTGTTTGAAGCAGAAAACGATGGCGATGAACTTAACTATTTAAGTGGATTAACTCTTCATGAATTCAACAAAGCCTGTCATGAAGCAACTGCTAGTGCTCACTTAGATGGTGGTGTACCACAAGTTTCCTTGTCAATTGAGCAAATCGATGAAGAGCATATCGGGTTTTTGTTGTACTTCTATATGATTTCATGTGCCTATAGCGCATATTTACTAGATATTAATCCATTTGACCAACCAGGTGTGGAAGATTATAAGAATAATATCTTCAAAATCCTTCAAAAGCCAGGTTATTAAACGACAAGAGCTCTCATTGTGAGAGCTTCTTTTTTGATAATTCTAGGTTATCAGATGCCACGTCTGAAATATTTGTAACATAAATGTAAACTTAACGCGTAACTCTTCTAGTATAAGGACTTGTAGCTGTAATAAAAGGTTTAGGAATATATTCCCACAAAGCCCACTCCCTGTTGCATGCTAAACTCAAGTTGCTCAAAAAAACTAGGAGGTGCACGATGAAGAAAAAATTCGTTGCAACAACATTAACAGCGATTATTGGTTTAAGCACATTTGGTGGCATTGCCCCTGTTGAAATGCAAAACATACAAGCTTCGGCTGCTACAATAAACCCACAGAACAATCAAGCAGCTGTGGATGCGAAGGCGGACCAATTAATCCAAACTGCTAAAAGCTTAATCGGTAAGGCTACTTATAGTAATATAGAATACAAGTCAACATATCCATATAAATTCTCATGTGCAACTTTTCTTATGTACATATTCGAAAAAAATGGCGTCGACCTTGCCACTTATAACGAAGACTATATGATGAAGCAAGGTACTTATGTTGCTAAAGGCCAGTATCAAAAGGGAGATCTTCTTTTCTTTGATAGCAGAGGCGGAAATGTTCCAAATCACGTTGGCATGTACATAGGGGACAATAAAATAATTCAAATGGCAGATCCTACTCAAAAAATAGTAATTACAGATTTAGATAGCAAACCATATTATAAGGATAGTTATATTACTACGCGTAGAGTTCTACCTACACTACTTCCTTCAAATCCTGCAACTAAAGGGGATAATATTGTAAGTAAAGCTTATAGCTTAAAAGATAAAGTGACGATGGGTACTACTAATAATGCATCTACACTACGCTTTACTGCAACTGGATTTGTTGATCATGTATATAAAACAAATGGCGTAACTTTAGGTACAACGAATTTGAAAGAGTTAATGAAAAAAGGTACGACTGTTTCTAAAGCCAACTTAAAGAAAGGTGATTTAGTTTTCTTTAATGGGGTTACAGGATCTAGTACACCAACAATGGTAGGTATTTATGCAGGAGATCACCGTATTATCGTTCCAAATTCAAGTGGTGTTTTAACGAGAGTTCTATTTGTGGACTATTATGCTAAGCACTATATTACGGCAAAACGTGTTATCTCAGGGGGCACGACTACTAGTATAGCTGCTCCAGCTCCCACAACATCTACTACTCAGTCCGCTGATAAAGTTGTGACTTTTGCAACTAGTTTAATGAGTAAAGTAAAATTTGGCTATTCATATAACGAAAGCACATTAACTTTTACTAGTGCTGGTTTTACGTACTATGTGTTCAATAAACATGGAATAGATCTAAAGGGGAAACTGGCTAGCGGACAAGCTCAAGTAGGTACTGCCGTGTCAAAAGCTAACCTTCAAAAGGGAGATCTTTTGTTCTTCTCTACTAATAATGGTCGAACAAGTATTAAACAAACAGGTATCTATGTTGGAAATGATGAATATTTAAGCCTTACTAGTAAAGGTAATGTCATAAAAGATAAATTAACATCTACTTTTGCGAAGCAAAATTACGTTTCTGCACGCCGAGTTTTAAAATAAGCTAAAAAGCATTCATCGCAACCTATGATGAATGCTTTTTTATTTAGAATACCCAACGTTGCATAAGCGCTTTCGCTTTTACTGTAAAGTATTGTGCGTGGAAACAGTGATAAAGATATCTAAAGGATAAAATCTTTTCAATGATACTGCTGATTTCCGTTTCAGGCGGACGCTTTCCGCGGGGTGAGCGATGAGCTATCATCGTCGCTTGCACGTCGCTGTGATATCTCATCTGTCTCACTCATCCCGCCGGAGTCGCCGCCTTTCACTTCAATCAATTTGTAGTACTCAACTATAAGACTTACCATAGCGTATTAATTAGATGATAATATTAGTGAAAGAAATATAGTGATAAATTCGTCTTTTAAATTAGAAATACTATGTTGTAATGAGGATGAAGAAAGTAGATTTTCTTTTATACGAGTGGAAATAAATAGAAATAGTAAGTGTTTACTAAATAAAGAAGCGAAAGAGCGAACGAAATTGTATCTTCGTGAGCTTTCTCGATGAATAGGAAATTAGCTTTTCTCTAGTTAGCCAGAAACGCACTAACCTGTTTCTAAGAGTTGAAGGAGGGCGACGGATAGACAATCGCCATAAGATTACCGAAAAAAGAGAGGCTGGTAGTGACTGACGTCACTACCAGCCTCTCTAAAAAATCAATCGGTAATAATATAGCAACAAGTCTGTCCAAAGCCAGCAGGAAACTAATAGTAACAGGTTTTCTCTTTAAAGTACGCTTTCGTTTTTCTTATTCATCCTTCTTTTTTAATTGGTTTGCGAAGTCAATCATGGAACGGCTGGACATAGGTCCCTTTATTAACAATATTGCTTGGTCATTTAGCTTTGGTTTTATAACTTTCATCACGCCTTCTATATCCTTAAATATATGCACGTCTGCTTTCGTTCCGTCCTTTAACGCTTTTCGAGCTATTTCTTCTGCCTTGCTTCCAATGGTTATTAGCGTATGAATATTTTTTTGGGCAACAAGACTTCCAATTTCTCCGTGGTATTTCTTTTCAAAATTTCCTAATCGATTAATATCTCCTAATACTAAAATAACGTTTTTATCTGCTCCAATGGAATCTAATACTTCTAATGCTGCTTTTACGGAAGTAGGATTATTCGTCCATGTATCATCAATAATTGTACTGCCACCAATCCCCTTCGAAAATTCAAGATGTCTGGCCATATTTTGGAACGTTGCTAGACGAGATATTGCAACATCTAAATCCAAACCCATTTCATGTACAGCCGCAATTGCTGCAAGCGCGTTATACACTTGATGCTCTCCGTATCCTGGAATGAAGGCTTTATACGTTTTGTTTAAATAATGAATGGAGAAACTCATGCCATTATTCGCAAATTCTATATGGGATGATCTAAAATCAGCTTTCTTGCTAACCCCGAAGTAGATTACCTTCCCTTTAAAGTTTCGTAAGGAAACCTGTTTCGTGTTAAGATCTTCCGCATTAAGGATTAAAGTGCCGTTTTTTTCTATTCCGCTAACTATCTCTGACTTAGCTTTAATATATCCTTCCAAATTGCCACAGCCATCTAAATGATGGACTCCAATATTTGTAATTATTCCGATGGTTGGCTGATATATTAAGCATTGGTGTTTGATATTACCCGAATTTCCCAAGCCAAGCTCAAATACTGCAGCTTCTGTTTGGTCAGAGATTCCAGTTAAGTATGGTAATGATTGCCTCGGCTCATTCTTACTGCTGATAGAAGCTTGGACATTTCTATCTACACTCAAAATATGCTTCATGATTTCCTTTGTAGTTGTTTTACCACAAGTACCTGTGATAGCCACTACCGGTATTTGAAACAGTTTTCGGTAATAATCCATAAAGCTCCAATATGCTTGCACTAGACTACTAACCTTCATAACAGTTGTATTGGACATCGCATCTTTTAGCTCTTCATAAGGTTTATCTGTAATCACAAGTGCTGGTCCCTTATTATTTACTTCCTGCCAGTTAATAGAATCACTTCTACTAACAAACAGAAGCGTATTTCTTTTCGTCAGATCATGACGTTTATAATAAATAGCATTTCTGACATACCAAGTGTCAGAACCACTAATTAGTTCTCCGTGTAGTAAATTTTCCAAGTCCTTTACAAGTAAAGGCTTCATACAAATTCCTCCTTTCCTGCGTATTGTACGAAAAATTATTCTTCATTTTGTAGTTTCCTAATTGCTACGATTCTTCTCCATATGGATTTATTGTCAAGCTTTGCAAAACCACCAATTCCAGGGGTATTATTCACTTCAAATAGGATTGGTTTTCGTTCTGGGCTTAGTCCTAAATCTATTCCATATTCCCTCGAAGGAACCTCTGTAGCTATTACTTTTGCGGCTGAAGTAGCAAGTTTCTCTATATGTTTAATTAATTGATTCTTTTCTATTTCATCCATTTGCCAATGCGACGACAATAATTCATCCACTGGTATTATTGCACTCCCACGATGAAGGTTCAGAATACCATTTTCCAAATTTCCCTCTGTCCCAATATTTGCGTTCATTCCACCAACAAGCCACTTCCCTTTTAAAAGCTGAACATGAACTCGAACACTCACTGGCAGTCCCTGTGGCGTAAAACTCATGACACCCTCTTGAACAATATAATTACCCATTCTACCCATACGCTCAAATGGATGCAGCATTTGATGGAAATTTTCTAATGCTTTTACACATTTACTGATTGGTACACCTTGGATAGAATAGCCATCATAACAATAGCGTTCATCCTCCCGTTGATATACTTTATAGATCGCTCTTCCCTGTCCAGTTGTATCGTGTTTAACATATGCATAATCAAAACTATTGATGAAATCCTTTAGGTTAGTCATATTGTATAAAGCCGTCCTTGGAATACTATTAGCTGTTAAGGGGTTTTGCCTCAACAACAAGTACTGTTTCCACTTTCCAAGTTGTTGTTTCAAAGAACATCCCTCCTTTACTTTCTTCTATTTTTTGTTATTGAGTTTTTTAATATTTTTGTATTGTTCTTCATACTCCTTGAACATTCCAAGGTCAGGAACATAATTCCCTTCAATAATCCATATATCACCTTGGTTTGTAATGCCGACATCAAAGCCAATAATATTTAAATCTATATTTTTTCCATCAAGGATTTGGGTTGCCGACAGACAAATCTCATCTATTTCAGTATTTAATGGCTCGTTGCATTTAGACAAAATAGTGGAATCCCGAATAGCCTCCTCTAAAGTGAGCACCTTTTGAGCCGCATTTGTTACGATAAAATTTTTTCCTGCTAGTTTAACTACTTTACCGGTTATCTTCCAGGTAGATTCATCCTTTTGCGCTATGACCCTGACGTCCATTGGACAATAATCAATTGTAGCTAGTGGTACTCTTTGCTGAATTATATAATCCTTTTTGGTTAGATAAGTATCTTCCATATATCTATAAGCTTCATCTAAATTAGTCTTTATATCAGTTCTTATTCCAGAATGGATTTCATAGACTTGTGGCCCTTTTCTTTTGATTTGCACAATGCCAATTCCATTTTGACCATTACAAGGCTTTATAATGACTTCACTAAACTTAGTTAGATAGTCTTTAAACGTGAAACTTGTAAGTAAATCAGACTTTGGAACAACAGATTTACGAAGGTATTGATATTGATCCCATTTACTCATGGAAAAATGAAAAGTAGAATCATAAATCCAGATGCCAGTCTTGTAATCGTAGAGGACTTCCACTACAATCGTGTTGCAGCTAGGAAAGGAATTCCCTAGTTTTTTAGCCACTAAAACAGATAGACTTTTAGATTTGCTTAGAAATATATTTTGGAAAATTTTTATAAAAATCGAGGAATTTTTAGTATTCGTAACTGATACTGTACGCCACTTGGATGAGGAATTTTGTCGATGGACGGTAACGAAATAACGATAAGGGATTTGTGATAGAGGGGTAGTAAATTTTAAAGGCTGAACGACATAGTATTTTTGTGTTAGTTCATATTGCTTTAAATACTCATACATTTCTTCTCTATTATGGACACTTACCACCTTCTGCTGTGAGCTTATCTTAAACCTTTTATTTTCTCGGGATATAATAATTTTTCCTGGACCAAAAGCGGGTTTTATAACAACGGTATTGTGCAGATTTAAAAGAGAAAATAATGCTTGTTTGGAAAATAAAACAGTTTCCATCAGATGATCTCGCAACTTTTTTTCTTCGTGTAAAAGTTTATATTGACTGAGTCTGCCCCTACCTAATACCAATTTGTATACCTCCTTTAAATTCACCCTTTTTCACTTTGTTCAAACTTCATTCAAACCCAGAAAAGCGTGGAAAGATTTCGCTAAAAAGGCCTCCTTCACCTTTGCTAGAGACTGGGTTTGTCATGAAGAATGACTGTGTTGCCTTGAGAGCGCTACAGTAATTGATCATTTCCTATTACAGTGCTTGACAGCCTAAAGCTACAATTGAACCTTGTTCAACTGGAGCAGCACCATTTTGGTCAAAGAAACCAGTTATTTCGAAGCTTTGTACATTATCAACATTCGCTGATGCAACTTGATCTCTAAAAACAGCTTCAAACGGAAATTCCACTCCATTCACAAGTCCTGTACCAGTTACAGTTACAACACAGTTCTGACCTTCTCTTTTACATACAACTGAAGTAATTTCGTTTGCAGTAAAGGTGAAGTTGTTTTCATCTGGTGTTTCCGTATCCTCAAAATCTAGTGACAGAGTAGAAGCAGCAAGCGTCGTAACGCATACTTCAGCAAGGTACGTTAAGTTTCCTTCGATCGTACCCATTTGCCCATCAAATTTTACATTATTATCCCCAGAAAAAGCATCTACAGATACTCCACATGGACAAATATTTCCCATTGTTATCCCTCCTTTTAAGTAGAATACTGTAACATATTAAGAATCTACCTTTTTTGGCAAGGCAGTTTGTCCATACAGAGCATATTTATATTTGTTAGAATTCTATCTTCCAAAACTAATTTGGCTTATTTCGTAGTTTTAAAGCTAATTCTTTAATAGTTTGGGAATACATATCGCCTTTTATAAGAATAATTGTTTCGTCATCCACAATATCCTTTAACAAATCATAGGCACGGGTACCATTATTAAATTTATAGACAGATGAATTAAGCCCTAGTTCTAATGCATGTTCTGCAATTATTTGGGCATGGAACCCTATCGTTATTAATACATCTACTCCATTTTGGTAAACGAGACTTCCTGCTTCCTTGTGGATAATGTAACCCCAGGACCCTAAATCTGTAATCGTCCCAATTATGGCTATCTTTTTTTTCCCTACACCCACTTCGTTCAGCACCTTCAATGCTGCTTCCAACGATGTCGTCGTCAAACTCCACGTATCATCCAGAATGGTTGAACCATTGATGCCATTTAAAACCTGAAGCTGCTTTTCGTATTTTATAAATGACTTCAAACGTCTTGCAGCCTCCGTGACACTTACCCCCATTTCATAAACAGCAGCAATTGCATAAAGCGCATTGTATACTTGATGCGCACCAAAACCTGGTACAAATACTTGATAGTTTTTGCTTTCATGTTGGACACTAAATTGCATACCATCTTTTCTATAATGAATATTCATTGCTTTAAAATGACTATTTCTATTCTTTCCAACTTTGACGATTTTTCCTGGGAAACGTTTTACATTAATTTTCCTTGTATTAAAATCATCATTATTAATAATTATTACACCTGTAGGATCAATAATTTCGACCATTTCTCCCTTTGCAGCAATATACCCTTCAAGCGTTTTGCAATAATTAAGGTGATGAGCCCCTATATTTGTAATAATTCCTATTGTTGGTTTAAAATACTCTCCAGCTTTTAAAACGTCTCCAGGTGCACCTACAGCCGTTTCGAATACTGCTGCTTCTGTGTCTTCTTCCATTTTTAAAAGGTATTGTAAATAGGCTGTCCGTGAATTACTCGTCAAGTTTGTAGCGGTCACCTTATGATCAAAAGACAAAATATGCCTAATCATTTCTTTTGTTGTTGTTTTACCAGAAGTGCCTGTAATAGCGACTACTGGAATATCAAATAAGCTTCGATAATAATGGATAAATGTCCAATAGGCGTGCTCCGAATTTTCCACATAGATGACCGTTACGTTATTAGGAATCTCATTTTTTTTATAGTTCCATTCTGTCGCTAGCACTAAAGGAAAAAAATCCTCCAGACCTTTCCAGTTAACAATTCTTTTATTTGTAAATAGAATTGTATTTTTATGTTTTATTTGTTTTAAACGGTAGGCACCAAAACAGATTTTCGTTTCATCTGTTCCTTGTACTAATTCACCATCTATAATTCCTCTAATTTCGCCTACAGTATGGGCTTTCATTCTTCCAAACACCCCCCCTCACTCTCATCATATGTTGTTTTCTATAAGTGGATTGGATAAATTTCAAATATTTTACGTGATATATAACCATTCAAATAATTGAGCTCTGTCATACATATAAGGAGAGTCTGTATAAAGGAGAGTGAACTGTTTGAAAGCAATTATTTTTATAAGTACAAATAAGTCAGGCTCCAGTAGAGAAGCTATTAAAGCAGCTGAAAAATTGGGGTACTATACAATTCTTTTCACAAACAATGAAAAACAACTTCAGCAAAGAACAGAGTATATGGAAGTTCATAAAATGATTTCTGTAGACACAAATAACTTAGAGGAGATGAGAGAGGAAGTCTCTAAATTGTTGCTTAAAAGTGTAGATATCAAGACAATCGTGAGTTTTATTGACCCATATGTTCATATAGCCTCTATTCTTTGTGATGAATTTTGTCATAACTATAATTCATCCGTTGCTATTAAGATTATGGAAGATAAAGAAGAAACTCGGAAATTTTTAAAAAACAAAGCTTACACGCCAAAATTTCTATCTATTCGTCCAACTGATGTAGTTTCCTCGAAGTCTATAATTGATCAGTTAAGTTTACCCGTTATCGTTAAGTCTCCAAAATCTACAGGTTCCAAAGATGTACTATTAGCTCGGAGTAAAGTCCAACTAGAAAAATTCATACAAGTTCTTGGCAATAAAAATCCAGAAGAAACTATTATGTTGGAAGAATATATTGAAGGTGAACAATGCTTAGTAGAGGCTATTATATACAATAAACGTGCACATATTGTTGGTATTATTGAGCAGGAAATTACAAAAGGGAAACGGTTTATCATTACTGGCTATGGGGTTCTTATAGACGTTCCAGACAAATTTAAAGAGCAATTAGAAGAGGTTCTGCATTCGATTATTACTACATTTGGGATTGAAAACGGCGCATTACATCTGGAAATTCGATTATCTAAAAATGGTTGGAAGCTTATCGAGATTAACCCAAGGATATCCGGTGGAGCAATGAATAAGATGATCCAGGCAGCATATGGATTTAGTCTAGTGGAAGAAACGATTAAGCTATTTGTCGGAGAGCAACCAGACCTTACACCAAGACATAAGCAACATGTATTCACGAAATACGTTATCTCCAGCCGAAAAGGGATACTGGAAAAGGTGACTGGAAAAGGAAGAGCTAGTAAATCTCCTGGAGTAGTGGACGTTTATATAAAGCCCAAAAAAGGAACACTTATTGTCCCTCCACTATCCATGGGACATCGATATGCGTATATAATTGCCACTGGAAGTAGCTTAGAAGAAGCCAAAGTGAATGCAAATACCGCCGCAGCGGAGATTGAATTCCATCTAAAAGAAAACGAAAATTAGAACACCCAAAAGGTGCTCTTTTTTTTGCCTAGTAAGAAAAACCGGGTAAAAAAATGCCCGGTCCTCTAAAAATAAAAACGTAGATATGCCGTTGATTTCCGCTACGAGCGGACGCTTTCCGTGGGCACGGCTTCAGCCGCTTCCCTCGCGATGCTCAGTCCAGGGTCTTCAGCTCGCGCTGTTCCCACTGGAGTCGCCGCTCTGCGCTCCAATCAACTAGGTCCACTTTATATAATACTACCCCTAATTCAAGAGTCCGTTTTACCCCTCTAGTAACTTTGAATACGCTTATCATCAAAGCGATAGGCTATGCAGATCTACTAGTGGAGTACTACTCATTTAATTGATTGTAGTGAAATGTGGCGACTCCAGCGGGAACAGCGAGAAAGTCGAGACCCCCCAGGCATGCACTGACCCCCATTTTCTAGACACATGAATGGGGTGTTATAAAATGAGAAAACAATTTAGCGCGGAAGAAAAGTATCAAGCCGTTCTACTCTATTTATCGGGTCGCTATTCTTATCGAGAAGTTGCCGCTCAAACGAATGTAGA
>NZ_JAIZDB010000052.1 GCF_029533155.1 Psychrobacillus antarcticus | reverse complement strand
GAATGCTGGCAACTAAGATCAAGGGTTGCGCTCGTTGCGGGACTTAACCCAACATCTCACGACACGAGCTGACGACAACCATGCACCACCTGTCACCGCTGTCCCCGAAGGGAAAAGCCTATCTCTAGGCCGGTCAGCGGGATGTCAAGACCTGGTAAGGTTCTTCGCGTTGCTTCGAATTAAACCACATGCTCCACCGCTTGTGCGGGCCCCCGTCAATTCCTTTGAGTTTCAGTCTTGCGACCGTACTCCCCAGGCGGAGTGCTTAATGCGTTAGCTGCAGCACTAAGGGGCGGAAACCCCCTAACACTTAGCACTCATCGTTTACGGCGTGGACTACCAGGGTATCTAATCCTGTTTGCTCCCCACGCTTTCGCGCCTCAGCGTCAGTTACAGACCAGAAAGCCGCCTTCGCCACTGGTGTTCCTCCAAATCTCTACGCATTTCACCGCTACACTTGGAATTCCGCTTTCCTCTTCTGTACTCAAGTCCCCCAGTTTCCAATGACCTTCCACGGTTGAGCCGTGGGATTTCACATCAGACTTAAGGGACCGCCTGCGCGCGCTTTACGCCCAATAATTCCGGACAACGCTTGCCACCTACGTATTACCGCGGCTGCTGGCACGTAGTTAGCCGTGGCTTTCTAATGAGGTACCGTCAAGGTACGAGCAGTTACTCTCGTACTTGTTCTTCCCTCACAACAGAGTTTTACGATCCGAAAACCTTCTTCACTCACGCGGCATTGCTCCATCAGACTTTCGTCCATTGTGGAAGATTCCCTACTGCTGCCTCCCGTAGGAGTCTGGGCCGTGTCTCAGTCCCAGTGTGGCCGATCACCCTCTCAGGTCGGCTACGCATCGTCGCCTTGGTGAGCCGTTACCTCACCAACTAGCTAATGCGCCGCAGGCCCATCCTGTAGTGACAGCCGAAACCGTCTTTTAACATCTCCCCATGAGAGGAAATGGATTATTCGGTATTAGCCCCGGTTTCCCGGAGTTATCCCAATCTACAGGGCAGGTTGCCCACGTGTTACTCACCCGTCCGCCGCTAAATCAGAAGAAGCAAGCTTCTTCGTCATTCGCTCGACTTGCATGTATTAGGCATGCCGCCAGCGTTCGTCCTGAGCCAGGATCAAACTCTCCATAATAGTTACCTTCCGATCTGCGAAGCATTTCGAAAGGTAACAAATTAGAACTAGTTTAAAAGCTCATTTGTTTTGCTGGCATCATCATTAAATGATGTCAAAAATTATTTTGCTATCAAACTAACTAAGTTAGCTATCAAGCTGTATGTCTTAACGTTTTGCATGTTCAGTTTTCAATGTTCATGTTGTCTACCGGAATACTTTACCTCTTGGCGACTTCTACAATATTACTCGCTCTGCATTATAAAGTCAACACTTTTTCAAAACTTTTTTATATTAACATAGAAATCGCTACAATAGAGATTACTCCAGGTATGCCTAACGTAGCTGCAACAGCACCTGTAAACAAATTCACTGGTATTGCATAACCTACTGAACCCATCAATAAATGTACTCCATATAACAAAAGAACAGAAAAACCTAGACGAAATAATAAAATCGATATACCCTCAAAAAACTTTGGAAATGAATTTCGAAATAATAAAAAAGATATCAGTACTAGCGAACATATAATGATAATAAACTTCATGCGTTACCCCTCCATAAAATCATATCTATCATTATATGTAGCTAGTACATCTATTATTCTATTTTAGAACGACATTCCGAATTTTCGCTTCTTTATATAGATAGAAGTGAATACTTTCTGTCATTTTCCTTTTAGCAACTGCATCTAAATCATAGTCATTTAAATAGTCTTCTATTAACTGAGCTTGATGCCACTCTGCCTTTGTTTCTTTCATGAGAGTTACGAATTGCTCATCAAATTCTTTTTTTAGTTTTCCTTTTTTAGAAAACATCACATTTACCGATCCCCCTACAATTCTCGGCGACCTTCTAGAGCTTTAGACAATGTTACTTCATCTGCATACTCTAAATCTCCACCGACAGGTAATCCATGAGCAATTCTTGTTGTTTTAATACCAGACGGTTTGACAAGGCGTGAAATATACATTGCCGTTGCTTCTCCTTCAATTGTAGGATTAGTTGCTAGTATTAGTTCTTCTATTTCTGTATTTTGTAACCTTTTCAAAAGCGTAGGTACATTGATATCTTCCGGACCAATTCCATCCATCGGAGAAATTGCACCATGAAGTACGTGGTATCGTCCATTATAATCTCTCATTTTTTCCAATGCAATTACATCTTTTGTATCTTGAACCACACAGATCAAAGATGGATCTCTTTGCTGATCCTGACATATATGGCAAGGATCAATATCTGTTATATGCCCACATACAGAACAAAAACTTAAGTTTCGTTTAGCATCTACTAAAGCTTTCGCAAAGTCTAAAACAGTATCCTCTTTCATGGTTAAAACAAAAAAAGCCAGTCGGGCCGCTGTTTTCGGCCCTATCCCCGGCAATTTCATAAAACTATCAATTAGTTTTGATATCGGTTCAGGATAATACATTATTATTCCTCCTAGAACATGCCAGGAAGGTTCAATCCTTTCGTGAATTGACCCATTGTGGAGTTCGCTGTTTCTTCTGCTTTTTTAATAGCGTCGTTAGTAGCAATAACGATTAAATCTTGAAGCATTTCAATATCATCTGGATCTACTACAGCTGGATCTAGTTCTACTTCTAGTACTTCCTTTTGTCCAGAAACTATAACTTTCACCATACCACCACCAGCCACTGCTTCAAATCGTTGAGTAGCTAGTTCTTCTTGTGCCTCTTCCATCTTCTTTTGCATTTTTTGCATTTGTTTCATCATACCTTGCATATTTCCCATTCCACGCATAATTATTTTCCTCCTTAGTTATCTTGTACTTCTACAAATTCTTTTCCAAATAGTTTCTCTGCTTCCACAATCAGCGGATCCTCTGATACCTGTAACATCGTTTGTAATAGTTCCATCGATTCAGTCGCTTCAGAAGAATTTTCTTCCTCAGCATCTTGAGTACTTTGTTTCAAGCCATTTTGTTTAATAAAGTCTTCTCTGATTTTCAACCAATTTTCCTCTGGTACGTATAAAACCTCATACATTGTTCCCGTTAAGTTGGCGATTAGCTGGGGAAATGAAGTGGAAAATGTTTTATTCTCCATTGCCATTTGACAATGAATATCATACTTGAATTTTAACACAAATGCATTAGAAGATGCTGCTACTGGCTCCGCATCATTTAGTAGTGCAGCATGAGATTTTTGTAATTGCTGTAAAATATTCGCCCACTGAGATTTAATCGTTTGGATATTCGTTTTCGTGGCTGTTTTCAAGATTTCTTGTATTCGGCCAGTAGAAACTTTAACACCACCAGATGACTTTTGTCTTTGGCGTTTTGGATGTTCTTGTGTTCCGGTATTTGCCTGTGGAATCAACCCTTGACTTAATTGCTGTTGCAACTGCTCTAATTGAATTTCTAATACTCTTACCTTTGTTTCTAATTCCGAGTTGCTTTCATTTGAGAACGTTCCTTCTATTGGTACATGCGCTAACCGGATGATGGCTGTTTCCAGATACACTTTTGCATGATTAGAGAAACGCATTTCTTGTTGTGTACTCGTTAAGATGGAAATACCCTTGTATAAGGTATCGACTTGAAACTTTGAAGCAAGCTCTAAAAACATAGAGTCCCCCGTTGCTATTTCAAGTAATTCAGTTTGTTCTGGAGCAACAAGTAAAATAAGTAAGTCTCTATAGAAGGTTATAAAATCCTCTGTTAATCGAACCGGATCCTTGCCATCTTCTATTAACTTTTCAATGCTGGCTAATGCCTTTGCTATATCTTTTTCTATCAATGCATCTGCTAATTGAAAAAAGACATCCTGTCCAATAGAACCAGTTACAAGTAAAGCATCTTCAATCGTCATTTTACCTGCGCTAAATGATACAACCTGGTCGAGCATACTGAGTGCATCACGCATACCACCCGCGGCGGCTTGTGCAATAATTTTCAGTACATTTACATCGTATTCAATTTTAGAATCGGTTAATACTTCCTCCATACGAGAAACAATATCACCAGATGTAATTCGTTTAAAGTCAAAACGCTGGCACCTAGAAATGATAGTTAATGGAATTTTGTGTGGCTCCGTTGTCGCTAATATGAACACAGCATGTGCAGGTGGCTCTTCTAATGTTTTCAGTAATGCGTTGAATGCACTCGTGGAAAGCATATGCACTTCATCGATAATATACACTTTGTATTTAGCATTAGAAGGTGCAAATCGAACTTTTTCAATAATATCACGCATTTCTTCTACTCGAGAGTTAGAAGCAGCGTCAAATTCAATGACATCTGTATTCGACCCTACCGTTATACTTTTACACGTTTCACATGTATTGCAAGGTTCTTTCGCTGGACCATTTTCACAGTTCAGTGCTTTAGCAAATATTTTTGCCGCACTTGTTTTACCTGTTCCACGTGGCCCTGAAAATAAATACGCATGTGTTGTTTTATTATAAAGGAGGGCATTTTGAAGGGTTTGCTTAATATGCGTTTGACCGGACATTTCCGCAAACGATTGTGGCCGATAAGCACGGTAAAAAGCTTGATACGACACTCATTTCCCTCCTTCTCTTTTCTTGTTGTTAATGATACCTATTATATCATAAAGTCAACTAGACTTCGCTTATTTATATATAGTAGTTCTTTTTTTCAAACAAAAAACTCATTTGTCAATTAGACAAATGAGTTGAAGTTTAAAATTAATGCCGTGCACCTTCCTTCGATTGAAACACATAAGCGGCACCTTTGTCGTTAACTCGGTTTAGGCTACCCTGCGGCACATGAGTAAACACCACTTAATGCTGCTTCCTTCCGGACCTGACATGGTTCATGGGTACTCATTGCGCAAGACCCAAACGTCAACATCACGTGCAAATACCAGACCCTACATGTATTCAACCTCAGAGAAGGAGTTCAGTCTCGCTAGAGCGGATTGCGAGTTACAAGACACCGCTACCTTCCCACCTAGCACGGCATTTACAAGTATACTTTTTTTACAGACAAAAATCAATGATAATATACAAGTAAATTTTATCCACTTACCTATTTTAGAAACACACAAGAAAAAACACCTTGCCTAAAACAGTTAAAAATATATTGACTTTCATATCTATCCATGATAAATTAATTCTTGTTACTTCGGAGGAATACCCAAGTTCGGCTGAAGGGATCGGTCTTGAAAACCGACAGGCGGGTCATACCGCGCGGGGGTTCGAATCCCTCTTCCTCCTCCATTTTAAAAACACACACGCATAAATTTGAGATTGAATTCGTTACATTTGTAACGAATTTTTCTTTCAATATATTGTTCAGAATATTAAGAAGGTAGCGAATTCCGTTACTTTCTTTTTTTTGGAAAAACTTAAAAATCCTCCCGTTTAAGTTAACAGGAGGATTTTATTTATTTGCGAATATTAGCAGTTTGTTCCATGAAATGACCAATACGTTCTAAGATTGCTTCCACATCGTCTGGGTTAGTCAAAATATCGTAATCATTGATATTCAAACGAAGTACTGGACAACCATTAAATGCGTCAATCCATTTCTCATAACGCCCATGCATTTCCTCCCAATAAGAAATAGGGGTTTGTTGCTCCATTGGACGACCTCTATCATGAATTCGATCAATAATGTCATCCATTGTCCCTTCCAAATAAATCAGTAGGTTCGGATGTGGAAAATATGGAGTCATTACCATAGCTTCAAATAAACTCGTATACGTTTCATGATCTACTGGATCCATCGTACCTTTTTCTTTATGCATTTGTGCAAATATTCCTGTATCCTCATAGATAGAACGGTCTTGGATAAATCCTCCACCATACTCAAACATTCTTTTTTGCTCTTTAAACCGCTCGGCTAAAAAGTAAATTTGTAAATGGAAGCTCCATTTAGTAAAATCCTCGTAGAAGAGATCTAAATAAGGGTTTGTATCCACATTTTCAAAAGATGTTTTAAAATTTAATGCTTCTGCTAATGCTTTAGTCATTGTTGATTTACCTACTCCAACAGTTCCTGCAATTGTTATAACTGCATTAGAAGGTATACCATACTTCTCTTTTAAACTCATTGTTTAATAACTCCTTTTATGTAAGGTTGCATCTACTTTATCTAATATTATTTGTAGGTCCTGTCCATTTCGAACAAAATCTATCTCATCTCCATTAAATCGAAGAACGGGTACTTCTGGATGCTTTATCTCGAAGTTATCGATAAATATGCGATAATCGGCTGAAAGCTGCTCTAAATAGTCAGAGCTAATTTTTTTTTCGAAATCCCTTCCACGCATATCAATTCGTCCGACAAGTACATCTATACTTGCGTCTATATATATGACCATATTAGGAATAGGCATATCTTTCGTCAAAATTTGATAGATTGATTCATACTTTTCATATTCTACTTCACTCAACGTGCGTTTCGCGAATATTAGATTTTTGAAAATATGATAATCCGCAACAACTGGACGTTCTTTCGATAAATATTTTTTCTCTATATCACTTAATTGTTTATAACGATTACACAGAAAAAACATCTCTGTTTGGAAACTCCATTCTGCAATATCATCATAAAACTTATTTAAAAAAGGATTTTCATCTACAATTTCTTTTAATAATTCAAATTTGTATTTAGCGGCAATAGCTTTGGCCAAGGAAGTCTTCCCTACCCCTATTGGGCCTTCTACCGTTATAAATGGAATGGACATAGGTTTAACCTCACTCTAAGATTTCAAGTCGTACCATCTATTTTAACACATGCCGAAAATGAAAAATAGAGCAAATACACCTTTCCAAGGAAAGGCTAATTTGCTCTATTTTTTCTTCACTTGGAACATTTCGTGAAGTAAGTACCAATTTTGTGGGAAATCAAAACCACTGTGCCAATATGCAATTCCTAGTAGCTGCAGTTCTTTTAAGAGTTTAAACTTAGCTTGAATAGATCGCGCATCTTCAAACCATACCTCATGTTCGATACCATCCTGCCAATAGCGGAAGAAAGGAGCCTGGGCATTTTGATTGTATTCAATTGCAGCATTTCGATCCTTTGCTAGTTGAATGGCCTGCTGCGGGCTTAATGCTTTAGCACTTGGATTTCCTGCTTTATATGGTAAAGTCCAATCATATCCATATAAGTTCTGCCCCATCATAATTTTGCTTGGAAGTATTTCTGTTTTTGCATATTCCAATACTCTGCGAACAGGTCCAATGGGTGAAACTGCCATCGGTGGTCCCCCACTATATCCCCACTCATAAGTCATAATGACAACAAAATCAGCCACTTCACCTAATGCCTTATAATCAAAAGCTTCATACCACTTACCTGGTTGGTCTGCACTTGTTTTAGGAGAAAGTGTTACGGATATAATATACCCTTTTGCAAATTCTTTGAATTCCTTTAAAAAATTCACGTAATTTTCTCTGTCATCAGGTTCCATATACTCAAAATCCACATGAATATGAGTAGTTCCTCTTTTTTTTGCCTCTGCCACCGATTGTTCAAACAAGTTCATCTTTACTTTTTCATCCGTAAAAATAGTATGAGCTAGGGAACTATTAAAAGCATAATTTTCAATATTCGCTATTACAATAACTGTTTCTACCTTATGCTCTTTCGCAATTTCACTTAATGTACCCCAATTCATCTTCGTTAATGATCCATCTCGTAGCACTTCATACGTAAATGGCATCATGTACGTTAAGTTTGTGGCCACCTTTTCTACTTGTTCTAACACACGTTCTGAGGGTATTTCAGTATACCATTCCACGTATAAATTCGTTTCAATGGTAGGTCTACTAGGACTTGGCGTTGATGGAAGTACTAGCGCTTGCCCTAGTACTAATACATCAGGATCAGGGATTTCATTGATAGTAACAATGCTTTCCACTGTTGTTCCGAACCGTTTGGCGATTGCATATAAACTATCTCCCTGTTTAACTATATGGATCAATGCATCACTCCTTCATCATAGAGTATGCAAGTTGTCAAAAAAACATGCTACACTAGGCAAAAGGAGTCGATTTAGATGGATGAATATTATATGAATTTAGCCATAGAAGAAGCAAAAAAAGCAGCTGCCATTGGTGAAGTTCCAATAGGTGCAGTAATTGTACATAAAGATCAGGTTATTGCAGCAGGTTACAACTTAAGAGAAACAACCCTAAATGCGACCACACACGCAGAACTACTTGCTATTCAAGAGGCCTGTAAAACATTAAAAAATTGGAGATTAGAAGACACAACTCTATATGTTACCTTAGAGCCTTGTCCAATGTGTGCAGGAGCTATTTTACAGTCCCGTATCCCTCGAGTAGTATATGGAGCAAGAGATCCCAAAGCGGGCTGTGTCGATTCTCTTTACCGATTATTAAATGATGATAGATTTAATCACTCCTGTGAAGTAACAGAGGGGGTTTTAGCAGAAGAATGCGGTAGTATTCTCACTCA
This sequence comes from Psychrobacillus antarcticus, assembly GCF_029533155.1. Lineage (GTDB taxonomy): Bacteria > Bacillota > Bacilli > Bacillales_A > Planococcaceae > Psychrobacillus > Psychrobacillus antarcticus. The sequence goes on along the minus strand of NZ_JAIZDB010000052.1, from coordinate 6,882 downwards.
TTTTTTTCGTAATCTTCGCGAACAAAAGAAGAACCAGAAACGCATTTTATAGCGAATCTGGTTCTTCTCTTCATTACTTAATAACTGTTTTTCCACCCATATAAGGAACAAGAACTTCTGGAACTACTACTGTTCCATCCGCTTGTTGGTAATTTTCTAATATAGCCGCCACTGTACGTCCCAATGCTAACCCACTACCATTTAAAGTATGCAGGTACTCTGGTTTCCCTCCAGCTTCACGGCGGAAACGAATTCCAGCACGTCGAGCTTGGAAATCCTCAAAGTTACTGCAAGAAGAAATTTCTTTATATTCACCGTAACTTGGTAACCAGACCTCTAAATCGTATTTCTTCGCTGCTGTAAATCCTAAATCTGCAGTACACATATGAAGTTTACGGTATGGCAGACCTAACAATTGTAATACTTTTTCTGCATGACCAGTTAAAAGTTCTAGCTGCTCATAAGAATCTTCAGGTTTCACAAAGCGAACTAACTCCACTTTGTTAAATTGATGTTGACGTATTAACCCACGAGTATCACGACCTGCAGATCCTGCCTCAGAACGGAAACAAGCACTATAAGCAGTAAAAGCTTGAGGAAGTTCCGCCCCATCTAATATCTCATCTCTATAAAAGTTTGTTACAGGTACTTCTGCTGTTGGGATTAAGAAGTAATCTTCTTCTCCGATTAGGAACGCATCCTCTTCAAACTTTGGAAGCTGCCCAGTGCCTGTTAAACTTGCACGGTTTGCTAAATAAGGTGGTAGCATTTCTTCATAGCCATGTTCTTCTGAATGTAAATCCATCATGAAGTTTAACAATCCACGTTCTAGTCTTGCTCCAAGACCACGATAAAACGCAAAACGACTTCCTGTTACTTTTGCAGCACGTTCAAAATCTACTAATTTTAAATCTGTCGCAATATCCCAATGCGCTTTCGTTTCAAAATCAAATGAAGGAACTTTCCCCCATTTAAATATTTCTACATTATCATCTTCAGAATCACCAATTGGTACACTGTCATGCGGGATATTAGGAATACGCATCATCATATATTCAAACTTTTCTTCTACATCACGTAACTCATCATCTAATGCTTTAATTTCATCCCCTACTTCACGCATACGTACAATAAGGTCATCGGCATTTTCTTTATTTCGTTTCATCAAAGAGATCTTTTGAGAAAACTCATTTCTTTCTGCCTTTAATACTTCTGTTTTTGCAATCAATTCACGACGCTTTTGGTCTAAAGGTTGGAATTGGTCAAACTCCGAAATATCTTCCCCACGCTTAGCAAGTTTTGCTTTTACTGTTTCATAATTATCTCGTACAAATTTTATATCTAACATTTAAAACTCCTCCTTTAGAATTTTCGAAAAAACGACAAAAAAGCCCCAATCCCATGAAATAGGGACGAGAGCATACCCGCGTTGCCACCCTGATTGATCCAGTCATTGACGGAATCCACTTACTTGTACTGTAACGGCTTTTCAACCGGTACGACCTACTAATCATTCAGCCGTACAACTCAAAGGACGGATTCACAAGTGTTTATATCAGCTTTCACCAGCCGCTGACTCTCTAAAAAAACGTGCTTGTTACTACTTCCTATCATCGTTTTTGATTCATGAAATTACTCATACTTTACTATACGTAAACTTCTTTTGCAAGACTTTCCTTCACCTTCTGTTAATTCGGGAGAAAAAGGGAATCCTAACAACGGATTTTATGATCCTTATTTTATTCCAATATCTTTATAAAATTTAGTATAATAAAATATGACCCTACAATAAGTATCTAAAATAAAACAATAGTAGTGGTCAGATTGGAGAAATGATGGATTTCTTAATGTTTCAGCTCATACAAGAATCGAAAACTCCTTTATATGAACAACTATATCGTGCTATTAAAGAAGCAATTATTAACGGAACAATTGAAGAAGGTGTTAAGCTTCCCTCTAAAAGAAAACTGGCTGATTATTTAGCTGTCAGTCAAACGACGATTGAATTTGCCTATAGCCAATTAGTTGCTGAAGGGTTTATTTCATCCGAACCGAGACGTGGATATTTCGTACAAAATTTAGAGGAGTTAGCTATTATTGAACAGAACAACCCTTCCATCATGCAGGAAGCAAATGATATACCTTCCTTTTCTGTTGATCTTTCTCCAGGGAAAATTGATACCGATTCATTTCCATTTGCAACTTGGAGAAAATATGCGAAGGACATTGTAAATGATGAAAATAAAGACTTACTTCAGCTAGGGCATCCTCAAGGAGATTATGAGTTGAGACAGCAAATCTCTTCTTATTTATTTCAATCGAGGGGAGTAAAAAGTACGCCTGAACAAATTATCCTAGGCTCAGGTACTGAACAAATTATGCCTCTCCTCATTCATTTACTTGGAGATAAAGCAGTGTATGGATTTGAAAACCCGGGATACCCTCTTACGCATCATTTATTTTTTAAAGATAGTAGGAAATCAGTACCTATTCCAATAGATAACGATGGCGTCATAGTCTCAAAACTAGATCAGTCTTTTGTAAATGTGATGTATGTAACTCCCTCCCATCAATTTCCGACAGGAGCAGTACTATCTGCAACCCGACGAAGCCAGTTACTTGCGTGGGCATACCAGCAGGATAATCGATACATTATTGAAGATGATTATGATAGCGAGTTTAGGTACACAGGGAAGCCTATTCCTTCCCTTCAGAGTATCGATCAGAATGAACGGGTCATCTATTTGAGCACATTTTCTAAATCCCTAATGCCTTCTTTACGAATGGCCTATGCAGTATTACCTAAATCGCTAATCTCACAATATAAACAGAGGTTTTCCTATTATTCTGCTACGGTTCCTCGAATGGATCAGCATATACTAGCAAACTTTATGGAGGATGGATACTTCGCAAAACATTTGAATAAGATGAGAAAAATTTATAAGAGAAAACTAGAAATTATTACGAAAACTATCATGCAATACGAACCAACCGTTACAATATCTGGAGAACAAGCAGGTATGCATATATTGTTAACAATTCAAACAACTAAAACAGAAACAGAACTAGTAAATCTTGCGGAGCAAGCTGACATTCGGATATACGCTCTTGGAGAATATATTTCATCTGAAATAGAGGAGAAGACAGTTCCAAAGCTTGTACTAGGATTTGGAGGATTAAAGATAGATCAGGTTGCCTCCTCCATTCATCAATTAATGCATGCCTTAGAAATAGCAAAAGCACCGTAACTCTAATGAGCTACAGTGCTTTTGCTATTTAAAATAATCCACCTATAAAGTCTGTTGTGCTACTCCATAAGTTTCCGAAAAACTTACCAATCCCTTGGAACATTAAACTAAACCAGCTAGCACGTTCCACAGCCTCCGTAGTTACTACGTCCGTTTCTGCAGCTTTATCAATTATATAACCATAGTCAGTTCCTTCAGATTTCTCTAAGTGAACTTTACCAACAACTGTATCCTTTTTAATATCTGCTTCAAGCGTCTCTTTACTTGCTGTAAATATAGGCTTGTACAATTCTTTTTCATTTGTTTTAATGACGATAGAAATAGGGTCCTTCACAGCAATTGCTACTGTGTCTTCTTTCCCTTTTTCTACTTTTAATGTTTCATGTTCTGGAATTTTAAATCCTGCCGGAACAATTTCTTCTTTAGAAAATTGGGAGAATCCATAATCTAGTAAGGCTCTAGTTGCGTCAAAGCGAGCTTTGTAACTACCTTTACCATTTGCATCCACTGCTTTCATTACGACAGAAATAACACGCATTCCATTCTTTTGAGCAGTTGCAGTAAAGGAATGACCTGCAAACTCCGTTGTTCCAGTTTTTAAACCATCTACGCCTTCGTATTCATATATTAAACCTGGTAACATCCAGTTCCAGTTACTCATCTCTATTGCATCAGAAGTTCCTTTACGGAATGTTTTCTTCGCAATTTTCGTTGTTTCTAAAACTTCAGGAAAATCTTTCATTAAATAATAGGCAAGAGTAGCAACTGATTTTGCTGGCATAATATTTTCATCAGATGCATTAGTACTTGTTGGATGCATTCCTTGTAAGTCTGCATTGTTTAGGCCTGAAGAATTGACGAACTTATATCCTTCTAATCCCATTTCGGCTGCTTTTTCATTCATAAGTTTTACAAAATTTTCTTCGGTTCCTGCAATCGTTTCAGCAATTGCAATAGTAGCAGCATTTGCTGAGTAAATAGCCATCGCTTCATAAAGCTCTTGAATAGAATAGCTACCGTCCTCACGTAGTGGTACATTACTTAAACGACGATCTTGAGAGATTTTGTATGTATATTCATTTACATTGTATTGTTGGTCCCATGTTACTTTACCTTCTTCTATTGCCTCAAATAACAAATACTCCGTCATCATCTTCGTCATACTCGCTATACCTAACGCTGTCTCAGAATTCTCTTCATATAGAATTTTCCCTGTTTCTGCATCGATTAAAATTGCTGCATCTACATTTAAATTCAGAAGATCCTCTGCTTTTGTAACAGCAGGCATACCACATACTACTGACACAAGAAACATCGGAAGTATTATCCACTTTATCATTGATGTCATCCAAACCTTCTCCACTATCGTACCTCCACCTTTTTATTAATCACTGCTCATTTTATCATACTTTAGAGCGCTAGGACACTTGCATACAAAAAAGCACCCATTCGTCCTATTTTTAAGACGACGAATGGGTGCAAAAGTTTCAAGAAACCGAGATTACTTATGATATAGAGTAGTTTGGAGCCTCTTTTGTGATTTGAACATCGTGCGGATGACTTTCACGTAATCCCGCACCAGTCATACGGATAAACTGTGCATTTTCTCGTAAGTCTTCAAGTGTTCCTGTCCCACAGTAGCCCATGCCTGCACGAACACCTCCTAGTAATTGGTGAACAGTATCAGAAAGTGGACCTTTATAAGGAAGACGACCTTCAATGCCTTCTGGAACTAATTTTTTTGCATCCTCTTGGAAATAACGATCTTTTGAACCTTTTTCCATAGCAGCTATAGATCCCATTCCACGATAAGTTTTAAAACGTCTACCTTGGAAAATCTCTGTCTCTCCGGGACTTTCTGTTGTACCAGCAAGTAAGCTACCTAACATAACTACATGTCCACCCGCAGCTAGCGCTTTTACGATATCACCTGAATACTTAATACCACCATCAGCGATTATTGTTTTACCAGACTTGCGAGCCTCTGAAGCACAATCGTATATAGCTGTAATTTGAGGAACCCCAACACCTGCGACAACACGAGTTGTACAAATAGAACCAGGTCCAATACCAACTTTGACAACATCGGCACCTGCTTCAAATAGAGCTTTAGTTGCTTCACCAGTAGCGACATTACCAGCAACGATATCTAATTCAGGATATGCCGTACGGATTTCTCTTACTGTATCCATTACACCTTGAGAATGACCATGTGCTGTATCAATAACAATTACATCTACATGTGCTTCTACAAGTTTCTGTACTCTTAGCATCGTATCTTTCGTAACGCCGACTGCAGCTCCTACTAACAAACGTCCATGATGATCTTTTGCAGCATTCGGGAATTCAATCACTTTTTCAATATCTTTTATTGTGATTAAGCCTTTTAAAATCCCTTTATCATCAACGATAGGTAACTTTTCAATTTTGTACTGTTGAAGAATTTTCTCAGCATCAATGAGTGTTGTTCCAACTGAAGCAGTAACCAATTGTTCCTTCGTCATTACATCATCTATTTTTAAGGAGTAATCCTGAATAAAACGCAAATCACGGTTTGTGATAATACCGACTAATAGTAAATCTTTTTCATTGTTTACGATTGGGACACCAGAAATTCTATATTTCCCCATTAAGTGCTCTGCATCATATACCTGATGTTCTGGAGTTAAAAAGAAAGGATCTGTAATTACACCATTTTCAGAACGTTTAACAGTTTGCACTTGTTCTGCTTGCTCTTCAATACTCATATTTTTATGAATGACTCCAAGCCCACCTTGACGTGCCATAGCTATTGCCATTTTAGCTTCCGTTACAGTATCCATACCAGCACTAATCATCGGAATATTTAATTTTATTTTAGTAGTTAGTTGCACCGATAAATCGATATCCTTTGGTAGTACTTCTGACTGAGCTGGAACTAATAAAACATCATCAAATGTTAAGCCTTCTTTTTGAAATTTAGATTCCCACATTTCGCTGAATTCCTCCTCTGTTAAATAAATATTATTACAAGGTTATCAGCGCATCATGTAAGTGTCAAGAAACCGAAAATAGTATATTTATTCGGACTTTTCTCACTTCTATTAATGATAGTCATAATTCTATTTATTTTAGTAAATTTATTAATTAAATAATTGAGTATTTAATGTATTTCCGAGAGGATTTGCTCTATTAAGTAGACTAGTAATGTAAATAAACTATTGTCTCTGAGATTAAAAATAGTAATTTTCACAAGAAATACACTTTATTAGGCTGCAGAAGAAGTGTACTGAAATCACTTTAATAAATCATGCGATGGGATACCAAGAGAGAGATACATTCATTTTTATACAGGGGAGGCCCGAACTACTATCGGTGTTGAAGAGCTAAATGACCGTGTTCGAGGCTGTGAAAGTTAAATTGCCGCCAGATATTCTTGGTCAACCTCACTCTAAGTGGCTTCAATTGATCGAAAAACCACTATAAAGCCCATAACTTATTATTTCAAGTTACAAAAAAGTCGTTACCGATTTAACTCGGTAACGACTTTTCTTTTGGTGCCTAGCGACGTCCTACTCTCACAGGGGGAAACCCCCAACTACCATCGGCGCTGAAGAGCTTAACTTCCGTGTTCGGTATGGGAACGGGTGTGGCC
>NZ_JAIZDB010000051.1 GCF_029533155.1 Psychrobacillus antarcticus | reverse complement strand
TCTCCCATCAGTGCATGTCGAATATCGTAACATACCCCGAGGACACGTATTCGAACAGCATCATAATGTATATATTCCATTTCCTCCCCAACAATCGTGTGGAGTGCTTCATATAACTCTTCGAAATCTTGGAAATCCCCCGTGGTAGTGACACCTAAGCGGTTTGGTGTATTTTGCATGCTAATCATTGATATCTTCCTTTGCTTTGTTTATAGTTTTTGCATCCCTGTTCAAACAGTTCTACACTATCCTGAGAATAGACTACAACTTAAAAATGCGTCCCTGTGTGACAGGGCAATTCAAACAGGAAATCAGCTTTTTAACTAACTATTTTTTCCTCGATTTCATGAATATAAGAATTTAAAATACCAATTTGCTCCTCTAATTTTTTCTTATGCTGAAATAAAATTGCTTTAGTATTTATATCTTCATGCTCTAAATTTATATTTGAAATACTGGCTCTTATATCCTCAATCGACATGCCTAAATTTCGAAAACATCTAATTAAATTTAAGATTTCAATGTCTTTATCATCGAATATGCGATGTTCTTGTATATTTCTTTTTATTGGAGGAATTAAAGTTATTTTTTCATAATATCTAATAGTGCTTGATGGAATTTGAGCTAAAAGGCTTGCTTTTTGAATTGAGTACATAATACATCCTCCTTGACTTAAAGTATGGTTTAACCTTTAAGGTTGATAATATCAAACCAAAAGGAGGATGTATAATGAAAAACATCTTAGTAGTTGTAACTAATATTTCTAAATATCCAAATCAGGAACGTGCAACAGGATTATGGTTAGGGGAAGCTGTTCACTTTGCAGTCGAGATGGAAAAGGAAGGATATAGAATTGATTATGTTAGCCCTAAAGGTGGATATACACCGATTGATCCACACAGCTTGCAAGCTGATCAAATGACGGAATTAGATTGGAAATATTATACAAACAATGACTTTTTAAATCAGCTAAGTACAACTTTATCGGCAGATGAAGTGAATCCTGAAGATTATGATGCCATTTATTATACAGGTGGGCACGGAGTAATGTGGGATTTCCCTAATGATGAAAAGTTACAAAGTATCGCTAGTACAATACATGAAAATGGCGGAATCGTTTCAGCTGTTTGTCATGGTTCTGTTGGCTTACTAAATATTAAAAATGCGGCAGGTAACTATTTAATTACTGACAAAAAGGTTGCAGGCTTTGCAAATACGGAAGAAATTGCACTTGGATTAGATAAAATAGTTCCATTTTTAACAGAAGATGAACTTGTTCGTAGAGGAGCCAATTACGTAAAAGGCGAAGACTGGTCAGCATTCGCTGTAGCCGATGGTCGCGTCGTCACTGGACAAAATCCATCATCAGGTGGTGCAGTTGCCAAAGAGGTAATACAATTACTAAAATTGTAGGTGTCCCTGCGTAAGGAGCTATTCTGATAATTCTGACAGCATGACAAAACCGTTAAGGAGGTTCCTTAACGGTTTTTCTTCTTATAGACGAGTCCCTGTGTCAGCCGCAATTTGAAGGGCAATTGCGTCTGACACAGGGACACTGGATACTCAATGGGTAGCAAGGTTCGGTTCTAGAAACAAAAAAAGCAGCCGACCAAATTTTCGGCTGCTTTCTTAAACATAAAAAATATTACTCATTTCCCTTAAAAATCTCCCCAGCAATCCCCATTGCCCGAATAGCTTTTGGAAATCGCACATATCCGGCACAGTGCCCCAATAGAAAAGCCAATTCCGTTGCCCATTGCACCGAATATATCGTCAAAGAAGAAAGTACCGGGTTTGTATATTTCAAAGTATTTAATGCCGTAAAAAAAATTAAAAAGCGTCCCTGTGTTAGAAACTATTTAGAACAAACTGCGCGATAGGAAATTTAGGCGAAACTGAGAAGGCTACTAGATGTAAAAAAAGGAGAACTAAATTAATAGAGAGGGGGTCTGCGCTTTGTCTTATCCCATATTTTTGATTTACGCTCTTATCTAAGGTATTTCCTTGGGAATCATCAAGTGAACAGATTACAAACAATAACGATTTGAACAATAGTTTTGTTAACTAAGACTTTATATCTATTAATAAATGTCGATAGTCACACGATGATAAGTATAGGGATGTGACGCAAGTATGAGAAACGTTAAACTAGTTTGGCATAAATATATGTTGAAATACAATATAGGATCATATAATGATTGTCTGGATGGAAAGTTGAAAAAGAAGTTATGGAATAATGTAGAATATCATGAAAAAGAGATTCATCGTATAGCGCAATTGGGACAAACAGCGCGGAAAAAACGTCCCTGTGTAAGAAACGATTCTACGCTATTCTGACAATATGCTACAATTCATTATTTAATAAATAAGCACCAACTAACGCCGGCGTGACTTATAGGTAGGTGTTATTTAGTGTTTATATTTGATGTATTTCAAATCATAAAATCCCTTCTATCTATTTGTATAAAGACAAGCATGAGTATCATCTAGGACAAAAAATAATACCACTTCGGACGAAATTCTGTACCATCTCTGCCACCAAAACACCACATTTAAAACGCATTCCTACAATGTGAAATAGATAGACAACAAATGTATTTTGCAATATCCACATATTATTGCAAACCTGCATAAATGAAATATTTTTTATATTTGTTTCTTACTAAGGGACAAAAACAGAGAACAAAAACAAAACGAAAAGGTAGCTGCAACTGTTACTTATTCCTCCTGTTCTTGAAAGAATTCAAATAGCTTTTGTTTGCATAATTCTTCAAAAACACCAACAAAATACCCATTGAGATTATAGATTTTTTTCTTTTTCCTAGCATATAATGCAATCGTCAATGCTTGGTAACCAACCTCTTCGTAAAACTTCTGCTCTTGAGGGAGCAGCTGAATGATACGGTAGGTGAGACTTCGATATACTCCGTACAAACGACTTACTAGTTGCTGATCAGTGCCAACCATAGCAAAAATAGTAGATTTGAAATGCTGATAGAACGTAGGCTTTTTACTTTCATGAAAGTTATCCATAGGATTTTCAGAGCAGACGTTTTCCGTAGAATACGTATTATGTAATAATTCTTTTTTAGAGATTAAAGAGATATCGGTTTCTTTTTCCGGAACGACAGCCGCAGCCCTTTGTACGACAAGGTTTTCCTGACCCCCACGAGTAGTCAAACACGACTGGTCATAGAAAGGTAAAATGACTATTATGTTAGCACCATAGCCCTTAGAAACTCTTCGAATGGTCGGAATTTTTTTGATGATCAATAGCTTTTCTAATTTACGTAAAGTTCTTCTAACCGTAGCCTCTGATTTATTCGTAGCTTGGCAAATCGTCGCCACTTTTAAATGTGCTGCACCAGGAAACTTACATGCATATCGTGCTACAAGAGAGAGCATTGCGCGCTCCGTCTCATTCATCTCCCCATAATGTGCAAGCAAATGTTTCTCCACATGCCTATCCATTTCTTGAACCGTTTTAAAGGATTGATAATCCGTAAGATAACTAGTCATCTATTCGTTCCTCCCATTTCACTAATGATAAGTCGCTGTCATTAGATAAATAGAAGTATTTTGGAAGAAAGGATACATGGAGTAAAAAGAAATTTAACAATTCGTCGCTGTGCGAGAAATTATTCTAAACTACTCTGACAATTAATTAAAAAACGAATAACCAATAGTTGATAATGAATTGAATGGAAGGATACAACTGAACAGGGTATTCTACTCCACTATTGCATGTTCTATTTGTATTACATTTCTAATATAGTCTAGAGGTATGATTTTGGAGATAATCTCAAATATTGTTTTATAGGGGGCTTAAGTATGGATGATCGAATAGCACAAATCACTAATGCGTTAGAAAGAATACAGGATAACTACCAGGATAATGAACTGGCTTATTTATCTTTAACTAGCAAAAATGAAGGACTTATTAGAGACTCCTTTTGCAGAAACTATTATAAAGAGAACCAACTATTAGGGAGAGAATATAAAAGAATAGACGCAGTGTCATTTTCTGAGGAATCCATTAATATAATATTTGAATTTACTAGTATGTATACAGCAGATTTAGTTAAAGATTTACACTTTAAAAACAGTTATTTACCAAAAATATTAAATGATTTTAAGAAAAATGATAAACTTAAATCGAAGAAAACAGATGAATATATTATATTGATTTCAACTCATCCCAAAGAGATGATTAATAAAAAATATATCAAATATGTTAAGTATTTTTCGGGATTAAATGCTGCCACAAAAAAATGGATAAAGACCCCTACTGACTCCAGTAAAATGATTTCACAATCATATAATAATTTAAGAAAATATTTTAGCTACAACGAATATAGTATTGAAAGTTGTCAAATTAATGCCGGTAGAGAATTTGAATGCGATGTAGATATACATTTTTGGATACTATATAAAAAATATTGTGTGTGCGATTATGAACAAGTAGCAGATATACTATTAGAAAATCAGCATTGCAGTAACTGTGGTGGGTTTTTATGAAGGAGGATGGATTTATGAAAGACAACACCTTAGCATATTCTGTTATTTATTCTAAAGAGGATGGTATCCCACTAGGAATGTTTGCAGGTTCTGTAGGTTATACTTCACATTTAATAATAGAAGGGATTTTAGGGAATCTATCCATAATAATATGGACTAAACCTCTTGAAAACTCTCACATAGTTGATGAAGAGTCGTTAGTTGGAGACATTAATCATCCAGATTACGATTATAATATCGAAGTGCTTATGCAAAAGCTTGAGAATCGCGAGAAAATAAAGTTAGTTAATGGCTATGAGGTGGTTCACTTAAAAGTGGACAGTATTTAGCGGGGTAGAAGTCAAAGAGTCTGTGTAAGACACAATTCTACACTATTATGACGATTTGCTAAAATTCGGAAAGAGATACAAAAGTTAAAATAATGAAGAAAAGGTTGGGACAAAACTCCTTCCTCAAAAATAAAATCCTCGAAAATTTTACGATCTGTAAAGTTTTCGGGGATTTACATTTGGATTCAACCACAATTGTTTTCCGAAACGGCGACGGAAGCTTTCCGGAGACACGGCTTCAATCTCCTCGTCATTTCGTACATAGGGGGCTTTAGTGACTTGTCCCTGTGTAAGAAACAATTCTACAATATTCTGCCAATTTGCTACAATTCTATATTAAAAATATAGCACCAGACAAAGGAAAATGGTAAGCAATTAAGACAGTGTGTTAGAAACAACAAGCATTCAGAGTGTATTCACTTATATGGAAAGAAGAAAGCATAGTCCTATTAGGGTTGCAGTTTTTTCATTCTTTTTTGCTCTTATATAAAAAAATAATGGATACTTGTAAGGTGTCGGGTTCTCAAATTACTTAGTGAAATGAATAACTGATATGTCTTACAATGTTTTCTAAGGGTCTTTCACAAATATATTTTCACGTATCAATGTTTTTCTAAGGGCATCTGTGCAACCCTCAATTTAAAAACTTAATAGAATTGTTTAGAGGGTAGAATTAAATGTCTAATTCCAAAAAGTAGAAGAGTTTCAATTTAAAAATATTTTTTCACATAAATATTAAAGGTCTTGCTTAATATGATAATATATATATTGAATTCAGAAAATTAATACAAATCACTATTAATTAAATGTTATTTAATTAATAGTAGGTGGGGGGCTATAATGCACGTTTCTTTAGAAACTTCACAAGTTCAAACAATTACACTAACAACAGAGTTAATACAACATCTTGAAATTTTATATTATTCAGGTGCGGAGCTGGAAGAGTACATTTACGAAAAAGCAAATGAAAATCCACTCTTACATGTGGAAGACTCAAAATTTCGAAAAAGTTATAAAGATGTGTTACAACTTGCATCCGTTTTTTCAAATAATAGAAGTAGTAACAGTAGTGAGAAAATTGATTCGCTACAAACAAGGTTAGCGCAAAAAGATAGTTTCGAGCCTTATTTACTAGAGCAGATACCAATTCATCAAAATTTATCTAAAAAAGATTTAAGTATTTTAAAGTATTTAATCTATAGCTTAGATGATAGGTTATTTTTAGATATTGAATTAGATGAGGTAGCAGAAAAGTTTGACACAACCACTGAGCATGTTGAAGTTATTTTAGATTTATTTCAAACTTTTGAACCAACGGGAGTGGGTGCAAGAAGTTTTACCGATTATTTACTCATCCAAATTGACAGAGATTTAACAGCACCACCACTTGCTGTAGATTTTGTGAAATTTGAGCTTGAAAATATCGCTACGCTATCACTGAAAATATTAAGTAAGAAATATAGAACTTCTATAAAAGAAACACAAGAAACCATAAACTATATTAGAAACTTAAATCCTTTTCCAATTTCGGAAGATATGTTCAAACCTATACAATATATAGTGCCTGATGCAGAGGTGATAAAAAGTAATGACAAATGGATGATTCAGTTAAATCGCAAGTACTTACCAACTGTTTCAATAAGTAAATCATACGTAGATTTGCTTGAATCTGACCCTGACACTACAACTAAAAAGTATTATCAAGACTCTCTGAAGGATGCTCTACTATTAATGCAAGGAATAGAACAGCGAGATAAAACGATATATGCCTTACTTAGAGTATTACTTGAAAAACAGCAAGGTTTCTTTGAAAAGGGAATGCAGGAAATTAAACCTATGCGTTTAAAGGATGTTTCAATAATTCTTGGAGTTCATGAATCTACAATTAGCCGTACAATTAGAAGTAAATATATACGAACACCACATGGTGTCTATGCTTTACAATTATTATTTACTAAAGGACTTGTAAGTAACTCTGGTAAAACGGATTCAGTCAGCTATATAAAACGCCGTATTAAAGAATTAATAGACAGTGAAAGTTCTGATAAAAGACTTTCTGATCAGCAAGTTACTGATATCTTAGGAGAGGAAGATATTCAAATCTCACGTCGTACTGTAGCAAAGTACCGTGAAGAGTTAAATATATTTAGTTCGTCAAAACGTGTATATATATCTATTAAGTGATTGTTTCAAAAAAACTTCTTTTTGAAACAGTCTTTCTTTATTAAAAAAATTAATAATTTATTAGATAAGTTAGTAGACCAAAAATAAATAAGGTAATACATTGTTTATATCTTACTGCCAAAAAATATAAAAGTTGTTAAGATAATTTTTATTTAATTGCTAATTAGTAAGGAGAGGAATCTGTTTGTACTTATTAGACATTCAATCAGACGTACAAAGTATTGCAGAAGCGATTGCAGCTGTTTTAGATTTAGAGGTTGAAATTGCAGATATAAATTATATGCGTATTGCTGGTACTGGAGAAGGTAAAATAAACATATTAAAAAAGCTTGAGGGGAATTTGGTATACAAAGAAGTTTTTGAAACTAAGAAATCTATTATTATCCGTAAACCAGGTTTTGAAAAAATCTGTAAATCGTGTGGATTTTATGGGAATTGTATGGAGGCAGGGGAAATTAGTGCGCCGATTTTTATGAACAATCAAATCATTGGGTTTATTGGTTTATTAGCATTTTCAGAAGAACAAAGAGAAAGGCTATTTATAGATATAGAAGGAATTTTACTCTTTTTAAGTAAATTGGCAGATTTATTAGCAAGTAAGCTAGAACAAGGGCGGATTTTAGAAGAAATGAAAAGTCAAGCTGAGAAATTAGATCAAGTTATTAACCTAATGGATCAAGGTGTGCTAATAGTTACAAAATATTTAAAGGTCTTACAAGCAAATGAACATGCAAGAAGAACATTAAATCTTAATGGACTGGATGAATTACCAAGTAGCGTGGAAAAGTGGATACGTAGGATTATAGAATTGGACAAAATTGAAAATGAGCCCTTTATAATTCAAACAAGACCACGAGAAACAAAAGTAATTGTAAATAAACGATATATTAATAATGAAGAGTTTTTAATTAGTATACAAGATGTAGACACCATTCAAACCATTGCTGAAAATGTTCAATTGGAAAAAAGGAAAGTATTTAGAAGTATTATTGGATCAAGTCCACAACTTGAAGTAGTAAAAGAATTTGCACTAAGAGCAGCGCAATCAAAATCAACTATTCTTCTACAAGGTGAAAGTGGGACAGGAAAAGAGGTATTTGCAAAAGCAATTCATCATGCAAGTGATAGAAATAGAGATTCTTTTATTGCGGTGAACTGCGGTGCAATTCCAGACAATTTATTAGAAAGTGAATTGTTTGGTTATGAAAAGGGTGCTTTTACAGGGGCAAGTAAACTCGGCAAAGTAGGTAAATTTGAAACGGCAAATGGTGGGACAATTTTTTTAGATGAAATTGGTGAAATGCCACTAGCTCTGCAAGTGAAAATTCTGCGTGTCTTACAAGAAAATGAAATTGAACGAGTAGGAGGAACTTCTCCAATTAAAGTAAACGTTCGGGTTATAGCAGCGACTAATCGTGCTTTGGATAAAATGATTGAAGAGGGTTCTTTTAGAGAAGACCTTTATTATCGTTTAAACGTTATTCCGATATTAATTCCTCCATTAAGAAATAGACCAGAGGATATTTTCACGTTATGCGATTACTATATAAAAGAATTTAATGTATTATTTAACAAAAGTATTAAAGGGTTTGATGATAAAATCACACAAAAAATTTATGAATATCCGTGGCCAGGTAATGTGAGAGAACTTAAAAATTTTATTGAATATCTATTTAATTTTGTACGAGAAGATTTTGTGACATGGGATAGTGCAAAAGATTTAATTAAAAGAAAACTAAACAGTGAATCTTTTGTAATTATAAAAGAAAAACAACAAAAGGTATTTCAATTAGATCTAATAGAAAAAGAAACAATCCAAAAAACAATGGAGTACATAAAATTGAACCAACTAAATATGGATGAAGCAGCAAAACTATTAGGCATTGGTAGAGCTACTTTATTTCGAAAGATTAAAAAGTATCAAATTGATATCTAGTATCAATTTGATACTTTTTTAATTTTATCATTGATTTCAGTGCTTATTTTCAAAGAATACAAATTAAAGTATCAAATTGAGATTTGAACAGTAGACGGAAAATTAAAAATACATGAGTTTGACTGGTTATTCAGTTTGGCATGCTTCTTGCTTTATAAAAAGTATACATAAAAAGGAGGAGATAGTATGAAGATAATTACGGCATCAAAAGCACCAGCCGCCGTTGGTCCCTATTCACAGGCAATTAAGTTAAATGGTATCTTATATTGCTCAGGGATGTTACCACTAAACCCGGAGACAGGTGTAGTTGTAGGAATATCAATTGAAGAACAGACAGAACAAATTTTTAGTAATATTCGAGTTTTACTTGAGAGTGAAGGATTAACATTGGATAGAGTAGTGAAAGCACTAGTTTTTTTACAAACAATGGATGACTTTTCGGGAATGAATACAATTTATGCACGAGAATTTGGAGAGCATAAACCTGTGAGAAGTTGTGTAGCTGTTGCTGATATTCCAAAAGGAGCATTAGTCGAAATAGAAGTAGTCGTAAGTTACAAATAGAGAGGGGTAGTCAGGTTGGTATTGGAAAACAAAAAAATTCTCTGGATAAAAAATCGTTTTTACCGAGAGAAGGAAAATAGTGATATTTTAGAAGATTTTAGTGAATTGGAAATTGAAAGAGTACTGGCTTTCCAAAAAACTCACAAAGCATTTACATCTACACCCTTGTACAAACTTAATCACTTAGCTCAAGAACTAAATGTTCAAGAAATTTTTTCCAAAGATGAGTCTAAACGATTTGGATTAAATGCATTCAAGGTTTTGGGTGGAATTTATTCAATAGCTAAATATATAGCAGAAGAATTAAATCGACCAATTGAAAAGTTATCGTTTGATATATTAAAATCCGATAAAGTAAAAAACCAATTAGGCGATTTAACATTTATTTCTGCAACGGATGGTAATCATGGTAGAGGTGTAGCATGGGCTGCACGAGAATTAGGCTATAAATCGGTAATTTATATGCCTAAAGGATCCTCGGCACAGCGTTTGAGAGCGATTCGTGACGAAGGAGCTTTAGCTGAAATACAGGATGTAAACTATGACGAAACGGTTCGGATTTGTGCGCAACTTGCAGAAAAAAATGGTTGGATAATGGTTCAAGATACAGCGTGGGAGGGTTATGAAAAAATTCCTTTATGGATTATGCAAGGATACTCATCAATTGCAAAAGAAATAGTAGATGAACTAAAAATTAACAATGAAAGAATTCCTACTCATGTATTTTTACAAGCTGGAGTAGGATCCTTTGCAGCAGCTATTGCAGGTTACTTATTGCAAGTATACGGAGGAGATACTCCAAAAATAGTTATTGTTGAACCACATAAAGCTAATTGTTTTTATGAATCTTTTATATCTTCAGAAGGGACGAGAGAATTTATAACTGGGAGTTTAGATACGTTAATGGCTGGTTTAGCTTGTGGTGAACCCAATACTAAAGCATTTGAATTATTAAGGAATTATGCAATTGGTACAGTTTCTTGTACAGATGAACTTGCAGCATTAGGAATGAGAATTTATGGAAATCCGTTAGGAGTAGACCCTAAAATAATTTCTGGAGAATCAGGTGCTGCAACATTAGGTTTACTGTATTACTTACGAAAATATGAGCAAGATCAAAATATTTTAAAAGAAATGGAATTAAATGAAGACTCTTCAATTTTATTAATTAGTACGGAGGGAGATACAGATACTGAAAGTTACAAACAAATTGTTTGGGAAGGAAATTATGCTTTACAATCGGAGGGAAATAGATGATACAAATACGTGTAGATGAAATTATTACTTTGTGCCAGAACTTAATTCAAAGTCCTAGTCTTTCTGGACAGGAAAAAGAAGTAGCTAAAAAAATTCAAGACTTTGCGAATCAGCATAAATTTGATGAAGTAACAGTTGACCGATTTGGGAATATTGCTGTCGTGATAAATGGTGTTGAGCCAGGACCAACAGTGTTATTTGATGGTCATATTGATACGGTACCGGTATTTGAAGAAAATTGGACTGTTAATCCTTATGAAGCAATAGTGAAAGACGGTAAGATATGGGGTCGCGGAACTTCAGATATGAAAGGTTCTATCACAGCTATGCTTTTAGCGGCAAAATACTTTGCTGAAGATTGCCAGAAAAATTTTAAAGGTAAGATTGTTATTTCTTGTAGTGTGCATGAAGAATGTTTTGAAGGAGTAGCAACAAGGTTAGTCAGTGAACAGCATCAACCTAATTATGTGGTTATTGGTGAAGCAACAAATTTAAAGTTAAATATTGGTCAACGAGGTAGAGCCGAAGTAATTGTAGAGACATTTGGAAAATCAGCCCACTCTTCAAATCCAAATGCAGGAATCAATGCAGTCAATAAAATGGTCACACTAATAGCTGAAATTAACCAATTAAAGAATGAAGAACATCCAATTTTAGGTAAAGGTATCTTGGAACTAACTGATTTCATTTCTTCACCATATCCAGGAGCTTCAGTTGTCCCTTCCCATGCTCGAGTAACATTCGACCGTCGTTTATTAGTAAATGAAACACGTGAATCCGTACTAGAACCAATCCGAAAAATCATAGATCGTTTAGAACTAGAAGATGAACATTTTAATGCAAAAGTAAGCTTTTCAAGCGGAAGTGAACTTTGCTATACGGGTGAAACAATTGAAGCAGAACGGTTTTTCCCTGCTTGGTTATATGAAGCAAATGAAAACTTTATCACTCAAACATTTGAAAATTTAAAGAAAATTATTCCCCAGACTGAGCTTTCACACTACTCGTTTTGTACAAACGGAAGCCATTTTGCGGGTGAGGCTAATATTCCGACTATCGGGTTTGGCCCATCGTTAGAAAAACTTGCGCATATTGATGATGAGTATATTGAAATTGAACAACTTGTCAAGGCAACAGAAGGCTATATTTCAATTATGGAATCACTAACCAACTTATAACATCTAGGGGGTAGGGAAATGGTAGATTTAATCATTAGAAACGGCAAAATTATTGATGGTACAGGATCACCTTGGTATTACGGCGATATTGCTGTTAAAGAAGGAAAAATCGAAAAAATAGGGTTACTAACTGATGTACAGGCGCAAAAAGAGATCGATGCAAAAGGATTAATAGTATCACCTGGGTTTATCGATATGCATACTCATTCTGATTTAGTGATATTAGAAGAGCCATTAATAGAAGCAAAAGTACGCCAAGGAATTACGACAGATTTATTGGGACAGGATGGAATTGCTGCTGCTCCACTTCCGCAGGGGTACGTGTCTACATGGCAGAAAAACCTAGCTGGATTAGATGGGACACCAGCAATTGATTGGGACTGGCAAACAGTAGGGGAATATATTGAAAAAATTAAACGAAATAAACCAAGTTACAATTTAGCGGTTTTGGCGCCACATGGAAATATTCGTATGGAGGTAATGGGCCTAGCAAACCGCCCAGCTACTGATGAAGAGATTAAGAGGATGCAAGATGTTCTTCGAAGATCTTTAGATGAGGGGGCAGTAGGTCTTTCTACGGGATTAATTTACTTACCTTGTTGCTTTGCGGAAATGAAAGAACTTGAATCATTATGTCAAGTAATTGCTGAGTATGGCGTACCGCTAGTAATTCATCAGCGTAGTGAAGGTGATGAAATTTTAGAATCAATGGATGAGTTAATTGAAATGATGAAACGATGTGGAGCACATCTGCACTTCTCTCATTTGAAAAATTGTGGTAAAGACAATTGGCATAAAACAGCTGATGTTTTAAAGAAAATTGATAATGCTCGAATTTCAGGATTAGAAGTTACCTTCGATCAATATCCTTACATTGCAGGAAGTACAATGCTAAGTGCAATATTACCGCCATGGGCACATGATGGTGGAACTGAAGAAATGTTAAAACGTCTTGATGATTTGCAATTACGTGACCAAATTAAAAATGAAATGTCGACCGCTCTTAAAGGTTGGGATAGTATTGCAAAATGGGCTGGCTGGAGTGGCATCATTATCACATCAGTTGAAACAACTGAAAAACAATACTGTATAGGTAAAACTATCGAAGAAATAGCAAAAATTGAAGGTACGAATGAGGCAGATGTAGCTTTGGATCTAATTCTTCATGAGAAGAATAGCGTTGGTATGATTGATTTCGTTATGAATGAAGAATCTGTAAAAATGATTTTAGCGCATCCAGCTGGAACGGTAGGTTCCGATGGATTGTTAGGAGGAGAACCACATCCTCGTGCATATGGGTCTTTCCCTCGAATTTTAGGTAAATATGTGAGAGAAGAAAAGGTCACAACGCTTGAGGAGATGATTCGTCGTATGACATCCCAACCAGCACGTATTATTGGATTACAAGATAGAGGGATAATCCGTGAAGGATTGGCTGCAGATATTGTAATTTTTAATCCAGACACAATTATAGATCAAGCAACTTTTAAAAAGCCACGTCAGCACAATGTAGGTATTGAAACAGTTATTGTTAACGGGCAAGTAGTTGTTCAAGGAGGAGAAGCATACCGAAAGCCAGCGGGAATTGTGATTGTAAGGGATTATCCTCAAATTAAACTAACAGTAATTAAATAAAAAATATTAAGGATAATAGGGGGGAATTATATGGCAATTATATGGGCAATTATTATAGTCTATATGTTAGTGATGATTGGGATTGGTTTTTATGCAAAAACAAAAATTAAGAGTAGTGAAGATTATCATTTAGCTGGACGACGTTTAGGGCCAATTATGCTTGCTGGAACACTTGCTGCTACAGAAATTGGTGGTGGTAGTTCGGTCGGTGTTGCGTCAAAAGCGTATGGAGAATGGGGGCTATCGGCAGGTTGGTATGTCGTATCAGCTGGTGTTGCAATTATTCTAGTTTCTTTTGTAGCACCTTTTATGCGTCGAGCATTGGCTACCACTGTTCCAGAAATAATTGGTCGACGTTATGGTAAAGGAAGCCAATTAATTTCAAGTATTTTGTCGGTTGTAGCATCTTCAGCGTTAACTGCAGTACAAATTACTGCCACAGCATCAATTGTACATGTATTAACGGGCTTTAGTTTAAATTGGGCAATCCTTATTTCAGGTACTATAGTTGTTTTCTATACTTTTCTAGGGGGTATGTGGAGTGTAACATTAACTGATTTTGTTCAGTTTTTCATAATTGTTATAGGATTTGCAATTGCGGTACCTTTTGCATTTTCCGCAGCAGGTGGTGTCGACACAGTATTAAATAATTTACCGAAGGAACAGTTAGGGTTCACAAAAATTGGTTGGCCAACAATTATTGGTCTAACCTTGATGTATTTTATGACCTTCTCTACAGGGCAAGAGGCGGTACAGCGTTATTATTCGGCAAAAGATGAAAAAACGGCTGTGTGGGGATCTGTACTCTGCGGTGTTCTAATGACATTATATGCATTTATTCCAGCAATTTTAGGATTAATTGCATTGTCTAGCTTTCCGAATATTGAGGCAAATAGTGCATTAGCCACTGTTTCGATAGAGCTATTACCACCAATTATCGCAGGTCTCTTGTTATCAGGGGTTATTTCAGCCACATTATCAAGTGCCTCAGGTAATTTACTAGCGGTAGCAACAGTTTACATGACTGATATTCATCCTTTCTTATCTAAGAAAAAGGTTACGAACGAAGCAGAGTTAAAAGCATCTCGTTTGATTATCATTTTAATAGGTATTTTTGCAATAGGAATCTCACTTTACAGTCAACAAATTATACCATTATTAGTATTTGCTTTTACTATTCGTTCAACAGGTCCATTTGCCGCGTTTATTTTAGGATTATTAGTTGATCGAGTAACCAAAAATGCAGGTTTTTCTTCAATTATTGTCGGAACGATAGTTGGCATAACTTGGCAAATATTAGAAGACCCTTTCGGAGTAATGGCAGTTATCGCAGGTAGTGTTGCTAGTTTGATTACATTCCTAGTTGTGAATAAAATTGAAATTAGTAGAGGTAAACCAATTGCGCCATCTGCCTATTTACCGAAAGGTGAGAGTACTTGATCAATTTAATATTTTAATAGAAACTATCACTATAGTCTTTTTTATTGCAAAAACTATAAATATTTCAATAATTCAACAAGTTTAAGACCGCGCCTCGGTGTCAGCCACAGTTTGGGGAGCAATTGAGTCTGACATAGAGACGCTTAGGGCGCATGAGGAGCTAGAGAGTTATTGCAATTCAAAGAGTGAAAAGTAAACCATGTGATCAACATTGGTTACCTACGGGACAAAGTTGCTCAAAAATATATTACCATTCAATATACTCAGGGTACTCTTTCGCATAACGGATTTCATCCGGATGTAATCCTTGTTCAATTGCAAAATTGTGGATATCTTTCTTTTCTCAAAGATACAGTTGATCAATTTCTCCGAGTCTTTTAGCAAAAATACTGAGGTTTTTTTCTCGTTTCGGTAGATCCATTTGGATAAATTTGATATTGAGCATGTCCAAGTATTGTGTCGCATATCCTTCATACTTATTTTTCTCCCATATGTTATGAGGAGTAATGTATTTTTTTATTTGGGCAAATTTATTAGGACTTAAGGTTTCTTGTAAACAACTAGCGACAGCAGCTTGGAATTTTCGGACGGTGGCAATTGTTGCATCCCAGGCATGCGTTTTAT
>NZ_JAIZDB010000050.1 GCF_029533155.1 Psychrobacillus antarcticus | reverse complement strand
GATGAATTTCAACATATAACACTAACTTTTCCTCCAAGTCTCCTGCCTCCAGTAAACGAATAATACTAGTTTACTAGATGGGCTGTTAGAATGGCGAAAGTGTTCACGGCATCTCAGCGAAAACTGTCTATTTTAGTATAGCGGTTACATATGTAAGGCTGAAAGGGACTCATATCAAAGAAAATCCACTTTCTACATTCTACGTTATAGCATAATATCTCTAATTCATCAGACTGTTTTTCCCTATATTAACTTTGATTACTATTATCGTCTGAGCGAGAGGCTATGCTAAATCTTTAAGTACAGTACTACTCACTTAATTGGTTGAAGTGAAGGGTGGCGACTTCTGCGGGATGAGTGAGACAGATGAGATATTACAGCGACGCGTGTGCTGTGGTGATAGCTCATCGCTCACCCCGCGAAGGCCAACAGGATGTTGGTCACGAAGGCGTTGAGGCCCACAGGAGGTGGGTTATGCAATCGTTGTCGCAGGACGCGGCGAACTTAGATCGCCTTCCTTTTGAGACGTGGCGTTCCTAGCCTTTCTACTCCACTGAAACGCAAATCAGTAGTATCAATCATTCTTAAAAGCCCTAAAAAACTGGTGTTCATGCTGTATTTTTATATACTTTCTTACTCTTTTAAGAAAAACCGGACAAAAAAACGCCCGGTCCTCTAGGATCTAAACCTGTTTCTACTGTTTTCGAAGGGTTTTGTACAGATTTATTGCTATATAATTACCGTTTTATTTTTTAAAGATGCTGGTCGTGACTGAAGTCACGACCAGCATCTTTTTTTCTCGGTAATCTTATAGCTATTAACTGTACGTCTCCCTTCTACAACTTTTAGAAACGGGTTAGTTCATTTTTTGGGTAACTAGAGAAAAGATATTATCCTATCCAAACATTAAGCTCTCGAAAATACAATTTCGTTCGCTTCTGCGCTTTTTTATTTAGTAACTACTTACTATTTCTTTTTATTTCCACTAGTAAAAAAGGAAATCTACTATCTCTATCCTTCATTACACAATTTCATTCCTACATTCAACAGACGGTTTAATCCTCACATTACCTCGACTACTCTCCTTAAGCGAGAGTCTATGCAATATCCCATAGGTTATACTACTCATTTAATTGATTGGAGTGAAAATGGCGACTCCTGTGGGAACAGTATGAGCTGAAAGCCCCGCAGGAAAGACGTTGAGGCCCACAGGAGGTGGGTTATGCAATCGTTGCCTCAGGACGCGGCGAACTTAGATCGCCTTCCTTTTGAGACGTGGCGTTCCTAGCCTTTCTACTCCACTGAAACGCAAATCAGTAGTATCAATCATTCTTAAAAGCCCTAAAAAACTGGTGTTCATGCTGTATTTTTATATACTTTCTTATCTTTAAAAAAAGAGAGGCAGATGCCCCTCTTTTTTGAACTGTATTATAAGAAGATAAAGTAACAAAGGAAAGTAACCCATAAGCCATACATAATTGGATGTATTTCTTTAATCCGTCCTGCAACAATCATAGTAATTGGGTAGAACAAGAATCCGATTGCGATACCAGTTGCGATTGAATACGTAAGTGGCATTGCGATAATTACGAAGAAAGCAGGTACTGCAACTTCGAATTTTTTCCATTCTATATTTCCTAAAGCAGATACCATTAATACCCCAACTATTATTAACGCCGGCGAAGTAACATAGGAAGTAACGACACTTAATATCGGATAGAAGAATAATGCCAATAACATCAGTACTCCTGTTACTACTGCTGCAAAACCTGAACGTGCACCGGCTGCAACTCCTGCAGTCGATTCTACATAACTAGTTGTAGTTGAAGTTCCTGCGATCGCACCAGCTGTTGTAGCTATTGCATCTGCTAGTAGCGCTTTACCCGCACGTGGTAATTTGTCACCCTTCATCAATCCCGCTTGGTTTGCTACAGATATTAATGTTCCGGCTGTATCAAAGAAGTTTACAAATAAGAATGTAAGTACTACAACTAAAAATTGAGTTGTTAATAAAGATGATGGATCATTAAAAATCGGATCAAGTGCAGCTCCAAACGTTGGGCTAATATCTGGAATACTACTCACGACTCCGGATGGTAGTGGCACTAGGCTGAAAATCATACCGACAATTGCGGTAATTAGCATACCATAGAAAATTCCACCTTTAACGCCTTTCACCATCATAATCACTGTTATTACAAGTCCAAAAACAGTTAACAAAATATTTGGATCCGTTAAGTCTCCTAGACCAACGATTACAGAAGGATCACTCACAATAATTTTAGAATTTTGCAGACCTACGAAGGTTATGAACAATCCAATTCCAGCACCTACCGCATATTTTAGCTCGGTTGGAATTGCATTTATGATCGTTTCACGAATACCAGTTAATGAAAGAAGAATAAAGATAATACCTGCCACAAAAACTCCGGTTAAAGCAATTTGCCATGATATTCCAAAATCCAATACAACTGTAAAAGCAAAAAATGCATTTAATCCCATCCCTGGTGCTAGTGCAATTGGGTATTTTGCTAAAACTCCCATTAAGATAGAACCGATACCTGCTGCTAAGGCAGTTGCTGTAAATACTGCCCCTTTATCCATATGCATAGAATTAGGTAATCCTTCTACTCCTTCAAGTGATAATATCATCGGATTGACTACGAGGATGTACGCCATCGCTAAGAATGTTGTTAAACCTCCAATGATTTCACTACGGTAATTAGTGCCTAATTCTTCAAACTGAAAATACTTTTTCATAGTTTCCTCCATTTATTGTCTGCATAACAGAAAAAAAGCATACGACTAGTGAAACAGTCGTATGCTTTAGTATCTCAAAAAAGGGAAGAATTATCCTTCTTCCTCTTAATCGTAGTCGAATCATTTACGGCGATTCGGTAGAGACTTTTGGGCCATATTCCCAATGTTATACGACGACATAATTAAATTATGTATGTAATATACCATCATTATTTTAGAAAATCAATACTAAATCCGAACATTGTTTTAGATTTATAGATAATAGTTCGTTTTTATTCATATTTTCTTCATAATATTAGTTAATCTATATCGCTTTATCTTATTCCCACTCATCTGTGGCTGATTACAGCGTTAAGATATATCTTTCTTTTATTTATCTGTTTGTTTTTGCTTCTTTTTCAAATACTCCGCACGTATTTTTTCAATTTGCTGCTTTTTATCAAATTTGGCTGGCTTGTTTTTTTCATGATACTTTGTCACAGCTACCTGACCTTTCGTATCCAATGAATATTTCCCCACTTTGTTCACCTTCTTTTCTTTTCTTTAAAGAATCTATTCAACAAATATAATATACCTTATTTTCTGAAATTAACCTTATTGGAATACTACTAACCTTGCATATCTCGTTAAAAACATTAAAAACTTAATAAAATAATTCTTCGCTATTTTTGACTAAAATTAAAAAGACTCCCTTATAATTATTTGTCATAAATAACGATAAGAGAGTCTTATTTTTAATATATGAATAGTTGTATGTTAGACAATGATATGACCGCGTTTATAATCTATTCCGATTATGTTATTTCTGAGTCCTATTCCCACTCAATAGTTGCTGGTGGCTTACTCGTAATATCATACACTACGCGGTTGATGTGAGGTACTTCGTTTACAAGACGTACACTTACTTTTTCTAGAACGTCCCAAGGGATACGTGCCCAGTCAGAAGTCATTCCGTCGATAGAAGTTACTGCACGGATACCGATTGCGTAATCGTACGTACGTGTTTTTATACTATTTATTATTAAATTAAAAATCCATTATTCGTTGTCTTTTCTTATTTAAATAGTAGCACGTTTTCCTACCATAAACAATATGACAGACATTTATTTTTTAGTATTCTGATACTATACTTACTTAAAATAATTCTTATACAGTTCATAGTCCGAAGTGTATAAGGATCATACAATTAAGTTTAGCAGTCCTTAACGCTAATTTGGAAATCTCTTGCTGACAACCATACGTTATATTTGAACTGTTTTATTGTTAGGGTGTAGTTTTCGTTTCCATTGGGTAACATAAGTTGGTTATTCTTCGTACTCGTCAATGATTTCAATGTTCTGTTATAACTAAATGAATTTAATCTTTCTTGTTTATCAGTATATTAAACTCAGTAATATCACCTAATTCAATTTCATCAAAATTTTCAATTGACCACCACTCTATACCGTTATCGTAAAGTAACATTACGTACATATGATATTTCTTGTAAAAGTCTGATAAAGTAATTCGATTACCACCATGGATTCGACGATAATCCGCATGAGATAATGAGTTGCGAATATTTCTAAATTCATTACCAAAATCTTTTGGGCACGGGGTTTCGTAATAACTACGGCTATTTGCCCAGGAAGGGGCATACCCATTATCAATAGAAATCAGCCAATTTCTTAATATCTTATCTACTTCTGCAACAATTAAAATATCTACTTCATCTCCAGGAATATCTCTTGTATCTTTTCGTTCACGCTTTACACAGCTAACAAAATATTCATATAGATGCTGAACAAATAATGAGTATGCATTGTATCGTAAAAGACTTTGTTTTATCTTTGGATTATCTAATTCTTCAGTAGATTGAGGACCATACACTATAAAACTGTTAAAAGCTAAGGTACACCTAAAAAATTCATGGACTGTTACTTTAACAACTTTTTTATCTATCTCATCACCAGTAATAAATTTAATAATAATCACTCTTTCTCTAAACTAGTAAGAATTAGAAACACATTATCTTCAATAAATAATACAATCATAGTATATTAAGTTTTAGTGATTTACAAAAGCCATCAAATCCTGGATAGATTGTTTCATGTGTAATATTCATTTGCTTTAGCTTATGCCAATATTCGTTGATATTCTCTGATTTGATAACAAATTTTAATGCGACTAGCTTATCATTTAATTCTCCATTTTTAATTCCATATTGGAAAAGTATTTCATAAATAGTTTTGTTAATAACACTCGGGACCAAAAATAGCCCTTGTTGTTTCCTAATTCTCTCATTCTTTTGAATTGGATCAAAACTAAATACAAAATCGCTAGTATGATTTAATTTCCCCCAAAAGATAGAATTTTTTCTGTGTGTATAATTTATTCCAAGTTGTTTTTTGTTATAACTTTCTAGTTCCTTAACATTCAATGAATATATAGCAAAATCTTTAGTAGCACCGTCTAATGCAAAAAATGTTGCTATATAAGGAGAATACGTCCAATCTATTAGTCTAGTAGGTGCACCATAGTGCTGCATAATTGAAAAGTGGTCAAGTTTATATCTTAAAAAGCTACTTGCTTCCTCTTCCTCTGGTTCCCTCACTTTCATATCTGAGTATAGATGTGAACTGCTTTGGAATTCTTTATACATCTTATTTTCAATATGTTTACATTGTTCATTATCTGATACTCCATTAAAACTTAATATCTCTCTATATAAAGAATTTTGAAGATCCCATTCCGAATTACTCTGCCCTCTAAATATCCAATTGGTTAAATCTAGTTCATCGATAATATTATTAAATTCTGACCAACTTTGTATATCAACTTCTCTCCACATAACCCTTCTCCTTCCATCCCTTATTTCCAGTCGCTATTGTAACCTATTAACAATATTTGCACACTTTCATCTCTTTTGAACCTCATCGAATTATTTGTTTA
Organism: Psychrobacillus antarcticus; assembly: GCF_029533155.1. Classification (GTDB taxonomy): domain Bacteria; phylum Bacillota; class Bacilli; order Bacillales_A; family Planococcaceae; genus Psychrobacillus; species Psychrobacillus antarcticus. The sequence continues at coordinate 12,151 of NZ_JAIZDB010000050.1, read as the reverse complement.
GTTAGAAACTATTAAAATATTTTCACGCAGTCCTCAATTAGATCCCTTCTTAAAGTTAAGTTCCAAGCCCTAACTCTGCTATGCCATCGTTTATGTTTTAAGAATTTCTCCCATGATAGTTGGTAAATCGCATTTAAGGATACATCTTTATTAAATTGAACAATAATAACATATTCAAATTTTTGAACCTCCAATAAATCACTATTAGGTTCATACAAACCGTAAAATACACCTGTACCTTTTGTAGTTGTTGATTTAATTGCATATCTATCTCCATTTATACTTATGGCATCTATATTTTGAGTGCCTGTTGGTGCTGCTTGGAGTTTTGGTAGCTTTGGATTTTCTTTATAATATTTAATAGCAAAATACTCTCCAAGTTCACCTATCACATTCTTGGTTCTTATCATGCCTCTTCCCTTTAATTCATCCATCCAGTATCCATATACACTCACTAAACTAGTGTCATCCATTATTTTTAACTTTTCTACGATTTCATCTTTCATTTGTCTCTCGCCTTTCTGCATACTAATCTGGTTTAATATAACGTTTATAAGGAAGCCTAGGCACTATTATATGACATATTTTCACTGTCCAATATCCTTTTCAAATAAATAGTATGTTGGATAGACTATCAATCCTTTACCCCAACATAATAAAAGACTTCCATAAGGAAGCCTAATTATAAATTGTCGGTGCTTGTGATTCTATTGTTGGTTCCATGAAACTATCTAAAAACTCTTCTGTTATCCCTCTTATTTTTCTTCGCTGACATAATGAATATAATTCTTCAACTGCTGAATAAGGAAAAAACTTCGTATTTAACACTTCAAATTGTGGCTTATTGGCTTCTTTAAAAACTTTCTTTCTATCTTCATCGGGTGCAACAATTACATAGCGTGTTTGGCTATACGCCGGTATATGGTCATATAAGTTTTTCATTCTAGTTAGTCCACTTGTAACACCAGTACTATGTTCAACTTCCATCACAGCAGGCATAAGTTTTCCGTTTTTAAACCAAATACAATCAATTAACAAAGCAGACTTTACAGCACCATCATGAGGATATATTAACTTTTCCTGTTGTAAGGAATCTACTACACCTGGCATTTCTGCTATTCGTTGGTTATTGTATATAATACCTTTATCATTTTGTGCTATCCAAGTTCTAAAACCTAATTGCTGTCCAATCATAATTAAAGCAATTTGTATCTGAGAATGTCGCCGCTTAATATCTATATCCAACTTAGATGAATCTTCATCATTAGGAATAACCAAGGAATCGTAGTAAATTTCTTTAGCCGGAATTTCAGAAATAGTTATAGAGGTTTTTATTTCCTCCATTATTCCTAAGCTATGTGGTTTTGCGGGTAACCACATAAGATGCTTATGACCACGACTAACTTTATGTTCATGAGAACTATCGATTCTGCCTGGATAACAATAAAAAAATTGAGGTGTATGTGCCATTAGGGATTCTAGTGCAGACCTTGTATTATAACTTGCACCGAGAACTCTATCAAAATTGATTGGTTGGTTTGGTAAAATGGCATTCGCAACTCTTTGAATCATTTGAGTAGAAATTGAAGTTTCTGTTGAGTTGGAAGAAGACCCTCCATTAGCCGGGTTATACCGCTTAATAACAATAGGACCCTCTGGTAAACTAACATCCACAATTTCAATCATATTTCTTGTGACTGGATTTATATAATTGTATGTTCTATTCCTCGGTAATTGTGCTATTGAAGACACTATGTTTGCTGTTGTAATCTGAATCATGGTTTCCCTCCAAAAATTCTAGAATAGTTTTAGCAATACCCAATGAAGCTAAATAGGGTACCCCGTTACCAATAGTCTTAAAAGCATTTGATAATGTAATATCTTTTGGAAGTTCAAATTCTTTAGGCATTGACTGTATTGCAAGTGCTTCTGCAACTGATAATCTCCGTGCTTTATATGGATGTAGATGAACTTCGTTATTACCGTATGCAGCAGTTGGCGAATATCTCCATCTATGAAGACGTTTATAAGATTTTTTTGAATCATCACCCTCCTCAATTACCTTGAACCTTGGAAGTCCAGCACGAGGTTGAAAGTATTGGTCAGAGTTTGGATGATTCATAACATCATTCTTATTAAACCAATGTTCCACAGTAAGTTCTTGTGGAATACCATCTGGGCAAATAGTTGGTGAATCTTCCTTAAATTCATTCGTACTTGGAAATGGGATACTTACTATTTCATCCATTGAATACTTTATGTGTCTATCCCAAGGAAAGAGTTCTAAAGGAATAGTATTGATATTCGGTTCAAATTTATATCCTATTCCATTTAATAGATCCCTTTGAAAGCCTATAAGAATAATTCTTTCTCTTTGTTGTGGAACACCATATTCTAGAGAGTTAACTAATCTTTCCGTGGTTACATATCCATTCGAATGTAGTTTCTCTTTCATTTCGTCATAGAATGCACGATGTTTCTTAGTTCTCCAAAGCCCCTTAACATTTTCAAATAAAAAGAAAGAAGGTCTTTCTTTACATATCAAATCAATGTAAGTTGCAGTTAATTTACCGTTATCTCCCTCTCTACCTCTGTTCTTACCACCTACAGAAAAATCAGGGCAAGGCGGACCACCTATGAAACCAACGACATTATTATTTAGTTTTTGTTCCTTTACTGCTTTGTTTAGATTTTCTATATTGTTTGATTCTAAAAGTTCTGTAATATCTCCATTATGATAACCATATAAAGGTAATTCTAATTTTAAAATTTCCCTAGAGTATTTATATGAATCTAAGAATGGTTTGTGTATTTCATTTACATACACTATATCGAATCCGCCTAATTCAAACCCTAGGTCTAGAAATCCATTCCCCGAGAAAAAAGAAAATATTTGATGTTTCATTATTACTTGACTTCCTCTCTGCTTGTTTAATAATTACAACTCCGAAAATATGTTTTAATTTTATCGTAATTTAATACAATTGTATCACATAGGTACTTTGGAAATAAGCTTGAGTATAACTGTCGACTCTTTTGCTTGTTCCCCCAAATATCTCTTTAGTGGATAAATCATGACTGATATATGTCTTTGCGTATTTCATGAAAGCATGGAAGAGGCAAAGAAAATATAGTTTCTTATTATATTTTTATTCCCTGGTGATGATATTCTCCAAAATGAATACCGCTATCAAGTCCAAATTGGAGATTTAATCAGAATAGAACCACCAAAGTTCTGAAAAAATACCGAAAAAATTTTTATTAAGGTAATGGTTGCTAAGAAATAGCAAAAACCTCATCCACCCCCTTCTCCTAGAGGGATTTTAAGAAAGGTTCACAGGTAATTACTCAACTAGTGTAGTTTAGAAGCCTCTCACAAGCCCGTAGCAACGGCAATTTCGAAGTTTTTACTTAGTTCTCCTAGTGAATTTCCTTTATACTAGTAATGAGGTGAATACAAATGGAAAAAGAAGAGGGTAAAGTTACTGAACAGGATATTATTGATATGTTAACTAAAATGAATAATAAATTGGAAGGTTTTATGGTTAATACAGGAAATTTACATGATAATATGATTGAAGATTTTGACAAAATGGATAAGGATTTTGATAGATTAGACAAGAGGTTTGATTCTTTAGATGGTTGATTTGACCGCATAGATAAACAACTAGAGGATCTATCTGAAAAGATTAGAGAATACAACGAAAGAAGGAAGAAGATACTTGTACCATGGAAAAAGGAAAAAGAGGGGTACTTTTATAGAAAATAGAGACTTTAGAGTGGGACAAAATGAAATACCAAAAAAGGAAGTACCGATGTTGTCAACCGGAATACCAAGCACGTTAGAAAATTGGGTAAACTTATGTATATTTACTTTTGGTATTGATAGCAAGCCTACAGTATTCATGAAAGAAAAGATGGATAAACAAGGTAAAGATGAATATGTAATAGCCGATGAAATGCAACTTCTAGAATTGTTAAGTAGAATTTTTACAGATGATGCAAATATGATCTCCAGTGAGTTAGCTAGGCGAGAAAGATTTCAGAAAAAGTTACAGAAGAAGGAACAGGAGGAACGGGAGGAACGGGACGAACTGGATAACATGTTGGACTTCCAGTAAAGGAGTGGGTAGTAAGGAAATCAAACAACTAAAAGGAGATTATTATGTACTGGAACTATAGAGTTATACAGCTTAATAATAAGCAAAACGAACCTTACTTTGAGGTACATGAGGTTTATTATGATGAAAACGATGTCCCTAATAATTGGGCTGAAAGCCACAATGTACTTGTTGGGGACACACAAGATGAACTAAAGGAAACTTATGAATATATAGCTAAAGCATTTGAAATGCCTGTATTGAAGGTAGTTGAAAATAATAAATTAGTAGAAGTTACTGAATAACGAACTTCCAGTAGCTACAAGAAAAAGTTTGAAAAATGGTGCTTATATTTTTTATACACCAGTCGAGGAGTACAGGAACACCCTCTCCCCATGCTATACCCTTCCCACTATATAAATACATACCAATTCCAATAGAATAATTAAAAACATGATCCGTGCTTACTTACCTTGTTTAGTTGTTGTTTCTTCTTTCTTCTTCTTCTTCTTCTTCTTCTGCTGTTGGTTGCCGTTCTATCTCCTCGCCTCTATTCGCCTTACTTACTCTATGTGTTCACTCGTGACGTTCAGAGGCGAGTTATATCGTTTTCTCGTTCACCCATCTTCTTTACATCAATTTATATGGAGGTATGGACGTTCTGAGAGTGGGTGATAGAACGTATTCTTTTGGTACATTATCCTCTCTTTTTTTAATCCCATTCACCTTTTTTGTGGTAGCTAGTGAAAGCTATTTTTGATCCAACCCCTTCTTTCTATTTTGATATGCTACCCACTATAATTATTTGTTCACGTTCGATAACAATGAATCCCTCTATACAAACTAGGTATAAAGGGATTTTGGAATCATATTGATTTTAGTAAAAACCATTGATGCTTCATCTTATACACTTCTGAATAGAGATTCTCGTCACATAAACTTACAGATCCATTTTCATCTTCTAATTCTGGAAGTCGAGAAATTAAATCTAATAATATTTCAATAACCATTTTTATACTCACATTTAAATTGTCCCAAGTGGCTATTGTTTCTCCTACAAAAAAATGTACTAGATTTCTTTGGACTCGTATATTATCAATATTATTTTTATCAAACTCACCGTTTTGAATAATTCCATCGCCACTAAAAAAGTATTCAACCAATTGATAGGATTTCAATTCTTCAATTTTAATTTTTTTACCTTTCGTATTCCTTACAGGTTGATTATCATACGAATAATAATATATTTTCAAGAAGGACTGTAAACATCCCTCTAATACTGCACCTATTGAAATCCAAGATTGTAATAAGAAACCTGTGTCAGATTCTGCATCTAATTTAAACATTTCATAGTTTTTATTTAGCATTCTCGAAAGTGCAATAATTTTATCTATATTTTTTCGATTCATATTTGTTACATTAGGGTTAGAGTTGGATAAAGTAAATACTTGTTCTAAATAACATTTAGTCACTTTTTGAAAAAAATAAACAGTTTTTTCATAGCTTAAATTCTCAAAATCCACTGTTCGTTCATAATAGTAACTCAATCCTACACTCTCCTTCTTTTAACTCACTTATTTTAAATTTACTAACTATCTGAATAAAAGTCAAAAAATAATAACGTCATAATTTAATAGTAGGGAAGCTACTGTTTGTACCTCTTTATTTACCTTTCCAAATGGTATCGCATCTTGATTTCGTAATAATATTACGTCTATAAAGGTACACCAGTAAGGACGGTCAATAAACAGTCAAAATAACGTCTATCTAGGTATCTAAGTAAACCTTGATGAACGCCTATAAAGTAATTGACCTAGATAGACTGTTAGTGTATATTAAGTTTATCGAGTTAATAACAACTAAAGGAAACGAGGAATACAACAATGAAAACTGTTAAACCAATGTACTTATTTTTTGATCATCTATATGAAAGTATTGAACAAATCGGTGAAGAAGTCCTTTCCGACTGGTCACATAAAGAAGTTCCTAGACTAAAATTTTGCGTTATTGATATTAAAGATCAAGACGAAAAAGAACTTAATTCAGAAGGTATTTACATGGCTAATACAATGAATGAAGCTGAACAAGAAATGAACGACTGGAACGAATAATACAACTAATAGAAAAGGTGTTTTAATAATGACAGGAATCAACTTTGCTTATATGCGTGTTTCCTCAAAGGAACAAAACTTAGATAGACAGTATGAAGCTTTAAAAGGCTATGTAACGGACGAGAAATATATTTACAGCGATAAGGCTAGTGGTAAAGATATGGAACGTGAGGGGTTTCAGAACCTTCTTAAAGCAATGCGAACTGGTGACACTCTTTTCATTAAATCAATTGACCGTTTAGGACGTAACAAACAACAAATAAAATTCTATTTAGAACAGTTTAAAACTGACGGTATTAGAGTAAAAATAATTGACTTACCTACTACTATGCAAGACGTTCCAACTGGCCAAGATTGGGTTATAGATATGATTAACAATATTATTATAGAGGTTTATACTTCAATGGCTGAACAGGAACGTGAGAACATTAAACAACGTCAAGCGGAGGGAATCGCTGTTGCTAAAGCTAAAGGAAAGTATTTAGGACGACCAATTATAGAGTTACCTAAAGAGTGGAACAAACTGCACAAGGAATGGAAAAATGGACAAATCACAGCTGTAGCATTTATGAACGCTATTGATATGAAGAAAGCAACTTTCTATAAAAAAGTGAAAGAATATGAGGCTACACTTTAATCAGTGTTAGCCTTTTTTATTGCAAATACTTTTTATTATGTATTGAACAAAGCCAAATATGTACGTTTTGTTTAAGAACAACACCACCATCCTTCTATCAAATCCAAAGAGTATATCGAATTAAGTGTAAATGAGATTGCTAAAATGACAGGTGTTCCACGTTTCATTTTTTACGCTAAAGCTAAAGGGGTTACTAGGTAATGGCTACCATATTGTGCAAAGAATAGTTTTGAGAATGGTTGTGTAAAACTGGTAAACAATTGATATTTGCCCAATATAGCACACCCTTCAAACTCAAGAAAGATAGGGTTCACAAGGGTTCACATCAAAATCTTCATTGTGCATTGATATAAAATAAATACCCCTTAGAAATAAATCTGAGAGGCAGTTAATTTTGTCTCACACTATTCAACCAGTTTCATAAACTCGTTACGGTGACTATCTTTGTATTCCATAAAAACAATGTAGCAATCTTTTCTACTCTTACCATTCACAATGTTTTTAATGGTTGTCCTAGTGACAGGGAATTTCGTTTCTAGCTGAAATGGTTGTAATCCTTCCACCTTGTTTAAGTATAGAATTTTATAAACATCCCTATCAGTTAATTTCACATTATTATAACTCATTTGTATCACTCCACTTCTACTTATACATTTTTTAGGGAAAATCTAAGATACTATGATAAAGTTCTAGAAAAGAACATTAGTGCTTTCTCACCTTGATCTCTACTTATACTTCTTCTTGCCAATTTGTTAACCCTACCATTTATACTTCGCTACGCTTCATATGAGGTCGTACCCTCCCTCAATCTTGTAAACAGTATCTATTTTAAATAGTGTTGCTAATCATATGGATAGGGGCATTTATGTCCCTTGAAATATGTTAGCTGATACTTTTCATTTCTTTTCTATTACTTATCTTTAAGGAAACACACTCACAAACGTTGATATAACGCCGTTTACAGCACCTCTTTGCCACCTATATAATGCAAATCAAAGTTCATTATCAAGATATTTTTCTAGTAGATTCCTCATTCTACTTGACGGTATATATACTTTAATACTTCCACCTTTTCTTATATTACTGCGGAACAGCCATTGCAGTAACTCAGATATAGCGAACAGTTCCTCATCTACTTTTACTCCATTACTATGAAAGAATTGTTTAATAATTGGATTCATATAACGGTTCCCCAAATATATACAAGTAGTCGCATTAGCATACTCATTTGTTGCCCTAGCATTGATAGGCACAAAACGGTTTAGGATTTCTTTACGTTGAAATTTTTTCCTTTGGTCCTTAAAGGTCGTCCATATCATATTATTAGTAGAACAACTCGCCTTATGACGATAAAAGTTATACATATTATCCTTAATCAGCTTCATATAGTACTTATCCTTTAGTGAATTGTTCAAATGGTTTTTACTAAATGAAGTACTCTTTTCTCCCACTTTGTTCATATCGCGTCTATCACGTCTTGATGAATAGAAAATATTGATTAACTGCTTCAACTCTTTTCGTTCCTCTTGGTAATTATTTTTATACGATATTAGATGATAGCCTAGGTGTTCACTATGACCGACGGCTTTAAATTCATATTTTACCTTAAACAAATCGTAATAATAGCATTGAATCTGTCCCTTAAACATGTAAGTCAAAATAAATACCTTTTCAAAACTTTTAAATACTTCGACTGGAAATAGCCAATACATTGCAATGTCTTTGTACAACATCAAATTGCCTGCGTTTGCTAAATTACGAACTGTACTAAAACTACCCATATCGTATTTGTCCTCTTTCCATGTGACAAAGCCTTTTTCATCAACTTCAATAATTGGATTATCTTCATCATTCTTTGCACGTTTTAAAATTTGTATGTCATCTTTAGTAATCTTCACTTCATCAATAACGTTCATAACTTCATCTAAGATTAGAACGTAGTTTTCTGCTGCAATTAGTTGGATCAGTTCTGCATCACACATTTGAAATAATCTATGTGTAGCAGCAATATTATTTCCATTTGCAACTTCCTTTTTAAACGAATCTAACTTTGTGTACTTACCTTGACTTTCTGGTTGTACGAATTGTTTTGAAGTACTATTTAATATCCTTTCTATTTCATCTAAATACGGTGTGATAAAAATGAACTTTGTATTTCTTGGTGCTGAATCAATGTATTGAAAAGCCCAACTCGTTTTACCACTTCCCATAATAGAATCTACTACTGTTATTTCTTTATTTACTGGTTTAATTAACATTCTCATGCCTCCCTAATTATTAACAGTGATTTTAATAAAACCACTATTATACTTAGGTACTTACATTACAAATAGGTTATAGGACATTAAAAATAAAAAAAACATTCAATTCTATTTACAGAAATGAATGTGTTAATGAATCTTAATTATATTATTTAATAAATATTTTCAATTACTTTTGATTCTATTATGATTATTTTATCTTATGATTTCATTTATTAGACCACTTACTACTTTAGGATTCTTTTTTATATCCTCAAGTAGCCATTCCCACTTAGATATCTTTTTCTTATCCTCTTCACAATTTGAATTAAATTTTTTAAGTTGATTAGTTAAAATGTCTTTTATAGGTTCAAAATATTTATGTGAGTTTGTAGTTAAGAATGGATTCACATAATAGTATTCTATTTCTTCATCATAAAGTGCTAATGGATTTGTTGACGATTTTATCCATGGTTGGGTTATATAATAGTAATTCTCCGATGTATTACTATCCCAATCATTAGGAATCATTTCACCTTCTAGAATCCCTCTATCAATCAATATACGTGGATATTTAGCAATATTACATTCTAATTCATATGCCCTTAAAAATGCAGGACCAAAACATATAGATCCTTCATGGTGTAGTTCACCGAATGTAATACCACCTCTCAATAACATACCTTTACTCATATATTTAGCTTGCAGTATTCCCATTCGAGTAATTAACCCCTTCAACGACTCAAAAGATTTAAAACTTAAACTAATCACCAGACTATCAGAGAACATTGTATATTCAAACTTACTTGGATTTTCATATTGTTGTTCACTATTTTTGCCAATTACTTTTTTTATAATTCTTTGAAACTCTTCATGCTTTATCTCAAATTCTTGTTGTTCTTTGATATAAGTTTGTAAATCACTTAAAAATTCTAAAATCATTTTAAACTTTTGATTATCATCCATACTTTCACGAACCAAATTGCTAAAACCAAGTACATCTAAAAATAGTACTAACTTTTTCTCGTAATTAACTTCCTTGTTCATTTAATATTCCCTACTTTCATCTTTCTCTATTCCAAACATCTTAAGATTCAATTTTAACACTTCAAACTCTTTTATAATATTCTTTAAATTCTATATATACAATAAATTTATTGACATCGTTGCTATCGTTTACCACCATGAAGCCAGAATTGAGGACAACGGCTTGGTGCAGAAAATGTTTGCCTTATTCTCTAACTCAATAAAAAATTGATATTAGGAATAAGACAAGACATTTGCATATGTTATTTTATTACATGAATCCGTCATTTGAGGTATCCGTATATGTATGCCCTTGTTTAATGCGTTCTCTCGAACAATACATCTACTACCTACTTCTGCCCCCGATAGTTCTTAAAGTCCTTACAATCAATTAAAATTGCCGCTAATTCATATCCTATTTTTTACGAGGAACTCTGAAACTTCTTTAATGTATGATGTATTCTGCAATAGCCGTAACTATTCAGATCTTCCACTCCTAGCCGTTAATGGTCGCTAACACCATTCAGATACAATAGCAAACAAGGAAGCTATTAGTTGTATCCTAGACTTAATTTATGCAGTGGCTAAGTCATAACCTGACCATTTTTATTTTGATTCGAGTTATTGGGCAACCTCGAAAGAGTAGTCCTAAAAAAGACAATAGGAAATCAGACCTTTGCATTTTATCTATTTTTCAAGTAAAATAAAGGCAATTGAACTCATATAAAGTTGTATTTGTCGTATTGCTAATTGAGTTTGGAGGGTAACGACTGCGAATCGTTACTCTCTTTTTTTATTTCCACGCACTCTTTCCCTGCATATTTTTAATAATAGTTATCACTTACCACAGATTAAAACCTTATTAAATGACATAAGTTTAATAAATCCAATGCGAACTTTTCTGCCTCATCGACCCCTAATGTAATATTTGATAAAATTTCTTGACCACCGTCTTTTCCAATCTCAATATAAATCGAATCATCTTTTTTATCAGACTGCTTTGAATCCCAATATGCCTGTTTTCCATCGGTAAGCTTTATATAGTGACATTCAACACCAATATATAAATTTTTGTTCTGTACATCCTCAAACCTATAATTTCTCAACATTTTCAGTTCTCCTTTAATCTTTCTGCAACTAGATTCTCATTTTTTTATATCTTTAATTTGTTTAATGGTGATTTGATCCTACCCATGTTTAAAATTGTTTCTTGATCTAATCCTCTTAAATAATTTGCTGTTATTTGAGTATCAAAATGACCTAACAACCTACTCAAGCTGTAAACATCTAATCCATTCCTTAATTGTTTCTGTGCAAAGTAATGTCTGCAATCATGTGGTGAACAACGAACCCCCTTCCTTACTCCAACATTATTACAATGTTCTTTTAGAATTTTATTTATCCTTGAACGTGATAACTGTTCTGCACATTGATCTAAAAAATAATTTTCAGCTATATCATCTTTATGCCTATTTTTAAACCGTTCACTTTTCATTGCCTCATATTTCCTCATGTATTTCCGCATAATCTTGCTAATATAAACTAGCCTTTGTTTTGAACCTTTGCCATGAATTAAAATGTGTCGTATGGAAACATCTGAGACTTTTATATTACATAGTTCACTAACCCTAATTCCTGTATCAAAAAGTATAATAAGAATTAGTTTGTCTCTAATATTCGAATACGTTTTGTCCTTAACATCTCCTATAATTCGCTTAACCTCATCATCATTGAAAGTAATGATTACTCGCTTTTCTTCTCTTAGATTTTTAATCTTTCTAATAGGATTTTCAAACTCATCTAAATACTCTTCTGTTACCAAGTATTTAAAAAATACTCTAAGTGTTGCTAAACTACCGTTGATTGTAATATTTTTTTCAACTGCCATATGCTGACATAACTGAATATATTTTTTTATATGAATTGGTTTAACTTCTTCTGCATCTTCAACGTGAAACTCACTCTTCATATAATTGTTCCACCTATTCAAACGGTAAGTGCAAAGGTAAATGTACTCTTCTTTTCTTCCTTCTATTT
>NZ_JAIZDB010000005.1 GCF_029533155.1 Psychrobacillus antarcticus | reverse complement strand
TTTTTCCCTTTATGCTCCGTACATTTACCGCTTGATTCCATTCGATTGAAAAGCGTTGGTACCGCTGAATAAAAGTATTCTTTTCCGCAAATTTCTTCCCACACTGACACACATATCTGCGTTTGCGATAAAAAATAATGGTAAGTCTTTCAAACACCTTTAAATGCTTGATTTTTTGTATTCTATAGTCATGAACTTTTCTTGTTCTGCTCTTACAAGTAGGACAGGCTTGAGAAGAAATGGGCATCTCCACATGGATACAAATTCGATCTTCCACTTGTTCCATTTTAGTAACTTGAACTTCTTCTAATCCTGGTAAAAACATGTTAAAATTCAATTGCACACATCTCCAATCTCTACTTGTTTCTCGACAATTCAAGTATAAAAGATTTGGAAGATGTCGTGCATTTTTTTATGCACTAAATTTTTTGTAGACCCCAACATTTATTGTAGAGCCTTTTTTTCAATATAACTATTCAGGATACATAGACTTTACCGAGAAGAACAATCAACTAAAGCGAGCGGTAACCGAACTAATTAAACAAATCTCTAGTCAAACTAATTTACTTGGATTAAATGCTTCGATCGAGGCTGCTCGTGCTAGCGAACATGGAAAGGTTTCGCAGTGGTTGCTGGAGAAGTCCAAAAGTTGTCCATGAATACGGCTCAAGCTGTCGAACAAATTGAACAAATATTGGAGGATATTAATCAGTCTGTGTTAAAGATTGTATCTAGTATTGATACAATGAGTAATAAAATACAAACACAAGCATCTGTTACGGAAGAAATCAATAACACTACAGAAACTATTAATGAAATGTCTACTCAATTACTGGTTTTAATTCAAAATCTAGACTGACTGAATGTATTTCCTGAGTTGAAGTGTTTCGACAGCAGAACATAACCAGCTTAATGTATTTTAAGCTGGTTTCATTTCTTCTATCAAGGTTTATTTGTCTGTACCGCTTTGTATTTGGTCCAACCGACATTATTTTTTGCTTGGTTAAATGTATCGAGTAATTCCTGTCCGAATAAACCCTTTGAACTAATAATAATAGATAACCGAGGAGGATCATCATGAACAAATTTATTGAAATCCCTACAACTTGTATTTCTGACTGTAATCAAGGCCTTAACAACATGGATGCATTTATTAAGCCACTAAAAGAGGAATATAAAATTGCTGGGAGAGCATTTACAGTCAAAATGCCGGTTGGAGATAATTTGACTGTACTGAGAGCAATCAGAGAAGCAAAGCCAGGAGATATTTTGGTGATTGATGCAAAAGGGGACACCTACAGAGCGATTGCTGGAGATTTCATCGTTGGTTTAGCACAAACTTTAGGAATCCAAGGGATTGTAACTGACGGTGCAGTCCGCGACATTGTAGGAATAAAAGAATTGAATTTCCCTGTTTTCTGTAAAGGGACAACTGTTGCTGCTTCAGGAAAAGCTGGATGGGGAGAGGTTAATGTACCGATTTCATGTGGCGGAACTAACGTGAATCCAGGAGACATAATTGTTGGAGATGCAGACGGAGTGGTTGTGGTGCAAAGCGAGAAAGAACTGGAAGTTTTAACAAAATCTATCGAAAAATTAGAATTTGATATCAAACGGTCAGAAAAAGTCTCTGGAAAAGTAGAGGAAGCAAAAAAATATCTGGATGATATGTTATCTAAGTAATTGAGTTAATTTCATAATTCTGAGCCCTTGCGTCTCTAAGCTTGAAATTAACTCAATTAAGAAAATATATTAGAAAAAAGGGGCTATCTAATAAGTCTCCACCTGTTTTTATGTTTTTACGAATTTTTCCCGAAAGTAGTTGAAGAATGCCTGATACTTTCAGTAGGTTGCGGACTAATGTGCCACAATCCCAAATTCTGTGTGGACCTTTTCGATGCCCCGCAGTAAAAAGCTGCGAAAAGACCGATTGGCCAAGAGTTACTGAATTCAATATCAAACTATTTTTACTGGTAGTTTTGTAGACGTATCGGTGTCTCCTCATATAATTAGATACTTTAGTCAGTAAAATACTCTTAGAAATATAGATTATAGATTTTTTTCTAAGAAAGTACTTTTTATTTCCTAAGAAAACGTAGATCTACTTTCTAAATTTGCAAAGCACATCAATTCCTTCAAGCTCCCATTTTCGGTTGAGTTTCTCTTCTGCCATCCGTGAAAGTGGGTCACCAGTGACCAAAAATAAACATTTAAATTATACAAATTACACATAATCCTCAACTTGTAGACCATTAACCACATGTAAGATCACATTTATTCCACTTAATACCAAAACGAGGAGTTAAAGTGTTGTACTTACGATGACTTTACTTCCAACTACTGTATCCAGTTAATAATTTGCAATATCAAAGGGTTGCCAATTGCTTTACTAGTCACTTATTCAATAAAGCTAGACTAAGGAAGTTTTTGGTACCATGATGTTAGATATGTTCACAGTAAGTATGTAATTTACTATATCAGAATAAATGTTTTTTGAATTTTAAAAATATTTTGACAAATGAGTGAAAACGTATACAATTATACAAAAGAGGCTAAATGCCACTTTAAACATTGTCAGGGGGAATATGGATGAAAAGTAAATGGTTATTATTTTTGATGTTGTCAGTACTATCGGTGTTATTAATTGCATGTAGTGATTCAAATGAAGGTGCGATAAGCAATGAGTCAGAAACTGCTGTAGCTACGGACAAGAATGAGGACGTTGGGTATGAACCTGAAAAACCGGTTGTGATTTATGCTCCAGGTGGTGCAGGTGGAGGTTTAGATACTACAGCTCGTGCAGTAACAAAGGTAATGGAACAAACAAAATTAGTGGCACAACCATTTTCAGTAGAAAATGTACCTGGAGGTGGGCAAACTACAGGTTTATCACAATTTATTACAAATGATCCAACTAATGAGGGGAAGCTATTATTACCTTCTGCACCAATTGTAATCAACTATCTTCGAAATGAAGCAGCAAGTCCTTATTCATATGCAGACATGAAACCGATTGCACAGTTGACGACAGATTATGGTGCAATTGTTGTAAAAGCGGATTCTCCTTACCAAACACTAGAAGAATTATATACAGCGATTAATGCAGATACATCATCGATTACATTTGCAGGTGGTTCCGGTGCTGGATCGATGGA
Source organism: Psychrobacillus antarcticus (assembly GCF_029533155.1). Classification (GTDB taxonomy): domain Bacteria; phylum Bacillota; class Bacilli; order Bacillales_A; family Planococcaceae; genus Psychrobacillus; species Psychrobacillus antarcticus. The sequence goes on along the minus strand of NZ_JAIZDB010000005.1, from coordinate 117,818 downwards.
TCACATTATTGCCATGATGCCAGCAATTGAAGTTGGTACAGATCCAAAAGCAATTAAGTATATTTCATATGATGCTGGTGGTGATGCGATGGTTGCGCTATTAGGTGGTCACTCAGATGCATTAACTACAGGAATCTCAGAAGTCGGTCAATATTTAGAAGCGGGTGAGGTAAGGATATTAGGGGTTTCTTCTCCAGAACGTTTAGATGGTATTTTTAGCGAAGTTCTAACTTTCAAAGAATCAGGTTATGATGCAGAATTTACAAATTGGCGTGGATTATTTGCAGTAAAAGATATTTCTGATGAAGCGGTAAAATATTGGGAAGATCATATAGAGCAAATGGTTGAAACACCTGAATGGCAATCTGAACTTGAGAAAAATAGTTGGGGAAATGGCTTTAAAAAGAGCGATGATTTTACTGCTTATTTACAGGAACAAGATAAAGTAGTACTTAAAATTTTAAAAGAGATGGGTATGGCGAAATAATTTACAGATATATAAGGGAGAATTAAATGTATTCTCTCTTATATATCTAACTGTAATGTAAAGGAGGCTACTTATGAAAGCTACAACTGATCGGGGATTCGCATGCGTATTTTTGGTGATAGGCTTAGCATTTATAGTAGGTAGTAGGAGTTATGTTAGTACATCATATGGTAGTCAAGTAGGCTCTAATGTATTTCCGACAATGTTAGGAGTTTTAACTATTATTTTAAGTATTAAACTTTTTATAGAGACATTTCGGTATGAAAAAGAAAATAAGGCAGAGAAAGTTGATTTCGACTATAAAAAGTTTTTTATTATTTTAGTTGCAACATTTGCATATTGCTTACTCTTACGTCCCTTAGGTTATGTTATTACTACTTTCTTATTTCTTTTAATTGGCTTTCAAACAATTCAGCGTGGAAAAACTTGGATATCTGTTTTAATCGCGCTAATTATTTCTATTTCCGTGTATTACATTTTTGTGAAATTACTTAATGGAACTTTACCTAAATCCCCGGTATGGTTAGACTTCCTAAATTAGAGAGGTGATTTAAATGGACGTTTTAGAGTGGTTAGGGCTTGGATTCGAAACAGCCTTCCTATGGCATAATCTTGCTTTTGCATTTTTTGGTGTATTAATTGGGACAGCCGTAGGCGTATTACCAGGTATTGGCCCCGTAAGTGGTGTCGCGTTATTAATACCTATTACAACATCGATTACATCTTCCCTAAGCCCAACAGAAGCCGCGACTAGTGCAATTATTATGCTTGCTGGGGTTTATTATGGGGCAATGTATGGTGGTTCAACTACGTCAATCTTATTAAATACACCAGGTGAAGCAGCTTCGGTTGTAACAACATTAGATGGGTATCAAATGGCTAAAAAGGGGCGTGCAGGTGCTGCTTTATCCATTGCTGCAATTGGTTCATTTGTGGCAGGAATTGTCTCTCTTCTTGGATTAATATTATTAGCACGACCTCTATCGAAATTAGCAATCAATTTTGGACCGGCAGATTATACATCACTTATGATTCTAGGGTTATGTGCAGTGAGTGGATTAGCAGGTAAATCAATGACAAAAGCCTTATTAATGATGGTTTTAGGTTTACTAGTTGGTACAATTGGAATTGATTCTGTATCAGGTATTGCACGTTTTACATTTAATCAACCAAGTCTCTATGAAGGTATAGAATTTTTAACTGTTGCTGTTGGTTTATTTGCGCTAGGAGAAGTATTTAAGTCTATTATAGAACGTGATTATATTCATGGCAAAGCTGTGAAAGTTAACTCAATACTACCTAATAGGAAAGAATTTAAAGATAGTATCCCAGCGATTTTTCGAGGTTCCTTTATAGGCTTTTTAGTAGGCGTTTTACCAGGTGCGGGTGCATCTATAGCCGCTTTCTTTTCATATAGTTTAGAGAAAAAAGTAAGTAAAACACCTGAAAAATTTGGTACTGGGATGATTCAAGGAGTTGCCGGACCAGAATCAGCAAATAATGCAGCTGCTGGTGGTGCCATGATTCCGTTACTAACATTGGGAATTCCAGGTTCAGGAACAACAGCGATATTAATGGGTGCTCTAATTATGTATAACGTTCAACCAGGTCCTTTACTATTTGAAAAAAATCCAGAAGTAGCTTGGGGACTAATTGCTAGTATGTTTGTCGGAAATGTTATGTTGTTAATCTTAAATATGCCATTGGTTAAAGTGTTTGCGAAAGTTGTAGAAACGCCGCCAAAATATTTATTACCCTTAATCATAGCAATTTCTGTATTTGGAGTTTATGCTGTGCGCCTAACATTATTTGATCTAATGTTGTTAATAATATGCGGTATTCTAGGTTATATTTTCACGAGATTTGATTTTCCAGTGGCACCATTTGTCTTGGCTTTAGTACTAGGGACTATGCTGGAATACAATATGCGCAGAGCACTAACCATTTCTAATGGTAATTATTCATATTTTTTTAAAGAGCCAATGTCTGCAGCATTCTTAATTCTTGCAGCTTTATGGATCATTGTACCATTTGTACTAAAAATGAAAGGTAAAAAATTAATAGTTAACGAAGAAGGATAATATTAAAGAGGTGGAATCTATGAGTCAGTTTTCAGTACCAGCAATTGTATATAGAGGCGGTACAAGTAGAGGGGTTTTTTTTCATCAACATGACCTGCCAAAAGAACAAAGTGAAATGAAGCATATCTTTTATCATGCAATTGATTCTTATAATAGTTCACAAGTAAATGGTCTAGGCAGTGGTACTTCTCACACAAGTAAAATTGTTGTAATAGGGCCACCTACTCATTCAGATGCCAATGTGGATTATTCTTTTTATCAAATGGGCATTAGTCAGCGCATTGCAGATATAAAGGGGACATGTGGAAATTTAATGGCAGCGGTAGGTGCTTTTGCAGTAGATGAAGGGTTGGTAGACGTACCATACGGAGCGAATAGTGTTACAGTTTATGCATTTAATACTAACATCTCTAAGATCATTGAAATCACCGTACCAGTAACTGAAGGACAGGCAAAAGTAGTTGGTGATTTTCATATGCCTGGAATTGTAACAAAAGGTGCAAAATATATTGTCGATATTTTGCAACCAGGTGGAGGGAAAACAGGTAAAACTTTACCATTAGGCCCAACTCTTGCGATGGATATTCCAGCTTCATTTGTTGATATTGTTAATCCATTTCTATACTTAGCATTTAAAGATTTCGGATTTGAAGGGAAGCAATTAAAACAGCAGTTAGAGAACCAGACTGATGTGTTGGCAGAATTAAATGATCGTAGATGCGAAGCAGCTGTAATTGCCGGAATGGAAGTTTCGATTAATGAAGCAAAAAAATATCCAGCGGTACCTAAAGTTGCTTTAGTAGCGTCGCCACATGATTATGTTACAACATCTGGCATAGAAATAAAAAAAGAACAGTATGACATTTTTGCAACAATGTTATCTATGGGTAATGTACACAAAACATTTGCAGGTTCAGGTTTATATAACATAGCTGCTGCTGCGTTATTAAGTGGTACTATTCCAAATAAATTTTGTAGTTTACCATCATCTGCAGAAAAAGTACGAGTTGCCCATGCAGACGGTATCGTAGAAGTTAGAGTTAAATTAAATGAAGCTTATACAGATGTAACAGCAGTTGGATTAGAACGTACAGCAAGACGCATTATGAAGGGGAATATTTTTATCACAAAATCTACGTATATGGAGGTATTGTAAGAATGGATATAATTTCTCAAAGCTTAGCTAACTTTTCTAGAAGAATAAGTTATTCGTCTTTACATCCGAACGTTATTTTAGAAGTAAATCGGCGCATACTAGATACACTAGGTTGTTTAGTAGCCGGATACGATAGCCATGCATCGAGTGTAGCTCGTAAGTTTTCTCTCCAATATCCAGATCCAAATGGCGCAACGGTAATTGGTACAAATCAAAAAGTAATTTCGGAATATGCAACATTAGCAAATGGTGGCGCAATTCGTTACTTAGATTTTAATGATACATATTTATCGATCGAACCATTACATCCATCCGATGTTATTGCACCTTTACTGGCATTGAGTGAACAATATGACATCTCTATTGAAAAGCTTACCACATCGATTGCAATTAGTTATGAAATAGGTGTGCTATTTTGTGATGCCGCTAGCTTAAAGAAAAACGGGTGGGATCACGTTAATTATATTACACTTGCAACAGTTGTTGGGGCAAGTCACTTATTAGAATTAACAGAGCGAGAAACGGTTAATGCAATAGCGCTAGCGATTGTTCCGCATGCAGCAATGCGCCAAACTCGTAATGGAGAAATTAGTGAATGGAAAGGGATAGCGGCAGCTAATGCAGCTAAAAATGCAGTTTTCGCAGTTAAACTTGCTAAATCAGGAATGTCTGGTCCTTTTGAGGCATTACAAGGTTCAATGGGGATGAATGCTTTATTGTTAAATAGTAAACTATCAATTGAAGAAGTAGCTGATATGATTAATAGCATTGATTCACCCAATGCTATTACACGAACATATATAAAAAATTGGGCTGTAGAATATATGACACAAAGTGCTATTGAAGCCACATTGAAAATTCGAGAGCATGTGTCTTCCTTAAATGATATTGAAAAAATAGAAATAGAAACGTTTCAACTAGCTTATGATGTGTTAGCAAAAGACACACAAAAGTGGAATCCTAAAACCCGTGAAACTGCGGATCATTCTTTACCGTATATTGTTGTTGTGGCATTAGAAGATGGAAAAATTGATTTAAATACATTTAGTGATGAACGCTTAAAAAATGAACAAACTTTAGAGCGAATCAAAAACATTGTAACCGTCCGTGTTACAGAAGAAATGGAAAATGGGTATCCAGCCGGTAATCCTAATAAAATTACGATTCAATTTAAAAATGGTTTAGTTGTGAGTGAAATGGTATCTAAACCTTTAGGCCATTCTAGTAACCCAATGAGTAATGAACAAATCATTGAAAAATTTAACCGTATTACACAAGGGAAATTGACAGAAACTCAACAAAAAAGAGTGGTTGATTTTGTCTTAAATTTTCAGAATCAATCTTCATTACATGAGGTTTTTAATGCATTATTACTTCAACAGGAGGTAACTCTATGAGTTGGTTATTACAGAATAGAGATCAAAGTCCAAGCAGTCGATTTAGAGAAATATTAAATAATCCAGGAGTAATAAAAGTTCCTGGTGCCCATGATGGTCTAAGTGCTATTTTAGCTAAAAAAACAGGGTTTGAAGTTTTATATTTATCAGGAGGAGCGTTTTCTGCAAGTAAAGGAATTCCAGACGTAGGCTTAGTGACGTTAAGTGAATTGGCAGAAAAAACAAAAGAACTATATCGAGCAACGAATATACCAATTTTAGTGGACATAGACACTGGTTTCGGTAGCATACTTAATGTTATTCGAACAATTCGGGAGCTAGAAGAATCTGGGGCAGCTGCTGTTCAAATTGAAGATCAAGATTTACCTAAAAAATGTGGGCATTTAAATGGTAAAATTCTCATAAGTGAAGAAGAAATGGTCCAAAAAATTCAAGCATGTCGACAAGCAAGTAAAGATATGGTGATTGTTGCTCGAACTGATGCTTTTTCAGTAGAGGGGATGGAACAGGCAATCAAACGAGCTAAGGCGTATGAAAAAGCTGGGGCAGATATTATTTTTCCAGAAGCTCTGAGGACGAAAGAAGATTTTATTCAGTTTTCAAAGGAAATTAGCATACCCTTATTAGCAAATATGACTGAATTTGGGAAGACACCATATTATTCAGCTAAACAATTTGAAGAATGGGGATATAAATTAATTATATATCCTGTATCTTCTTTACGTGTGGCTGCTTATGCGGTGGAAGAACTATTTAAAGATATATATAACAAAGGTACACAAGTAGACCAAGTTAAAAACATGCAAACGCGTGAGGACTTGTATCAAACAATTGAATATTATGCTTATGAAGATTTAGATAATACGATTGCAAAAACGGTATTAGAATCTCAAAAAGGATAAGTAGGTGACGAATTGCTAGATAATCAGAAGTATAAAGAGCTTTCTTCTTTAAATATTAATAACCAATTTTATAGCTATTACGATATTAAAAGATTTAAAGATAGTGTGAAATTACCATATTCGATTCGCTTATTATTAGAAGGTGCTCTACGTAATTATGATGAGGTTAATGTGACAATAGAGCATATAGAGCAACTTATCAACTGGGAGACGAATAATGGTGGAGAAGTTGAAATTCCATTTGTTCCGGGGCGTGTTATTTTCCAAGATTATACTGGCATCCCGGCGATTGTAGATTTAGCAGCGCTCCGATCTAAAATGAAAGAGTTGGGAGACGATCCCAAAAAGATAAATCCAAAAGTACGTGTGGATTTAGTAATTGATCATTCATTAATTGTGGAGAGCTCAAGTAATTCAGATGCACTCCACAAAAATTTAGACATTGAATACAAACGAAATCAAGAACGTTACAGCTTTGTTAGATGGGCACAACAAGCATTTGAAAATTTTTATGTTGTGCCACCTGGTTCTGGAATTGTTCATCAGGTAAATTTGGAATATTTAGCATCGAGTGTTCTACAAAAAGAGAATCTTTTATATCCAGATACATTAGTTGGTACGGATTCACATACAACAATGATTAATGGTTTAGGTATTGTTGGATGGGGAGTTGGAGGTATTGAAGCAGAAGCTGCTATGTTAGGCTTACCTCTGTATTTGTTAAATCCTGAAGTAATTGGTATTAAAATTACTGGTGCATTGGCAGAAGGAGTAACTGCAACAGATTTAGCCTTAACTATTACAGAAATGCTTAGGAAAACAGGGGTAGTAGGAAAATTTGTAGAGTATTTCGGCGATGGACTATCTCATCTTTCATTAGCAGACCGTGCTACAATTGCAAATATGGCACCAGAGTATGGTGCAACATTATCATTTTTCCCATTTGACTATATTACTGAACAATACTTACTACAAACTGGTAGGACAGAGGCCGCTATTTTAGCGAGTCATTACCATAAAGCGCAGGGGTTATACAGAGAAGATGGTGAAGAGGATCCTATATACACAAGTAAAATAGTTCTTGATTTAACTACAATTGAGCCAAGTTTAGCGGGGCCAAAGCGTCCGCAAGATCGAGTGCCATTGACAGAAATGAAACATTCTTTCCAAAGAAGTTTAAAAGCTTCTATTGAAGATAGAGGTTATTCATTAACAGAACTAGAAATAAAAAATCAAGGTGAATATTTAAAACATGGTGATGTTGTTCTTGCGGCCATTACGAGTTGTACGAATACATCTAATCCTTCTGTTATGATTGCCGCAGGGCTTGTTGCTAAGAGAGCAAATAGTTTAGGATTAAAGATTCCTTCTTATGTAAAAACTTCTTTGACACCAGGTTCAAAGATGGTTGAACATTACTTGAAAAAATTAGGTCTTTTAGATTGCCTAGAGAAACTTGGATTTTACATTGATGGTTTTGGTTGTGGCGCTTGTTGTGGAAATAGTGGTCCACTCAATGAAAAATATGAGAAAGACATTCATATGAATAATTTAGTTGTTAGTTCAGTTTTAAGTGGAAATAGAAATTTTGAAGGTCGTATTCATCCATCGATTAAAGCAAATTATTTAGCTTCACCTCCACTAGTTGTCCTTTATGCTCTTGCTGGGACTACAAATATTGATATTTGTAAAGAAGCGATTGGAACAGATAGTAAGGGGAATAAAGTGTATTTTAAAGACCTTTGGCCATCGAGTGAAGAAATAGAAAAATGCCAAACAGAAGTTGTAAATTTATTGAGTTACAAAGAGCAATATAGAACAGTACACTCACATGAAAAATGGGAAGAAATTGAGTATCCAGAAGGTGATACTTTCTCTTGGGATATACAATCAACATATATACAAAAATCACCATTTCTAGATTTACAAAACCGTAGTCATGAAGAAGGATATTTAAATAATTTATACCCTTTATTAGTTTTGGGCGATTCAATTACAACAGATCATATTTCTCCAGCTGGAAACATTCAACGAAAAAGCCCCGCGGGACATTATCTATTGGAACGCGAAATTCCATCTAATGAATTCAATTCGTATGGTGCTCGTAGAGGTAATCATGAACTAATGGTAAGAGGAACATTTGCCAATATTAGAATTCGTAATAAACTATTGGACAATGTAGAAGGTGGCTATACAAAATTTCTCCCCACGCAAGAAGTAATGTCAATATATGAAGCAACTGAAAAATACAAGCAGCTTCAAATTGGTCTCTTTATTGTTGCTGGAAAGGAATATGGCACAGGAAGTTCTCGAGATTGGGCAGCAAAGGGTACTAAGTTATTAGGAGTACGATTAGTTCTGGCAGAAAGTTTTGAACGAATTCATAGAAGTAACTTAGTGGGAATGGGAATTTTACCAATTACTTATGCTGAGGATGAAATTCCTTATGTATTTACTGGTGAAGAAACTATACAATTGAAATTAAGTCAACCAACATTACACGCTAAACAATGTACATTATTAAATATTATAAAAGCAGATGGAACAAATAGTGAAAAACGGGTTATTATTAGATTAGATAATAGTGTGGAAGTAGAAACCTATTTAAAAGGGGGTCTTCTTCCTTATATTATAAGTGAAATAAAAACAACGGTATAAGGAATGATTAAATGTTCGAAAAAGCGAAAAGAAAATCTACTAGTGATATTGTTTATCATGAAATTCGAAGAAAAATTGTAGAATGGTACTTTGAGCCATTAGAACATTTATTAGAAGAACAGTTAGTTGAACAATTTTCTGTTAGTCGAACCCCGCTACGTCAGGCTTTATATCGTTTGGAACTTGAAGGATTGGTGTTTAAAGCGTCTAATGGAAGAATACATGTAACAGATATTACTCTAAGGCATGCAAAAGAGATTTATTGTGCACGTGAGGTATTAGAAGGTGCATTAGCTCGTGAAGCAAGTATGCGCATTACTCAACTGGAGCTACAGCAGTTATATGATAAAATCTACTTAATGAAACTAGCTGCTTCTGAAAATAGAATAATGGATATTGTAAAATATGGGACCGAATTTCATGAGTTGATTCATCAGTTAAGTGAAAATGAAACAATGATGCGCTTCATTGAACAAATTGATCATCATATTAATCGATACAGAAGAATTGGTGGTAAATTTAATCCTTATTACGACCCAAATCGACCTATTCTTGAACATGAGGAAATATATAAAGCATTTCTTACTGGGAATGCTGATTTAGTAGAATCTGTTATGCGAGAACATATTCGAAATAGCTATACTACAACACTGTTAGCAATCGAGAGTTATGTGCCCAAATAAGTACTTTTTTATTGTAAATATAGACTAATCAGCCCAATAAGTCCTTATAAATTCGGGTACTTATGAATAGATAAAAAAGTATTCTTTTGAGTAAAATAAAACATTTTAATTTATAAAAAAAGCTAGGGTAGTTACTACTCTTGCTTTTTCTTTGACATCGATTAAAAATCTTCGGACCCTTTTCACTTAAATCAATAAGCAGAATTAATTTAACCCGGAGTGGGCGCCGTATAGAATACTAGAATTTTATAATATAAAAATCAAATATTAAATCGTGGGTCCCCAAATTATTAAAGAATTTCCTCTATATAACCATTCTTCATACTCTTTGGCTATTTTATATAAAGTTGTTTTTGAACCCAATTTCTTGCATTGCTTTTACTGCAGCAATCTCTCCTGATTTTCAACGATCATATGCCTCTTGAAACTCTTCTGTTACCGTAACCTTAGGATGTCCAATTCATTTACAGTATTAATTTTGTGTTCAGGTGTGAGGATAGTACGTAAGAATTAATTTCAAAGCTACTCAATTAAACTTTTGAAAAACATATATAATTGAATACATACGTGCCACTTTTAGGTACACAATATAAATCCAAAATCAAACAGAGCCTCCAAGATGTTTAACAATTAGAAGGTGGTCGAGTTGCTCTCTGTTCTTGGAATTTTTATGGGTATTTCCGGATTTAGAGACAAAAGCTGCAGGGCAGCAAGATAGAGAAGTTGGCCGCCTGGCATAATTGCATTTCCCCTTACAGCAATTTTTTTTAGGAATAGCAGTGAATACAGTTGCAACGGAACCCATTGTAACAACCCAATCACCCGACTCTAAAACGACAATCAACTTCTACAGATTAAATGGTGGTGCAGCTACCTCAGGAAAAGTAAATGGTCCTCTTTGGTTCAAGAAGAATATCTACTATGATGACAAGATGGACAAAGCAGATGTGGTTTGGACAAATAACCATATTATCACAATCAACAATCACACTTTGAACTTGGATAAAGGGGAAACTTTTTCAGTTTAAAAATTCTTTAAAATACGATATTCTCAATGTTGACCATAAATTTTTACTATTCCTTAATGTACCACCATTTCAATATGGGTAAAATCACAATATAGATAAAAAGCATTCTAAACAATTGGAATATTGTTACTTGGGTAGCATCTGCATGAACAGCAGTTGCGATTAATCCCATCTGATCCATGCCACCAGGAGCTGTACTTAAATAACTCGTTTTAAAATCCATGTCAAATAAATAGACCATAACTTCGGCAATTCCAAACGTCAGTGCCAGTAGTAATAAGGCACTCAGTACGGCACTTATTAAAATAGAATTCTTTAAACGTATTGCTTGTGGTTTTATCATTAATCCAATATAAGCACCAATCGCCACCTGAGCAATATGTAAAAATAAATCATTCATTGCTACTGGTTCCAGAGGAGTAAAGCTAAGTAATAGCCCTAAAATAACAGGTGTTAAAAAATATGGTACGGGAAGGTGTAACTTCTTCCCGAAAGGTATAACTAAAAAGCCAAGAAAAATAATTAACAGATTATACAAATAATGAGGAGTTTCAATGGTTACTACTGTGTTAGTCTGATTTGTTACTGAGACAATAAAGGGAATAAATCCGACAACGGAAATGACACGGACGACATGAAAAAATGTCACGACAGTTACATCCAGATTTTTTTGTTCTTCCGCAAAAACTACTAACTGGGAGAGTCCACCTGGAATACTAGCTGTAATTGCAGTAGGCAGAGAGATATTTGTAAATCGATGGACGATATATGCTAACAAAAAACAAAATATGCTAAGAAAAGTATTGAAAATGAGCATAAAAACCAGTGAATGTTTCATCGATAACAAAATTTCTAAAGTAAACAGTTGTCCAATCGAAGTTCCGACAATGGCTAGCCCGATATTTCTAAAAAAAGCTGGCCACTGATAAGGAACTTTGAGCAGAAACTGGGATAAAAGGACACCGAATAGGGAGCCCAGCATCCATGGCATCGGAAAGGAGAGGAGATTAAAAATACCAACACCTAACAAAGCCACTAAAAACACTGTTAAAATTGGTAAAACTATACGCAAATGGCTCACCCTTTCGTTTTAGATACTAATCGCCCCTCTAAAAATATCGCTGTAGATTCCTCTGATAACGATTCTGTCCAGGGAGAACTTAAATCAGGATAGACGATACGTGCAAAGGAATCCACTTTTCCTTCAAAAAGAATCCTATCTAAAACAGTATAGAAAGATATCTCGCCGTTTGCCAGTATGTTTATTGCATGGTGATATTCATGTGCAACTACATACTTTAACATATTTTCACTAAAGGAAGTGCCTATCTGGAGTATCATATATCCTTATCGTTATATGATACTCCCTCCATTTTATTAATGACAAAGTTATCTTCAAATCTTAGAGGCATAATATATATGTTTTTATCTCCACCTAGTTGATGTTCTGCGAACTTCTTCTGTTCATTTCCACCGACACTTCTTCTTGAAGATCTAGAGCTTCAAAGAATGCTTTAGGCATTTTTATTTGTCGTTGTTTGGAAATACAGCTGTTGGTCTAATACTTGTATTAATTCTTCTAAGAAAATTTCACGTGGGTATTGGAATTCTAAATCATTAATAAATACAGTTGGAACCATTTTAACTCCTCGTTCAATTGCTTCTGAAATGACTTGAAGACTAATTTCAATGTTTTGCTCTTCTTCTTTCAATCCATAACTATGTTCAATATATTTTTTAATCCCATGACTTGAAAGTTTATCCCATGTTTCCTGTTCTTTGAATAAAGACTTAATGTTATCTAATGTTTTTGCAGGATTATTATAGTCTAAGTTGAGGTTAATTAGCGCTCCCGGTAAGAGCATTTCTCGTGGTTTATCATAATGCTTTACAATCAATTCAACTTTGTTCTCATTTATGTATGGTTGAAGTGCTCCATCTACTAGTTCATAGAAGGATGCGCAATAAGGACAAGCTAGGTTTAAAAACACCTCCATTTTTATTCTTGCTTCTGCATTGCCTAACGTTAAATGTGAATTCTTTATTGTGACCAATATATAAACCTTCTTCCTTTTATTTTTTGAAAATTCCAACTCACACTCTAACTCTAACTAAACTGATAGGAATTGTAAATCTCTTTTCAGAAATGTATTTCTGAAATTTCCGATAGTGGAGACTATTAAAATCCAAAAGTTACAGATGAAATTTATTTAACGACCGTTTTCAAGATAAAATAGGCAAGGGGCAGTCCTAAAAGGGTTATTTTAGCCACTTATAATAAATATTGAAAACGCAAGAATGTAATTAAATCAACATTCTTGCGTTTTGATTTTGAACAGTTTTTAATTCTAGAATATTCGGTTGTCGATTTTTATGTTACGAAGTTTGTATTGTTACACTAAACCAGGTTCTTAATTTTTCAAAGGGACAATTCCATGTCTCCTGTTTTTTGGATTGAAATTATAAGGAATTACGAAACTCTTTAACCTTATTCATAAATTCTTTAACGCGTACTATATCTACATGGTTTTCAAATTTCCCATCATATTTAAAAGTGGTACCTGTAACAGCACCATCTGCAACACTTAATTGTTCTTCCAGATTAGATAAACGTACACCTGTATTTGCAAATAGAACTGTATCAGGAACAATATCTTTAACTTTTTTCAATAACTGTGAATCAGTTTGAGCACCGGCTGTTAGTCCAGACACACATAAAGCATCAGGACGATTATTAAATACTGTTGACTTTGCAATACTCTCAATACTTCTGTCGGCTAGATATCTGGCAGCTTCAGGTACTATATTAAATAATAGTTTTACATTTTCTGCACCTATTCTATACTGATGTCTGATAGTTTCACCCACATTAGTGTTCCATGTACCGAAATCACTTGCATATACTCCAGTGAAAATTTCTCGTACAAACGTGGCACCTGTTGCGGCAGCTAAATCTAAAGATTTTTTAGCATCCCAAAGTACATTAACACCAAAAGGAACTTTAATTTCTGATTTTAATTCCCCAATAATTCTGGCCATAGCTACTACAGTTTCGGTTTTAACATCTGTAAGATATGGCAAACTAAATTCATTGGAAAACATAATAGCATCGACGCCACCATCTTGTAGCGCATGCAAATCCTTTCTTGCCATTTCAACTACGTAATCCATTCCCTTTTCCTTATCAAAGTAAGGATCACCTGGTAATGGTAAAAGGTGACACATTGCAATTATTGCTTTTTCAGTACCGATTACTTCTTTTAACCATGTCATAATATATTAACCTCATTTCTAATTTTATTAAACTGTTCTACTACTTTGGAATGTAAATTAGCATTTGCAATTAAAACTTGTGTAGATGGATGATCTAAAACTTCTCCTTTTAAATCGCTTACAATAGCCCCTGCCTCTTTGCAGATTAGAATACCTGCAGCCGTATCCCAGTATTCTAAACCTTGTTCCCAAAAAATATCTATTTTACCACTTGCTACTTGACACATATCTAAGGCAGCTGCACCAATACAACGAACTGTTAAAGCTAATGGGGTTAAGGTACTCCATTCGACCAAATTTGTTTTCGAAGGATTTGTAAATGTATAAGGAAATCCAGAAGCAATAACGGATTTATTTAATTCTTTAACATCACTTACTGAAATTTTAATATCATTACAATACGCACCTTGTTCTTTTATTGCAGAAAATAGTTCATTTGAATGCGGACTATAAACTACACCCAGAACAAGCTGGTTTTTAGCATCTACTAAAGCAAGTGATATGCACCATCTGGGAATTGATCTACTAAAGTTTACGGTTCCATCTAAAGGATCCAAATACCATCTTCTTTTGTTTTTTGCAGATTCTCCACTTAAATTGAGGCTTTCTTCACTTATAATATTGTCTTTTGGAAAGTGCTTTATTAATTCATTAATAATGTAGGTTTCTGAGGCTTTGTCCGCCATTGTAACTGGATTTATTATTCCTTTCCATTGAATGTCTAATGGTTGTTTCCAGTTTAATAGGATTTGTCCGGCTTGAGAGAGGATATGTTTAATGACTTTAAGTTCTTCTGAATAATTTTGCATATAGCTTAATGCTCCTTTATTCTTTAATAGCTCCACCACCCATCATTTTTATCAATCTTTTTTGAATAAAGAAAGATAAAATAATGGTAGGGATAGCGGATACCAAAATTGCTACAGACATCTCACCCAATTGAACTCCTCTAAATGTATTATATCCAGCTATTGCCATTGGTAATGTTTGCGTATCTTTACCTCCGAGGATTAGAGCATAAAACATGTCATTCCATGAAAGAACAAAACCGAAAATACTTGCTGCCCCTACTCCAGGGAGAACTTGTGGAATGATTATTTTTATAAATGCACCAAATCTTGTACATCCATCTATTAAAGCTTGCTCTTCTAAAGAATTTGGTACAGCATCAAAAAATCCAATTAAAAACCAGGTGATAATAGGTAAGATAAAAGTTAAATGAGCGAAAATTACAGGTAAAATACTACCGTTTATCCCTAAAAAGTATGATGCTAGAAAAATTGGAACCACTAATGTTGCTGATGGTACTACTTCCGCAATTAGAATTCCAAGCTTTGTAAAGTTACCTCCTGTTTTAAATTTACTAATGGAATAGGCAGCTGGGAGACCAACAATTAGCGATATTAAAATAGTTATGAAGGCTACGATAAAGCTATTAATAAAATTTATTGGAATTCCACTATTGAATACATTTGTCCAATTATTAAGTATAGGTGTAAAAAAGACATTAGTTGCATCGGATAAATCGGAGGGTGATTTGAATGATGATAAAATTACCCAAATAAACGGTATTAAAACAGTTAATATCGAAATCCAAATAAGAAGGATGCGTACCATTTTGAGAAGAAGGGTCTCTTTTTGGTAACTATTCATTTATGTGGACTCCTTTTTAGGGGATTTCAACATAATAATAAGTCCAATCATAATAATAACTACCACTGTCCATGATACGGCTGCCGCTTCGGATAAGCGATAATATCCAAAACCTAACTTATGAATATAGAATTGCAAAGTTTCGGTAGAAGTTCCTGGACCACCTTTGGTAATTGCATAAACATATTCGAATACTTTTAATGCATCGAGAGAGCGGATTAGAATAGCTACTAATAATACTGGTTTCAATAACGGTAAAGTTATTGTTAAAAAAACGGTTAATTTACTAGCACCTTCTACATAAGCTGCTTCGAACGGATCTTGAGGAAGGCTTTCAAGGCCAGATAAAATCATAAGTATTATGAAAGGCGTCCATTGCCAAACATCAATTAAAGCAAGTGTTAATAATGTATAATTTGAACCGAAAAAATCTATGGATATGTTGAATTTTGCTAAAAAGGCTGGAATAAACCCAAGCTGGTTATTAAGGATGAAACGGAACATAAGCCCGACTGCAATAGGTGTTACAAACATAGGGGCTAGTATAACTGCTCGAGTAAAGTTTTTTAATATTCTTTGTTTACTTAAAGCAAGTGCTATTAATACACCTAATATAACTTCAAAGCTAACTGCTATTAAAACAAAAAGAAAAGTATTTTTCATGACTGTCCAATACATCGGATTAGTTAAAACTTTTTGAAATTGTGCATTTCCTACAAATTTATTAGAGTCTGGATCAATAATTGAGAAATCGTGAAAAGCTAACCATAGTGAATATCCAAGTGGGAAAACTAATATAACAAATAAAATCAATATAAGTGGAAATAGTAATTTCCACTTATATATTGAAACTGAATCATTAGTTAGGCTTGGGGAATTGCTTTTACTCATTCATAATTTCCTTTGCTAGATTAGAGGCATCTGTAATGGCTTCATCTACAGTTTTTTGCCCTGTTACAGCTGCATTTAGTTCTGTTCCAACCACTTGGATAAGTTCTTCTGCGTTCGGACCGTTAGCTAATGGAATTGCATCAGCTAATATGTTTTTTAAAGTCACATAATACTCTTCACCATAACCTTGTTCCCAAACTTCTGGATCATCTAGTATGCTATCACGAACAGGTGCGCCACCAGAGATAACGCGAGATTTTTCTTGTTCAGGTGATGAAATCCATTCAATAAATGTCCATGCCTCATCTTTATATTCACTATTAGAGGAGATCGCCCAAAACCAAGCACCTAATGCTGCTTGCCCACCAGGTACTTCAGCTAGGGCAAAGTTCCCCGCGAGGCTGCCAGCTTCACCATCTGGATTATTTAAAGTAGGTAGCATCCAGTTATAATTAAGTGTCATCATGCTATCCCCACTCGCAACAGAGCGTAAGGCTTCATCAAAAGCCCAGTTAGTACTGTTTTTTGGTGCCGAAGAATTTATAGTATCTATATAAGCTTTCAGTGCTTCTCTAGCTTCTGGAGAGTCTAAAATAATATCTCCATTATCATTTTGTAAAGCACCTCCAGCAGCTAATAGCCAATTCATCCATTCTTCCATAATTTTATACCCTTTTTGAGGTTGTGCGGCAATTCCATATGCTTCATCCGTTGTTAAAGTCTGTGCAACTGTACATAATTCTTTTAATGTAGTTGGTATTGAAATACCTTGTTCTTCGAAGACGTCTTTACGATATACAAGACCAGTTGCATAATTATAGAAAGGAATTGCAAATTTTTGGTCATTAACTATTGCAATATCCTCTAATGAGTCTGAGAAATCAGAAAAATCGTAATCTGAACCTGAGGTTTCTATTTTATCGTCCAATGGTTCTAAATATCCGGCATTAGAAAAGTCGTACATCCAAGGATTATCGACAACAATGATATCATAAGCAGCTTCAGGAGCTAGAAAAGAGGAAACAAGTTTATCTCTCATTTGATCATAAGGTAATGTTTCAATATTTAAGACAATATTCTCATTTTCTTGATTAAAAGACTTTACCATTTCAATTGCTATATCTGTATCTGGTACTTCTTCCATCAATACATTTAATGTAATTTGTTCTTCAGTTTTAGAATCAGAATTATTTGTTTCTGAAGTACTACATCCTACTAAAAGAAAAGTAATTAACGTGAAAGCCATTATTTTTCTTAACATTATCATTTCACCTCGTTATAATTTATTTAATCCATATATGCGCCACCATTGGTAGCAATTGATTCACCTGTTATAAAATTTGCATCAGTGCTTGCTAAGAATGAAACAGTTTGAGCAACATCTTCAGGCAGTTGAAGCCTACCTAATGGGGTAACATTTACCATACCCGACTTAACTGCTTCAGGAGTTAGATTCTTAAGCTGACTTTCCCAGTCTAACTCACGACTCTGCATTGGAGTATCGACAAACCCAGGACAAATAGCGTTTACAGTAATATTATACTTACCTAATTCATGAGCCATTGCTTGAGTTAATCCTATTACTGCAAATTTCGAAGCAACATAATGGCTTAGGAAGGGAACATTTCCTTGTTTACCTGCCATTGAAGCTGTATTAATTATTTTCCCTCCTTTTCCTTGATCAATGAATTTTCTGGCGGCAACTTGACCTGATAAAAATACGCCTTTAGCATTAATATTCATATTAAAATTCCAATCTTCTTCACTTAAATTTATAAAATGATTCATAGAAGAGACGCCTGCATTTGAAATCCAAACTTTAAGATCTCCGTATCTTTCAATTAGCTGATTTGTAGCTTTTTCTATACTACTTTGCTTTGTCACATCAATCATTAAAGCATAAGATTGACCTTTAAAAGTAGAGATTTCGTCGGACACAGCTTGTACTGATTGTAAATTTAAATCTGTTAAGCCTACTGTGAAACCGTCTCGAGCTAGTCTTATGGCTATAGCTTTACCAATACCACTCCCGGCACCAGTTACTATTGCTAATCCTTTACTTGGTTTTGTGATCATTAATATTCCCTCCTAATGTAAAGAAAAATTAGATAACATTTCTTGTTCTTCAATTAACTTTTCATAAGATGATCTATAAATTTTATATAGTTTTTGATAACCATCATATTTATTGGAATCGGGAAATATTGTTTCTTCTATTTTTATATATTTATGGATATCAGACCATTCTTGAATTTCACCACTACCCATTCCTGCAATAAAGGCAGCCCCTAAAGACGATCCCGGATGCTCAATGATAGATTCTAGTTCTAAGCCTGTTATATCAGCAATTATTTGTCTCCAAAGTTTTGATTTTGATCCACCATTAGTAATTCGTATTTTGTTTAATTGAAGGCCAAGTTCTTTAAATACTTCAATGTGATGATAAAATCCAAAACCGATTCCTTCCAAAATAGACCTATAGATATGGCCTCGAGTATGTCCTAAATGAAGGCCAATGACCATTCCTCTAGCTTTAGGATTGTTTAAAGGTGTTTTTTCACCTAAAAAGTAAGGCAATGTAATTAGCCCGTCAGATCCGCTAGATGTTTTTTGTGCCTCTGCTTCTAAATCATCTAATGCAGTTTTATTAGTTAATTCATTTTGGAACCATTTAATTAAGCTACCACTTGACGCCATGCATCCATTTGGGAGATATAATCCCGGTATTAAATGGTAATCCAGGTATAGTCTTTTGTCTCTAACGGGTGTTTGTGAAGTGATTAAAATATCCCCAGCCCCCCCGAGTTTAATTAACATATCACCATCATTAATTAAACCTGCTGAAAACGCACTTGCTACATGATCAGCAGCTCCTGCAACTATAGGGGTACCTTCTATTAAGCAAGTTTCATGACTACCTTGAATGCAACCGATTATTTCATGAGAACCGTAAGTTTGACTGAGCCATTCAGACTTAATGTTAGCGATATGTAATAATTCGTTATGCCAAGTTCTATTATTAAAGTTAAATAGCCCACTTTCTAAAGCCCAATTATTTTCATTATATTTAATTGTATTACCGGTTAGCTTTCTAGTAATAAACTCATAAGAACCACAGATTGATTTTGTTTGTGCTAATATATTTGGTTCGTTTTTTTGAAGCCACATTATTTTAGGAGCAATTGATTGCTGTGTGATTTCTGAACCAGTGTCTTCTAGAATATCAAGGTGTGAGGTTATAACTTTTAATTCTTCAATTTCTTTCCACGCACGTGTATCATTCTGCTGAATAGAATTTCTAAGAGGATTTCCTTTTTCATCAAGGCAAATTAAAGTAGGAACCATACCACTAACTCCAACTGCAGCAATTTGTTCTGGGTATAGTAAAGATTTTATTAAAATTTCCGGAATTAAAAACTTAACGTTTTCCCACCAGGAGTGGGGATCTTCTTCAGCCCATCCTGGTTGAGGAGAAATTAAATGAACTTCTTTAGAGATACTAGTAATAATATTTCCACTGGTATTAATAAGTGCTAATTTGGTTGATGTAGTACCGATATCTATTCCTAATAAGAATTTTTCCAACTATATTCCCCCTGAAATTAAGCCAAGATTACGGTAACTTTTTTTAATTGTAATTCTGTAAAAATTTGTTTAGATAAACTTTTATTTGTAATAAGAACGTCAATAGCGTTTAAATCAGCTATTTTTGCAAAGGCCGTCTTTCCTAACTTATTCTCATCAGCAATGACAATAGTCCTTGTTGCTGCCTGGATTGCCTTTGATTTTATTGTTGCATCTTCGATATCAAAATCAGTAATACCACTATCAATACTTATGGCGCTAGCTCCCATAACAAAGGTATCTGGAAACAAATTTTCATATGTTTCTAAACCGACTTTCCTATAGGTTGAACGTTCTCCGTTTTTAACGATTCCTCCTAAAAGGATTAGTTTTATATTACTTCTATCGGATAAGGCCCAGGCTACTCGTAAGTTAGCTGTAACAACAGTTAAGTTGTCGATATCTTTTATTTCATTTGCAAAAGCTAAAGCTGTAGTTCCATTATCAATAACAATAGTTTCCCCTTCCTGGATTAAAGAGGCAGCTTTTTTAGCAATAGCTATTTTTTCTAAGGATCTTCTTTCATTTCGAATTTCAAAAGGTATATCAGACGAATCTTTAAAATTACGAACGATGCCTCCTTTTATTTTTTTTATAACTCCTTTTTTCTCTAGAGTTTCAATATCCCGACGAAGTGTCATTTCAGATACTCCAAATACTTTTAATAAATCTTTTATTAACAACTTATTTGAGGAATTTAACATTTCTAATATGGTAATCTGTCTGTTTTTAACATTATTCATGTTTAAATATATGCCTGGGTTTTTTTATTATTCTAATAAAATGGAAAAGATAATGTAGTTTATGTTAATGTAAATGAGTCTTTTTCATGATTAGCACTTATTAAAATTCATAGTTGAAGGGAATATTGAATGATTTTTCTCTTATTTTGCAAAGAAAAAAATGATAAAAGACACATTATTTGCGTTTGTAAAATTGTTGCACTTTGTGTAACAAAATACTGAAACTAGGCCTTGAAAGTGGTACGATACAAAAAGAGGTGATTCAAATGAATGGACAAAATAAAAAAGATGTAAAACCTGGATTGGAAGTATATATAATATTAAAAAAAGACCAACGATCAGGAGAGAAAACGAAAGGAATCGTGAAAGACTTATTAACGAATTCTTCCTTTCACCCACATGGCATAAAGGTTCGTTTAACAGATGGACAAATAGGACGAGTTTGTGAAATCATAGGATAAATTGCAGCATGAAAAGGAGTGTAGTTAAGTGCAAGTAGAAACTCAAATTTTGCAGTGGTTTAACCACTTTCATCAATATCCTGAAGTTAGTTGGAAGGAATATGAAACGACGAATAAGCTCGCGGAAATATTAGATGGTTTAGGTATTTCCTATCGTAGATTTAATGATGTAACTGGATTACTAGCAGAAATTGGGGAAGGACCAGAAGTTATTGCTGTTCGTGCTGATATTGATGCACTATGGCAAGAAGTGGATGGCGAGTTCCGTGCCAATCATTCCTGTGGACATGATGCCAATATTTCGATGGTATTGGGTGCGTTATTACTATTAAAGGATGAAAAACTAAACAAACGAATTCGCTTTATCTTCCAACCTGCTGAAGAAAAAGGTAATGGGGCAAACTCTATGATAGACCGTGGGGCGCTGGAGGATGTCACACATCTTTTTGGTGTCCATTTACGACCAATTGAGGAACTTCCATTTGGGAAAGTTTCACCTGCTATACATCATGGAGCAGCGTTATTTGTGGAAGGTAAGATAAAAGGGATGGATGCTCATGGTGCTAGACCTCATCAAGGAAATAACGCAATTGATGTAACAATGGCCATTCATCAAGCACTGAAAAATATGTATTTTTCACCACTCGAGTCGTACTCTGCAAAACTGACAAAAATTCAAGCTGGTGGAGAAAATGCTAATATCATTCCAGGTATTGCAACGTTTTCAATGGATGTGAGAGCGACGAAGAATAGTGTTTTATTTCAGTTGAAGGATCAAATTGACAAAGACTTAAATACAATTCAACAATTATTTGATATAGAAATTGAGTGGGAATTTCAAGACATTACACCAGGCGCTGAAGTATCAAAGGAAGCAGTAGCAATTGCTAAAGCAGCCATTATTGAAACTGTAGGTATGGAAAACTTGGCAGAAGAAGTAATTACTTCCGGCAGTGATGATTTCCATTTTTATACTATTAGACATCCTGAAGTTAAAGCAGCAATGATTGGTATTGGTGCTGATTTGTCACCGGGATTGCATCATCCTAATATGACTTTTAACAGAGATTCATTACTTCTGGGAGCTAAAGTTATAGCGAAAACGCTTTCAAATAATACAAAATAGTATTGACTACCCTTGCTTTTACATTTATTATTACATATTAGCGACCATTAAACGGCAATTTAGAATTGTCTTGACAGTCATCAAGGGGGAAGTACATTGGACGAAAAGAAAGCGGTTACTAAAAAAGAGATGTCATTGATTTGGGCGATTACGCCATTATTAGTCATGATTATTACTATGGTTATTACAATTATAAATTTAGAACAGGGACCACATATTCCATTAATCGTAGGAACAACTGTTGCTGCGATTGTTGCATGGAAGCATGGATTTAAATGGTCTGATATTGAAGAAATGATGTATAAAGGTATTAAACTGGCATTACCAGCGGTAGTTATTATTATTTTAGTAGGATTAATCATTGGTGCATGGATAGGTGGAGGCGTTGTTGCAACAATGATTTTTTATGGATTGAAAATTATTACTCCAGCTTTCTTCTTAGTAACTATTTGTATTATTTGTGCAATTGTTTCTCTTGCAATCGGGAGTTCTTGGTCGACTATGGGAACAATCGGTGTTGCGGGAATGGGTATTGGACTTAGTATGGGGATTCCAGCCGGAATGATCGCCGGCGCCGTAATTTCAGGCGCTTACTTTGGAGATAAGATGTCTCCATTATCTGATACAACAAACCTTGCAGCAGGGTTAACAGGAACAGATCTTTTTGTACATATAAAACATATGTTATTTACAACGGTACCAGGAATTCTAATAGCCCTAGGAGTATATGCGTTCCTGGGAAACAGGTACAAATCAAGTAATATTGACCAAGAAGGTATCAATCAAACAATATCCATGCTAGATCAAAGCTTTGTCATTTCTCCATGGTTATTATTAGTTCCACTTGCAGTAATAGTACTAGTAGCACTTAAAGTACCAGCTATTCCGGCATTGATCGTAGGGATTTTATTAGGATTCTTATCCCAAATACTCATCCAAGGTGGAAGCGTTGCAGATGCAGTTGGTGCCCTACAAAGTGGATATGTTATTGATACTGGAAATGCGATGGTGGATGAGTTATTTAACCGTGGTGGTTTAGATTCGATGATGTACACGGTATCCATGACGATTGTTGCGATGACATTCGGAGGTATATTGGAATACTCTGGAATGCTTCAATCCATTATGAATCAAATTTTAAAATTTGCTAAAACAGCCGGTTCGCTTATAGCATCAACAATTATTGCTTGTTTTGCAACAAATGCTACTTGCTCAGAGCAATACATTTCGATTGTTGTTCCAGCGCGTATGTTTTCAACGACGTATACAAAAATGGGATTACATTCTAAAAATCTATCGCGTGCTTTAGAGGATGGAGGAACACTTACTTCGGTCTTCATTCCTTGGAATACGTGTGGAGTGTTTATTTTGGGGACATTAGGTGTAGGGGTAGCAGAATATGCACCATTTGCCATCTTAAACTTTGTAGTTCCAATAATTTCTATTATTTATGCAATGACAGGCTTTACAATTGAAAAAATATCGGAGTCTAAAAAGCTAGAGATATTAAATAGAGAAACTATGGAAGCATAAAAAGGAAATGTGCAAGAGCTGAAAATAAAAATACAGCATGAACACCAGTTTTACAGGGTTTTAAGAATGATTAAAACTACTGATTTCGGTTTCATCAGGCAGTCGTTGCGAAATGTTTTTTTATTTTGCGACGAGCCTTGCGCAGGAGCACCAAGATGTCGCGTACTTAGACTGTCATCATCTATCCTCAATTATTAGGATAGTATCTTTTCTCTAGTTATCCCAAAAATGAACTAACCTGTTTCTAAAAGTTGTAGATGGGTGACGGACAGTCAATAGCCATAAGATTACCGAGAAAAAAGATGCTGTTCGTGACTTCAGTCACGAACGGCATCTTTAAAAAATCAAACGGTAATTATATAGCAATAAATCTGTACAAAGCCCTTCGAAAACAGTAGAAACAGGTTTAGAACATAAAGGACCGGGAGTTTTTTGCCCGGTTTTGGTTGTAATTCATATTTAACTATTGATAGGTTGGAAAGGTAAGCTTATATATAGCGCGTGGGCGGCCTTGCTGATAGGTCATTTCTTCTCCCACAACTTGTGCATATCCATGATCCGTCAGTTTTTTTAAGATACGTTCGGTCGTACGTCTACTAACCTGTAAATAGAGTTCTAAGTCATATGCAGTAAACTCGATAGACTTTCTCGAACGACTAAACTGTATTACCTTGGATAAGTTTGCTGGACTTAAAGTAGTTTCTTTCGCTATTTGCACAAGCACAGGATCATTATTTTTCAAACGCACCTGCGTGATACTATTTGGATACGGCCCTAGTAATTCTTTAGAATCGGTTAATAAGTAAGCCGTATTATCAGTTGCATAAGATAAGGCATCCCTTGCATTTTGAGTAGCTTCCATAACTGTTTTTCCATAGCCAAATGCAACTTTAAGTGGCGAAGAAGACGGATTCATCCAGGCAGTAATAGTGTTTTTAGTTAAAGCTTCCTGAACATCACCTTGAGTAGAAAACAACGTATACAAATGGTCGGCTTCCTTTACCATAGTAGCTTGAATAGAAGCCGCCATTTGCTTAATGATATGTTCGGAAACGGGATCATCTAAAGTTGTTTGGATATAACCTACTGCAACTTTTGCTGACTGACTTTTGAAAAGAAGTGCGAGTGATTTTGTATCTTCTATACCTTTAATAATAGACCGTTTAGGGTCAATCATTCGAATGACAGACAGATTGTTGTCTCTTAATGCTTGATAGACTGCATGAATACTCGTAATTGCTAGCACAGCTTCCTCACTTTTTTGTAAACTGGTATGAAATGCGACAATCTCATCCAAATCAAAAGACGTATCAATTTTCATTAGAAAAGGTGCTTGGTTGTTTTGACCGATATCCTCTAAAACACTCTGCACACTTTCAGGATGTATTAAATCCATTGAAAGCTTATGGATGGAGATTGGACGAGCTGAACAAAGAGATAATAAGGTGGTCGTGATAGCGGTTTCATCTTGTTTTAAATAATAAGCTGGTATGGGTAGTTTTTCGATAGATTCAGTTGCGTGAAAAAAAGGAAATGAACCTGAAAAAAATACAGCATCACATGGCTTAATATTCTGTACTATATTTTTTGCCTCAGACGGACTATTATATGTATAATAGTCCAAACTAATGGATGGAAGTTCATGCTCCAATTGCCTTAAACGTTTGATGAAACCAACTGACCCTAATACAGCGATACGTGTTACCATTGGACACCCCTTATTCTTTTAGCGACTATTTAACGACAACTATAACGAATCTAATTCAGAATGTAAAGAGAGTAGGGAATTCACATGAAAATTAAAGAAATAGATATTTACGCAATTAGATTACCTCTAGTCGATCCATTTATCATAAGTTACCATACTTATGATGATATGCCATCTATTATTGTAAAGCTCACAACAGATGATGGTTTAGTAGGTTACGGAGAAGCTGTTGCCGATGAGCATGTGACAGGTGAGACTTGGGAAAGTACGTATGCATTATTGAAATATACGTTAGCTCCAGCTGTAATTGGCGAAAATCCTATGGAGTTTGAGCGCTTACATGAAAAAATGAATAAGGCTGTTTATCAAGCACCTGCAGCAAAAGCGGCAATTGATATTGCGTGCTACGATTTGGCAGGAAAAAAACTTGGTGTTCCTGTTTACCAATTACTAGGTGGACGCTATCACGAAAAGTTCCCCGTCACGCATGTATTAAGTATCGGAAACCCAGATGATATGGCAGAAGAAGCAGCGAGAAGAATAAAAGAAGGATATTCCTCCTTTAAGATGAAGGTCGGAACAGACGTACAGGTTGATGTGAAACGTATTCAAGCAGTGCGTGCAAAAGTAGGAGAAGACATTGCTATTCGTGTAGATGTAAATCAAGGCTGGAAAAATAGTGCTACTACCATTATGGCTATGCGTCAGTTAGAAAAAGAAGGGCTAGATTGGTTAGAGCAGCCGGTAATAGCTGATGACTTCAATGGAATGGTAGAAGTAAAGGCAAAAACAAATACTCCTCTTATGATGGATGAAGGCTTGCGAAGCTTTCGAGATATGCGTGAGTTAATTGAAAAACAGGCTGCACATAAAGTGAATATTAAACTGATGAAATGTGGCGGGATTTATCCGGCTATGAAACTAGCCCATATGGCAGAGATGGCAGGCATCGAGTGTCAAATCGGTTCTATGGTGGAATCCTCTATTGGATCTTCAGCAGGTTTTCAAGTAGCATTTTCTAAGAAAGTGTTTACTAGTGTAGAGCTAACAGGTCCATTAAAATTCTCTAAAGATGTTGGGGATTTACATTATGACGTTCCATTTATACAATTAAATGAACGTCCTGGACTAGGAATCGATGTAGATGAAAAGATCCTTCAAGAGTTAACGAAGTTCTCTACAAAAGTAACAATTTAAGAGGAAGTGTATTTGCATGAAAGAATGGAAAGGTAAACTTGGAGAAGAAGAATATATTGTTCGAGTATTGACTCTCGAGCATCTGGATAGTATTTTAAGTTTACAGCAAGTTGTTTTACGAACGATGGAAAGTGACAGCTTTTTATCTCCACTAACATTGGAAGAATTTGAAGATTTATTAGCTCGCAATTTAATGATTGGAGCATTTGTAGACAATGAACTAATCGCTTTCCGAGCGTTAGCATTACCACCAATCGATGATGATCATTTAGGATATGATATTGGTCTTTCAAAAGAGCAGCTTGAGCAGGTCATTTATCAAGAAATTACGAATGTTCATCCTTATTATCGAGGATTTGGCTTACAAAAGAAACTTGGCGTGATCGTTATGGAAATACTAGATGCTTCCTCCTATACACATATATGTGCAACAGTTGCACCATTCAATATTGCTAGCTTAAAGGATAAACTAAGCCAAGGAATGGTAATGGGCGCATTAAAGAATAAATACGGAGGTATGCTACGATACGTATTTTATAAAAAACTTCATGTGAATCGTACTAACGGAGAAAACTGTTTAGAAATTCCTATGGATGCCATTGAAAAACAACAGCAACTAATTGCGGATGGTTGGATCGGTACAGCTATTTTCCAAAAAGAGAATACATGGTATGTAGTCTATGAGGAAAAAGGAACATACATTTAGACTCAAGCCACTTGGTGATTAAACTCACTGAGTGGCTTTTTCTGTATGAACTTTTATAACTCTAGGAATTCTATTCCACTTATTCCGTCGAATGTATGAGGAAGACTCAAGACCTATGACTGAACTAAAAAGCTGAATTTTCAATTATAGTGAAATAACAAGAATAAGTTAAGGGGTGTTTCAAATGAAAAATCTATACAATGACTCCCGATTTCGTCTCATTGTTTCTGCTAATATTGCTTCCTCCATTGGATCAGGAATAACGATGATTGCGATACCTTGGATGCTTGTATCAAGTGATAATGGCAATAAGGTATTCGGTTATATAACGATTGGTATGACCATTTTAAGTTTTATCCTTACGCCATTTATAGGGAACCTGGTGGACAAAGTATCTCGAAAGAAATTATTAATAATTAGCGAAATCGTATGCTTTTCTCTATTGAGTATATTTTCCCTCATAGGTTTTATTGGCTTATCATATGAAATTTGGCATTATACGATTATTTATATAATAGGTAGTTTATATTACACTATTTTTTATCCAACGATGTTTGCTTTAAATCAAGAAATATTTACGAAGGACCAATATAAATCCTTAAATGGAACGATGGAAGTACAAGGACAACTATCAAGTATGATCGCGGGTGCTTTAGCTAGTATCTTATTGATGAAGTGGGATTTGCACTATATCCTGTTACTAAATACGATATCTTATGGTGCTGCCATCTATTTTTACTTAAAGTTACCGTATGTTAGATTATCCATTGAAAAGACAGAAAAAGATGTTAAATCACAAGCAAGCGAAGGAATTAGATATATGTTGGCTCGTCCTTCCGTGTTTATTTTTCTGTTGTTTTCTTTCATGCCTTTTATAGGGGTGATGTTAACGAATTATTTATTCCCTGTCTATTTAGTAGATGTATTTAAAGCGGATGCAAGTGTTTATGGAATTGAAGGAATGATTTATGCAATAGGAGCAATAATTGCAGGGGTTTTCGTACCTACATTATCAAGTAAATTTGGAAATGAAAAGACGATTATCTTCGGGGTTTTGGTTTATACGATAGCTATATCATTAATTGTCTTCGTTGATTTACCGGTTTATCTGTCATTGATGCTGTTTTTAGCGATAGGCAATAGCAGTGCTAGGGTCGCTAGAAACTCTTTCTTAATGGACCAAATTCCTAACAACATAATAGGGAGAGTCGATAGTTTGTTTCGTACATTAGGTCTTTTAATCAGAATTCTATTACTCGCTCTGTTTACTGAAATGGTATCCTCCGATCTTATCATTTATTGCTTTATTGTGTTAAGTGGGATTTTAATGGTTTCTTTGTTCCTCGTAGTTGCATCATGGAGAAAGAGCTTTAGGGTAAAAGAGAAGGATTGTCCTGTCACTGCAAATATCTAGTGAGAGCTTACACTAATTTTTTAGCTTAGTAAGAATTGCATAAATTTATCCTAAGGATTGCCAGTCTTTTGTTGTGAAACCATTTGCCTTCTCATCCGTAAAATAACTATACAGAAAAAGAGAAAGAGGGTTTGATAGGATGACCACAGTATTTATTATTTCGGCAGTTGCAGCGATTCTTACCGCATTGTTAGTAGTCCCGTTGACAGCTAAAAGAAAAGACATGGTAACTTCCATCATTGGTCTGTCGATTTTAACTTTTATCGTACTCGCAATTATATATTACGTAACGAACTTAGATCGTAATTGGACAGCGTTATGGCCATTGCTAGTTATTGCAACATTAGCAGGGATGTCACTATCTAAAGGAAAAGAGCAAAAAGCAAAAGGTATTCTGTTCCTAGGAAGCTTAGTATTAGCCATCTTCATGTTAACGGCGCCATTTTGGAACGCAGACGAAAAGTTTAAAGTGGCAGAAATGCAACAAGAGGTAGAAATTGAAGCATTTGACGAAACGAAGACACCTGCAAGTGTGCCACCACAATTTGCACGTAATAAAATGAAAAAAGCATTTGGGCAAGTACCTAATACGAGTTATTATGAATTAGGTAATTTACAAATTCAAAAGGTAAAAGAGGAGTATGTTTATATTGCTCCAGTAGAATTTTCCGGACTCTTCAAGTGGTGGAATGGAGATGTAACACCGGGTTACTTTACTATGAGTGCAACCGACTCATCGGATAATCCCAAATTTATAGATGCGGACATGAGCTATACACCATCTTCTTTTTTCCATAAAAACTTAGAAAGACATATGCGTATGAAGCATCCAACTAAAATTTTCTATGGGGATCCTCAGTTAGAAATTGATGAGGATGGAAAACCATTTTACATCAGATCCTATGGTAGTTTCATCTCTGCACGAAATGGATTTGAGGTAAAAGGAATAGTAGTGGTTGATCCAGCTACAGGTCAGACAGATTCCTATGAGATTGCCGATGTACCAACGTTTATAGATGGAGCAGTTTCACCGGAAGCGGTGAGCTTGCAAAATAGCTATTTCGGTAATTATGTACATGGATTTATCAATAGTCTATTTGGTAAAAAAGATGTGAGACTACCATCTGATGAAGGAACGGAAGCAAATGTAAGTCCAATTTTCGCAGAAGACGGGCAAATGTATTACTTCACAGACTTTACGAGCCCGAAAGAGGGAGTAGACTCGATGCTTGGTTACTCTTTAACGGATGGTCGAACAGGTGAGGCTACTTTCTATACCGGAAATCTAGAGGATTCTTATATGGATTCTCAAGGAGCACTCCAAATTATTGAAAAGAAATTTATCGAAAAGAAATGGTCTGGCGAGATGCCGGTATTGTACAACTTCTATGGAGAAGCTAGTTGGTTAACGCCGGTACTAGACTCTAATGGATTCTTGCAAAATTACTTTATCGTATCAGCTGCAAATCCAGAAATCTCTGTATATGGAAACACGCCAAATGAAGCACTAAAACTTTATAAAACAGCCATCCAGCGCGGGGGAAGTTCCGTAGATGGTAGCTCCAATGCCGAAGAGAAATCGATAGCAGGTACGATTGTACGTGTCTTTAAAGAACGTGTGGGTGACTTTACGCAAGTATCGTTCCTATTAGATGACAAACAAAGTTATATTGTATCTTCCGAAGTTGCCCCCCTTGCAGTTTATATGCAAGAAGGTGATAAGGTACAAGTGACGTTCTTAAACACGGGGGAACTTTTCATGCCTGTAAAAGAGCTGACGATTCAAGGAATTGAATAAGAATAATATAAAAAATCTATCCCAGGATTTTAGGGATAGATTTTATGTGTAGATTATTTTGCTATTTTTTTACTTTTAGTCATTTTAAGAGCAATATCAGTTTTTTCAAGGTCATGTTATATTGGTTCCTTTACATCATAGGCATGATACATTTCATTCTTAATCATGTATTGAGAAATTTTATCGTGTGTATCAATAGCATTATCTAGTTCAAGTCTTAATATTTTTTTTACAGAAGGTGTAGCAGTTTCGGTAATCGCAAGAGCTAGATTTCGTACTGCTGCCTTTGATGTAACAAGTAAATCGGTAGCAATTGCCAAATCATCAATCATTGGCATCTCGGGCAGCTCTTTAGCCATTTGAAAACCTTCTAAAGTAATTTTTGTTTTTCTACTAAACATATATCCCTTCTATTTATTCTTGATCCACTTAACTTAAAGATTATTAAACTACATTGTCTACAAAAGAGGTTTCAATTCTTGAATTTGAATGGTGTAATGGGGGTACTATATAATGAAGCTTAAAATACGAAAAAATTGCTTGGGCAGAAACGAGGGGATTATTTGAAGATTCATTATTTGACTATAGGTGAAGTAGCAAAGCTAAGCAATATATCGATTCAAACTTTACGATACTATGATCAGATCAACTTATTTAAACCATGCGAGGTTAATTCAAACAATCGATATAGATACTACCAAAATACCCAACTGTATTATTTGGATATTATTAAATCGTTAAAATATCTTGGATTGTCTCTAGAAGAAGTTAAATCAGCCTTAACGTTAAAACCTGAAGAGCTAGTAATATATCTAGAGAACCAAGAAAAAAGAATAGAAGAACAGTTTCAAAGGTTGAGCAAAACGAAGCAAGTATTACAGAGGAAAAAAGAGCAAATACAGTCTTTTGTGTTAGAGCCAAATATGATGATCGTCAGCAGAAAGAGTTTACCCGTACAAAGAATAGTAAAGATTAAGACACATAATATGAAAGTCGAGGATATTCCCAATAGGGAATTTGGACGTATTAGTAAAGTGTTAGAAGAGGAAGGAAGCATATTTGATACATTGTATGGTGGAGCATTTCCTTTCCAAAAGTATGAATATCTAAATGACATTAACTATGATTATCTATTTACGTATATTGTAACGAATAAAGATTTTGAAGAAAAATACGAAGATGTAGAAATTGGTGTATTACCTGCTGGTGACTATCTTAGCATTTCATTTGTTTTAAAGGACAATGAATATGTTGAATGCTATCAGAAGTTAATTGACTATATAGAAAAGTACCATGTAGTCATAGATCCGATTGTATATGATGTGTGGATGCCGATAAATTATTCAGCTTCCAAAGAAGATGAATTTTTAGTAGAACTCAAGATACCTATTCAAACTGCTTGACCCTACAGTTACTATAGGGTTTATTTTTATACATATGCTGAATTTGAAATAGAAGGAGTTTGAACATGGTTTCTCGAAAAAGTGGTTTAAATAAGGTGATTTATTTAGTATTAGTAAATTTATTTATTGTATTTTTAGGAGTAGGACTTATTATCCCTGTTATGCCTACATTAATGCGGGAGATGAGCTTAGAAGGCTCTACGATGGGCTATTTAGTTGCTGCTTTCGCATTCGCACAGTTGTTAATCTCTCCAATTGCAGGTAGATGGGTGGATTCAATTGGTCGAAAAAAAATTATTGTAATTGGTATGTTCATATTTGGAGTATCGGAAATGCTCTTCGGTCTTGGGCAAGATGTGAAGGTATTGTATATATCTAGGATATTGGGAGGAGTTAGTGCAGCATTCATTATGCCAGCTGTAACAGCTTTTGTTGCAGATGTAACAAGTCTAAGAGAAAGACCTAAAGCGATGGGTTATGTAGCTGCGGCAATCAGTGCTGGATTTATCATTGGACCAGGAATTGGGGGTTTTTTAGCGGAATATGGAACTAGACTTCCCTTTTTTGTTGCCGGAGGTCTAGGGATATTAGGTGGAGTATTTTCGCTAGTTATTTTGAAGGAGCCTGAAAGAGTTAGTGTAGAAAGAGAAGGAGAATCAGTTAAACCACGTTTTCGAAAAGTATTGGAACCAATTTATTTGATCCCGATGATTATCATTCTAGTATCTAGCTTCGGTTTAGCTGCTTTTGAAACAGTGTATTCCCTTTTTGTAGATCATAAATATGGATTTACGCCAAAGGATATTGCTTTAATCATCACGGTAAGTGGTATCCTAGGAATTATATTCCAAGTGCTGACATTTGATCGTGTTGTAGGGAAAATTGGGGAAATTAGATTGATTCAAATTTGTATTGGTGTATCCACCATTTTCATTTTTGCGATGATAAAGGTTTCTGCATACTGGTCCATATTGCTCGTAACCTTTGTGATTTTCTTGTTGTTCGACTTAATGAGACCAGCATTGACAACTTATTTATCCAAAATAGCTGGTAATGAGCAAGGCTTTGTTGGAGGGCTAAACTCTACGTTTACGAGTATAGGAAATATTATTGGACCTAGTATGGCGGGGATATTATTTGACGTGCATATTGATTATCCATATATATTAGCAATGTTTATACTCGCGATTAGCTTTGTCATTTCGTTATTTTGGAAAGAACAAAAGCCTATATTTAAGGAAAACGTCGGAAAATAAAATAGTTGTCTCTTTTACCAATGATCTACTGTTAAATGGTCGTCATTTTATCTTTTAGCAAAAGTCCGATACAATAGAGAGTATAGAATTTAACTTAATGATGAAATTACACCGAGACTTGATTGTTTGAAAAGGAGGACTAGTCATGCAAGAAATAGCAAAGTTACAAAAAGAAGCGATGGACATGCTAAAGAAAACAAGTAGGACTTTTTATATCCCGATTACTTTTTTAGAACCTGATCTGAAAAAGGCGGTTGCCTCTGCTTATCTATGCATGCGTGCGATAGATGAGATTGAAGATCACGAGTCATTAGGTTCGCAGGAGAAACAAGAACTATTACATGCTACTAGTAAAATGCTTCAAAATGGGTTTGATAAGAAACAGTATGAACAGCTTGTAGTACCATTTCAGGAAATTCTTCCACCGGTTTCATTGAGATTAGGCGACTGGCTAGAAATTTGTCCGGTTGATTTAGTAGACAAAGTAAAAGAGTCAACGAGCGAAATGGCAGAAGGTATGGCAAAATGGGTAGATAAGAACTGGCAAGTTAAGACCAAAGAAGATCTCGATGAGTATACCTATTATGTTGCTGGTCTAGTTGGAGTAATGCTGTCGGATTTATGGAAGTGGAGTGCAGACGTTGATACTGATCGTGATTTAGCAATTGCATACGGACGTGGACTTCAGGCTGTAAATATATTACGAAACAAAGATGAAGATAGTGAGCGCGGCGTACAATTCTTCCCAGAAGGATGGACAAGAGCCGATATGTTCGAGTATGCAGAAGGCAATTTAGCGCAAGCCGATGAATACATCAAGAGTATCAACCGGAAAAGTATATTATTATTCTGTAAATTGCCTCTTGCACTTGCTCACAAAACACTAAAAGCACTGAAGAGCGGGAAAGAAAAAATGACCCGACTAGAGGTTGAACAAACTGTAGAGGAAGTACAAGCAGAGGTTTAAGAGAAGATGTAAATTATATAAAATTGTATACTACAGATCAGATTGAATTTTTCTACTATGAGAGGAGTTTTACTATGTTATCAAAAAATTTACATGAAGCATTAAATGATCAAATGAACTTTGAGTTTTATTCTGCACATACCTACCTTGCGGCGGCTGCTTATTGTACAGCTGAAGCATACGATGGATTTGCTAATTTCTTTTTAGTTCAGGCGGAAGAAGAGCGTTTTCATGCCATGAAATTTTATAACTTTTTAAGTGACCTAGGATACCGAGCTACAATTGATGGATTTGATAAGCCTGGTAATGAATTTACTTCGACTTTAGATGTTTTTGAAACTTCTTTAAAACACGAAAAAGAAGTGACGCGTCGTATCTATCATCTATCTGATATTGCATTAGATGAGCGTGAACATGCAACGATGGCATTCTTAAAATGGTTCATTGATGAGCAAGTAGAAGAAGAATCGTCATTTGACACGCTGATTAATAAAATTAAACGCATTGAAAATGACTCAAATGCTATGTTTATGCTAGATTCTGAGTTATCAGCTAGAACATTTACACCGGATGAAGCTTAATATATTGTTGCAAACAAGGTCCTGCCCAATAGTGTAAAATAAACACTATTATAACTTTCTTGAATAGCTCCAGATATAAAGGAGGAAGTGAAAATTATGTTAAAAACGATTGTTTTTGAACAAATAAAACGTGCCATGAAAGAAAAAGACGTGCTAGCAAAGGGAGTATTAACAATACTAAAATCGTCCCTCGATAGTGCGGAAAAAGAAAAAGGCTCTGCCCTTACACCAGAAGAAGAAATTGCAATTGTAAATAGAGAAGTGAAACAAACAAACCAAGCTTTAGACGGTGCAAAAGTTGCTAATCGTGAGGATTTAATAGAAAAAGAAAATGCAAAGCTAAAACTACTAGCGAGCTTCTTACCAACACAATTAAGTGAAGAAGAAATCGTGACGCTCTTAACTGAAGCGGGTGTTACAAAAGGCACGAGCATGGGTGACGCAATGAAAATTGCTAAACCGTTACTTGCAGGAAAAGCAGATGGTTCAACAATGTCAAAAGTAGTGAAAAGCATGATATAAAAAAGAGGAGCATTAGCGTAACGGGTTCCGTTAGCTATCGCAAGACTAGAATTTACACACAAAAATGAAAATAAATATGAATATCAAAAAGCACCGCAATTGCGGTGTTTTTTGATTGAAAAAAATTGAGCTGAGTCTGATTTTGTATTGTCTTTTTCTCTAATTCGAAGATTTATAGTTTTGTAATTAGCATAATCAAATACCTAATCTGTACAAAGCCCTTCGAAAACAGTAGAAACAGGTTAGATCCTAAAGGACCGGGCGTCTTTTTGCCCGATTTTTCTTACTAATGCAGGCGTTAGTTGAAGAATAAGTTAACGATTAGCGTAATTTTCTTTTGGATTTGTTATTCCATTGTTGTGATAGCACACCACAGTTAAAAAATATTAAAATCCCATTCTCTAGATATTTGCTTTAACAGCATAACACCTGCAACACTATTACCAAATTCGTCAATGGCAGGACCATAAATCCCTATTCCACAGCCATCCATAAATGGGGAATCATCGGATCTACCTCTTGGAGGAATTGCTGCCAATATACCACCCGATACTCCACTTTTTGCAGGAATACCTACAGATGCAGCAAATTTACCTGAAGCATTGTACATACCACATGTCACCATTAACGCTTTTGTTAACCTAGCCACTTCCTTAGAGAAGATTTGCTCCTTACGGATAGGATGATATCCGTCATTTGCAAGGACTAAGCCAATCATGGCTACATCTTCTGTAGTTACTTCAATTGAACATTGCTTTAAGTATACTTCTATAGCTTCTTCTACAGAACAATCTAAGAATCCCATCTCTTTTAGATAATAAGCTAAAGCACGATTTCGATGAGCCGTTTGCCACTCAGATTGAAACACTTCTTCATTGATAGTTGGGTGTCTTCCTACGATTTTTTCTATTAGTAGGCATATAGATTCCACCTTTTCGACAGGATTTCTTCCACCTAATAATGAGGCAACAGTGATTGCTCCAGCATTTATCATCGGATTGAAAGGTCTTCCAGGTTTATGAACTTCTAGACGAATAATCGAGTTAAAAGCATCCCCGGTTGGTTCGACGTCCACCCTTTCTAACACATAAGAAATACCATAATCTATACATGCAGCTATAAAGCCAATTACCTTCGATATACTTTGTAAGGTAAAAGCGGTATCAAAATCACCTGTCTTTACCATCATACCATCTGAACCAATGATACAAATACCTAACTGTGAAGGATTTGCTCTTTCTAAAGCTGGTATGTAGTTAGCACATTTCCCTAAGTTCGCGTAAGGTCTGCTATCTTGTACCCATGCTTGTATTTTGTGGAAATGTACATGATTATCAAATCTATTTTGTGTACCTTGCTGTACAACTTCCATATCTTTTCTTCCTTTCGGTATCTAGTGCACAACAGTGGCTTAAATGGCCTAGTAACTACATACATATATACCACAAAAAAAACAAGAAATCTAACTACATTTACTTTATAAAGGGAAGGTATAAATTCGATTTATCGAAATAGTAGTCAAAGACAATAGAACGCTTCTTTTTCATATTATAAGCGTGCTAATTTATTCTCCAGTTCTCTACTACTTAAAGCTATTGTTCAACCTCTAAATAAAATCTCTTATTGATACAGATAGGTAAGCTTTAGAGTTATCGCAAGCTTTTCCCCCTGTTTACACCGTACGTGCGACCTTCACCGCATACGGCGTTCCAACTAATACAATTTATTCTTTCTATGTATAAGCAGGCGAGTACTGATTTTCCAAAGTTAGATTATTTCATTGTTACATTTCAGTCGTAAGTTATTTACTTTTTCTATTTGTTTATTTGAAAGCTTTACGGCTTTTAAGAACTTTTCAATTTTTGTTTTATCTCTCAAATGTATTAGTTGGTGTATAGCTTTGTTAAAATTATTAAGTTCGAGTAGCTATCATCTTTTGAAATGTGAAAAGGATTAATATGATGAAAAGAGCTGCCTAGCCTTTACCGGAGAGATATAACCATCCTCCATTTAAACTAGGAACATTTCGCACAAAGATCTATCCTTTTCACAGGCTTATATCTAAAATAGGCTTTCGTCTGAGTGTGGCTACTATATCGCTCTCACAAACAACACCTTTAAATAATTCCCTTCTTTAAAGAGGGGAGAAGTTCTAAAATCGCTAGGAAGCGAAAACTCTTCCTCAATTGTATACTTTCGATTACTCTCCTTGAAAGCCTTCTCCACAAACGTTTTGAATTTCTTCATCCCAAAAGTAGCATTATTTGTAGATGCGACAATAACACCGTTTTTTGCCGTAATATTAATAGCATCTATTAGTAAATTGGTATAATCTTTGGAGGAGCTAAATGTATACTTTTTGGAACGAGCAAAACTAGGTGGATCGAGAATGACCATGTCGAAGGATAATTCTTTACGTTTCGCATACTTGAAATAATCAAATACATCCATCACGATAATATCTTGCTTTTCTACATCGATGCCATTTACTTCAAATTGTTCCGTAGTTTTACTTAAGCTTCGTTTGGCAAGATCTACACTAGTTGTTTTCGTAGCACCACCAACTGCAGCAAATACAGAAAAAGCCCCAGTATACGAGAATGTATTCAGTACCGTTTTTCCTTTCGAATAGCTATCTCGAATTGTTTTACGCACATCGCGTTGGTCTAAAAACACTCCAACCATTGCCCCGTCATTTAAGTAAATTGCAAAGTTCTGCCCATTTTCTTTAATGATGAGAGGGAATTCCCCACGTTCGCCTTTGACGAAATCATCGTCTTCCACGTATTGACCCTTTGTATCAAAACGTTTCTTTTCATAAATACCTTTATAGGGAGTAGAAGCTTCAAGTGCCTCCAAAACCATTTCTTTAAAGGAATAAATCCCCTCACTATACCAGCTGATTAAATAGTATCCATCAAAATAGTCGATGATTAAACCGCCAATCCCGTCTCCTTCGCCGTTAAATACACGAAAGGCTGTTGTATCGGTATTATGATAATAATCGTCACGATGTTTAATCGCTGCAGCTATTTTCTTTTGGAAAAAAGATTGATCAATTTTTTCGTTTTCATTTTTCGTTAGTAGCCAGCCAATACCTTTATTCTGTTTACCGACATAGCCTTTCCCGATAAATTTGCCGGATGGATTTTGCAACTTTAATATAGTTCCTTCTTCAAGAGAATCTGTCTCCTGGAAACCGTCCTTCATTAAAATTGGAACGCCTTTTTGTAAATCTTGGGCAAGTGTTTCAGTTACTTTAATATCTAATTCATTTTGCATCATTTTAGTCATCCTTATATGTTTTTTTATAAATTATCTCATACGTATAGGTAAAAACCTTTGATAGTCTTATGGTACAATATACTATACATGCGCAGTGGAAGGAAGTTTGCTATGAAAAAGTCGAAATTAATCCCACCAATTATGATTGTTGTGGCAGTTTTGGCAACCATTATGTTAAACCAAGAAGAATATTCGGAAGTAACACTTATAAATAAAATACTTATTATTGCAGGAGCAGCTATTATATCTTCTGTAATTGGTTATTTTCTACTCGGAACAGATGTGGATAAAGTGGACCCAAAACCAACTAATTACACAACTAGTAAGATCGACAAGAAAAATAGCAACAGAAAATAGAGGCTTTCAAATATATGACTGGAGTGACCTAAGTGTTAAATAAAGCTCGTCAATTATTACAAACTTACTTTGGATATGATTCCTTTCGTGAGGGCCAAGAAACGGTTATTAACTATGTTTTAAATGAGAACTCTAGCCTTTGCGTAATGCCGACAGGGGGAGGGAAGTCTCTTTGCTATCAAATCCCAGCCTTGATGTTAGAAGGCACTACGATTGTAATCTCTCCTCTAATTTCCCTGATGAAAGACCAAGTGGATACGTTAATTCAGGCGGGAATTCCTGCAACCTTCATAAACAGTACATTAACTGCAGAAGAAGTAAGACAAACAATGGAAGAAGTACAAAATGGCCAATATCGTTTACTTTATATAGCCCCAGAGCGATTAGAGTCTCCCAACTTTTTAAACCAATTAAAAAAAGTAAAGGTTCCATTAATAGCAGTCGATGAGGCGCATTGTATCTCCCAATGGGGACATGATTTCCGTCCTAGCTATCGTGCTATTCATCGATTAAAAGAAGTATTTGTGGAGCAACCAACTGTACTGGCCCTAACTGCTACAGCCACTCCAGCAGTACGAGATGATATATGTCGATTGTTGCAAATTCAAGAGGATAATACAGTTATCACAGGGTTTGCAAGGCCAAATTTAGCATTTTCCGTCGTATTAGGACAGGATAAAAATAAGTTTTTAAAAGAATTTATTAAGAAAAATGCAAACGAAGTAGGAATTATTTATGCCGCTACTAGAAAAACGGTAGACCTTTTATATGATTCACTTAATAAGGCGGGTATCCAGACAGCTAAGTATCATGCGGGACTTCCGGAGAAGCTTAGAAACAATGAACAAGAACGTTTTCTAACAGATGAAGCACAGGTTATGGTTGCAACGAATGCATTTGGTATGGGGATCGATAAATCCAATGTCCGCTATGTGATTCACTATCAGCTACCCAAGAATATGGAAAGCTACTATCAGGAAGCTGGAAGAGCAGGACGAGATGGTTTACCAAGTGAATGTGTCGTTTTGTATGCATCGCAAGACGTTCAAACGCAACGGTTTTTAATAGATCAAGCAATGGATCGTGAAAGAATTCCTCAGGAGCTGAAAAAACTACAGGGCATGGTGGATTATTGTCACACCGAAAATTGCTTGCAGCAGTTTATAGTTACTTATTTTGGGGAGCCAGATGCCACAAGATGTGGTCAATGTGGAAACTGTACAGATTCCAGAGAGGTCCAAGACGTAACAAAGGAAGTTCAAATGGTTCTTTCTTGTGTGGTCAGAATGGGACAAAGATTTGGCAAGACGATGACTGCTCAAGTATTGACTGGTTCTGAAAACAAAAAGGTAATCGATTTTGGTTTTACAAAGTTATCGACGTATGGCATATTAAAGGGTAAAACGTTAAAAGAAGTGTCTGGTTTAATGGAGTTTATGATTGCTGAAGGGTTTCTTTCAGTGAAGCATGGAAGCCTACCAACCATTTATGTATCAGATGTAGGAAAAGAAGTATTATTGGGGAATAAAGTAGTCGTGCGCAAAGGTGTAACTGTAACGAAACAAATTGCGAAGAACGATCCGTTGTTTGAAAGACTAAGAATACTTCGGAAAAAAATTGCGGACGAAGCAGGTGTACCACCGTTCGTTATCTTTTCTGATAAGACTCTACAGCAGATGTGTGCAGAGCGCCCGCAAACCGAAGAACAATTATTAGAAATTCACGGAGTAGGTGCAAACAAACGAGAAAAATATGGACAAGCTTTTCTCGAGGAGATTTACCATTATACTATCGTGTAGTTTTTATGAGATACTACAGTAAGATTAGAAGGGACATTAATCTTTTTAGCATCCTCGGTAGAAATTTCAACAATTACCGATTGCTCTAAAATTTTAAAAATAGTACCTTGAATTTCGTGATCATTGCGATTGAAAGAGATCTTCTCATCAATTTTCCTAGCTGCCACGAAGGGTGAAACTTCCTTAGGTTGTCGTTGGAAACTCATGTGTCTGCCTCTTTTCTAGTTATATTGCGCAATTAGCGATAGTTTAATTATACCATAGATTAGGTCCAAAATAAGAAAAAGAGTTTATTAATAATCGAATACAAGGGAATCATGTCGAATATTTTTGATATATTGGAGAAACTACGTACATGGTAGAGTGAAGCGAATTGTTTGAGCCAATATGATTGGAGGAACATAAGATGAATTTAATTGGAACACCTTATGTATTGGACGAAAAAGAGAAGCAAATAGCAAATGTTCTCAAAGAAGAAGATTTTGATGTGATGAATATTCAATTACGCGCTGGGGAAGAAGTAAAAGAACATCATGCTAACGCCAATGTTTTAATTGTTGTACGAAAAGGGAAAGTACAATTTATGGTTGAAGGCACGGAACATATTGTAACAACAGAGAACATATTGCATATGAAGCCACAAGAAAAGCATGCCCTAAAAGCATTAGAAGATTCGGATATAGTAGTGACTAAAATTAGTTTGTAAGAGGAGATTATGCATAGTGCATTTTAAAGAGTTTAAGTTAGACGAGAAAATTTTACGTGCCATTGAACAGTTAGGCTACACAGAGCCAACAGAAGTGCAACAAAAGGTAATACCAGTTGTTTTGGAGAAACAGGATGTATTAGTGAAATCTAAAACGGGTAGTGGAAAAACGGCCTCTTTTGCGACGCCACTATGTGAGCTTGTAGACTGGGAGGAAAACAAACCCCAAGCATTAGTATTAACACCTACACGGGAACTGGCAGTGCAAGTTCAGGAGGATATTACTAATATCGGACGTTATAAACGTATAAAAGGACTTGCCTTATACGGGAAGTCACCTTTTGCGAGACAAAAATTAGCACTAAAGCAAAAAACGCATGTCATTGTTGGTACACCTGGTAGAGTGTTAGACCATATCGAAAAAGGAACGCTAGATGTGTCTAAAATAGAATATCTTGTTATTGATGAAGCAGATGAAATGTTAAATATGGGCTTTTTAGAACAAGTAGAATCGATTATTAAATTGCTTCCAAAAAATCGTACGACGATGTT
The DNA here is from genome assembly GCF_029533155.1 of Psychrobacillus antarcticus. Classification (GTDB taxonomy): domain Bacteria; phylum Bacillota; class Bacilli; order Bacillales_A; family Planococcaceae; genus Psychrobacillus; species Psychrobacillus antarcticus. The sequence goes on along the minus strand of NZ_JAIZDB010000005.1, from coordinate 75,871 downwards.
ATTTTCGGCAACTCTTTCGGACCAAATAAAAAAAATTAGTACGAAGTATATGAAAACAGCAGTATTCATCGAAATTGATGCATCTGAAGAAAATGCGCCAGATATAGAACATGTGAAATATGTTGTATCAGAGCAGTTAAAGCTTTCGTTACTTGAGAAGCTTACAATTGTGGAGAACCCAGACAGTTGTATTATCTTCTGTCGTACAAAGGAAGGCGTAGAACAGCTTGTAGATGTATTAGATGAAAAAGGCTATACAGCTGACAAAATTCACGGTGGTATGATGCAGGAAGATCGTTTCGAAGTGATGGATGATTTCCGAAAAGGGCAATTCCGTTATCTAATTGCGACGGATGTTGCGGCTCGTGGTATTGATATTGACGATATCACTCATGTTATTCATTATGATGTACCACTAGAGAAAGAAAGCTATGTCCATCGTACTGGTAGAACAGGACGAGCAGGGCGAAGTGGTAAATCAATTATGCTAGCAACACCATTTGAGGATAAGTTTGTAAGAGAGATCGAATCATTCATTGGTTTCGAAATTCCTACAGCAACAGAGCCTACTAAAGAGGAAATCGTAAAAGGACGTGCTGCATTTGATGTAAAAATGCAGGAGCAGCCGGAAATGAAGAAATCTAAGGGCGAGCAACTTAACGCGAATATTACAAAATTGTATTTCAATGGTGGAAAGAAAAAGAAAATCCGCGCAGTAGATTTTGTTGGAACCATCGCTAAAATTGAAGGAATCACAGCAGACGATATTGGAATTATTACAATTCAAGATACAGTATCCTATGTAGAAATCTTAAACGGCAAGGGTTCACTTGTATTGAAAAATATGAGAAATACAACAGTCAAAGGTAAATTACTAAAAGTGCATATTGCCAATAAATAAAATAAAAGAGAGGCTTTCCGACTAGGAGAGCCTCTTTCATTCCGTTAAAATAATTTTACTGGAAAAATTATCCCTTCCGCTAGTAAAAGGGAGTAGTTCGCAAGTAAATATAGATATAGAGCAAGTAATCACCCTATGACCGCAAGTATTCTCTAGATGGAAGCTAGTAAACTATACATTACCGCAAGTAAAATCCAAGAAAGAGTATTGGGATTGAACTACCGGACCTCTCCGATGCTAATTAAAGCAATGCATCCTCAATAAACTTTCGATAATTCACCGTAATTCCATCAGGCAATTGAGTTGGAGGGAAGAATTTTAAACTAATTGATTCCATTCCGTCTGCTATAATTTCACCACTGTATTCCAAGGTTTTGTAAACTGCTGAAACGGAGTAGAACTTATCGCCGTTCGGATTTTCAATATAATAATCTGGACCAGAATATACATTGCAAAGCTGAAGTGTTCCTATATGTAGGCCGGTTTCTTCTAATATTTCACGTCTGGCTGTATCTTCGAAACTTTCACCGAGTTCCATTAATCCACCAGGCAGACCATAAATGCTTGGCTCTCGTTCTTGCAGTAATACTTCCCCTTTATTATTCAATATAAGTACGTTCGAGCCTGGTAGTATAAGAGGTTGGTGTCCTACGTATTTCCTTAGTTGTTTATAGTACTCCATGTAAAGTCGCCCTTTCGATAGTAATCTATTTAAAAGTGTACCTTAAGAATGGTACGATATGAATAAATAGTTGAAACTTCCGGGTAGAATATGCGTAGAAGTAGTAGTTATTAAAAAATAGAGGATGTGAGCATCACATGACAAAGAAACTGTGGTTTCAAACTGGAGTAGCGATACTACTAACATTAGTTATTATACGTATGTTCATGGAAGTCAAAGGCATTTTTTCACCGCTTTTGATAATTGGACAAACAATATTTTTACCTTTACTTATAGGTGGTGTTCTTTTTTATCTATCGCGTCCGCTCCTAAATTGGTTAGAATCAGTCAAATTTCCAAGATGGGCTAGTATGCTTTCGGTGTTTGTTGTTATTGGTCTAATTGGGTGGCTTTTTTATGCACTAATTGGTCCTCCGCTAACAAAAGAAGTGAATAAGTTGGTTGAAAATACTCCAGGGATTGTTAAAGACGTCGAGCAGTTTACAAAATATGCACACACACTCTCTCAGAAGGATCTTTTACCAGAGACGTTACAAAGTACAGTAAAAGATGCTACAGGTAAGATTAACGATATAGTTGTTTCAGCTGGTTCTTTACTTTTTAAATTCATTCAAAATGTATTTCAAGGAATTTTCTTACTTGTACTCGTTCCATTTTTCCTAGTGTATATGTTAAAAGATCATGAAAAGTTCGCGCCCTTTGTCTCTAGATTTTTTAAAGGGGAGAAAAAGACGTGGATACGTAAAACATTAGTTGATATTGACGATACATTACGCTCGTATATTCAAGGGCAATTATTCGTTAGTTTTTTAGTTGGCTTAATGCTGTTGATTGGCTACTTTGCTATTGGTCTAGAGTACGCTTTATTACTAGCTGTTTTCGGCATGATGATGAATGTAATACCATTTTTAGGACCATATATTTCCGTTATTCCAGCAATAATCATTGCATTAACCCAAGAGCCAAAGCTTGCAATCTATGTTGCGATTATCATGTTAGTTGCGCAACAAATTGAAAGTAACTTTATCACGCCAAACGTAATGGGAAAATCATTGGATATTCATCCATTGACCGTTGTTACGATTATTTTGGCAGCTGGAAACATCGCTGGATTATGGGGAATTATATTAGCCATTCCTACATATGCAGTCATTAAAGTAATATTGAAAAATATTTATGCACACCGAGTAACCATAAAGGATGCTGCTACCAAGTCGGTTTAGGAGGTAAAAACGATGAAATTCCGTTCAAAAATTGATCGGACATTCATAATTATGATGTCGGTTACACTAGCTATTGTTGCATTAGCAACATTGTGGCCGGTAGCATACGAATTATTTTTTACAAATTCACCTGAATTTCCTGCTATTTGGATTATGATTGCTTTGTTTTTAGTATGTGTAGGTTTTCTAATATGGATTTCCTTAGATATCCATTACATATTTTACGATAATCACTTGTATGTCAAAGGTGGTCCCTTCCGAAGTAAAATAAAGTATAAGGATATGACCAAGGTAAATAGATCATCAAATATAATCGCTGGATATCGCATTCTTTCTTCTAAGGACGCACTAGAGATTCATTATAAACATTCACTAATGGGGAGTATTATTATCTCTCCAGACAATCAAGAACAGTTTTTAAAAATATTATTAGAAAGAGCATCACATATTGCTTACGCAAGAATGTGATCATTTTCGTATAGAGAAATTTTCAATAGCATTTCAAAATGAAACCAATCTTTCATGAAAGAGGTGCACGATGGATAATGATAACTTCAATAAACAAAGTAATGATTTGATAGGAGATATTCTAAAAGATTTTGCCAAGACTGGTGGTATGGATAATCTAAAGGGAGCAGGTAAACCGATATCAGAAGAGTACTTCTCGGGGGACATCTTTCAACACTTCCAAAAAGTTGCGAAGGATGCAGGTTATAAACCGTACTGGTTAACGCTACAGCATGAGATAAGAGATGAATTACAGGATATAGCTAAGAAATATGCGACTGGGGAAAAGGAAGGGTTGCATTTTAGAGTAACAAAAGTGAATGAGAAAATAATACAGTACAACAAAGTCTGTCCACCACCTATGCAAAAAGGAACTGTGAGATTAGAAACAATAGATATTGCTAGTAGTAGATGGTCATAAGAACTGCGTCACAATCCTTAGGGTTGTGGCGTTTTTATTGTCCATTAATGTACCCCGCAAATATTTGTATTGACGAGTGTTCATTTTCTCACTAAAATATAAATGAGTTAACCAATAATTATAAATAGGTTAACACATTTGATGGGGGAGAATATTTATGAGAAATGAACGTTTAAAAATGATGATAGTAGCGGCTTTATTTGCAGCTATCATAGCAGTTGCTGCGCAAATCATGATTAATGTTCCACCAGTACCGTTTACATTAATGACAATTGCGGTAATGCTAACAGCAACCATATTAGGAGCGAGGTATGGGACTCTTGCGGTAACTGTGTATGTACTAATGGGAGCAATCGGGATTCCGGTATATGCTGGGATGAAAGGTGGATTTGGTTATCTATTTGGACCTACGGGTGGATACTTAGTAGCCATAATACCTGCTGCTTTATTTATTGGATGGTATTTAGATACTTTTAAGCATTCGAAGAAACAAGCGATAATTGCCAATATAATAGCTGTATTTATCATATTAGTCCTAGGTACAATTTGGCTTAAGGTAGCAGCAGAACTGTCTTGGGATGCTGCGTTTAAAGGTGGAATGCTGCCATTTATTCTTCCTGACCTAGCAAAAGCAGTTGTTGCAGCCTTAATAGGTATTATCATTCGTACAAGGCTGGTAGCAGCGAGACTAATATAAGGGTAGTGGATAGGACAAAGCTCGTCGCATAAAAAAGCTTGCTCCAGAGTGGGATAGGAGCAAGCTTTTTTTATTTGGGGTATCGTTCTGAACTAAGCGAACGATTTTTTGTGTGGTTGTGGTCTTTTTCATCTTGAAACTCAATATTTATATCCTCGACAGGGAGGGCATCTACAGTTTGCATATCCTCATGCATATCAAACAAACTTTCCTTCGTGGTGCGTACACCGTCGGGATTGTCAAGGAATCTTCCTGTTGCATCCTTGCGAATATCTTCAGCCATTCTTAACCATGTTTAAAAGCATATGACTAAGCGCTTGTTGCTGATCTTTATCCCCGCTTTTCCACAATTGTTGAAGAACGTGTTCCTCTCGATTCCTTGGTTCTTCGTGGTTGGCTAAATAACCAGCCACTTTTTCGGTCGCTTTAGCTAAAGTTTCATCACTAAGTCCCATTTTCTCGCCGGCCGCTACTTTTCCGGACAAATACGATTTAAAGCTAGTAAAATTTTTTAGAATTTCTTCTTTTTCATCTTGACCAATACTATCAAGCTTAGCTTCGACACGTTCGTCTATATTGTTTCCCAATCTTCCTCACTCCTTTTTATTGAACTCTTCTTAGGTATGTCCAAAGAGTGAGCAATCATGCATAGATTATCTGAAAATTATTTTACTTGTGGGCAAAAACCACACTTTTGCAACCCAGGCATATCCTTTGAAAAGCAACAAGTTGTTCTAACTGTTGTATTGATGAGGTCTATCGGATTTCGGTCTTTCAAATATAAGCGTAAATATTCTTTAGAAGTAAATGCCTTCCAAATTGTTGAATCCTTTAACAGATTCCAGTCGTGCCTTGCTTTTCCTTCTAAATTTGGATTTTCTAAAAATGTATAGTAATGCCATAGTAAGTAACCAAAAACATTTTCCCAAAGCGTTAAGGGAGAAATACTGCATGCTGAGCGAAGTTGTTCAATAATAGGAAAACACTGTTGCTCCCAAATAAGCTGAACATCGACTTTACGATTTTCTTGTACATCTCGAAAATATTCTGGAGGAACAAACGTACTAATTGTTTTGTTTCCGTATTCGGTCGTGCCAAAAAACTGAAGCTGATCTAGAGGACCATCCCAAATTTCATCATACATAGTCATCATGTAAAACTGCATAGAGATGAACATTCCCACTCGTCTCATAAAGAAAGAGGCAGCAATAGGATCGTTAGGTGCAGAAGTGATTAGCTTAATAACAGGGAGAGCACTAGCTACATTATTTCCCTGGAATAACGTTGTTCCATTCGGCTGGGTAAAAACACTATAGTTATTTAATTGTTTAATTTGGTCATTCGATAAGATTGTCATACATGTAGTATACAATCTTTTATACAAATTGTTGACTTTTTAATTGAAAATGATTATCATTACCATATAGAAAGTTTCTCCCTAGTTGAGAAGCTCTAGACAGCGACTTTTCTCCAAATTGTAGCTGATGATTGGCACACCTTAACCCCCTCAAAGTTGAGATAGTGCATAAACATGTCGGTAGCCATAAAATGGTTGCCGATTTTTTTGACGCAATTTTTTATTAAAAATAAAGTATAATTCAATTAATTTAACTTTATTTTCCATTAAAATATAAACATAGGAAGTTATTTGTGAATATGTTCACTAAGTATTAATCATTGACATCCACTTTAATACTATCTATAATTCTCAGAATATAAAGATTTTGGAGAGAAAACTCTAATAATCCTTATCAAAGGGGAAAATACTAAAAGGATGGTGTGTGTGAAAATGGATTTGAGATCAAGAGCATTAAGATTGCATCGCGAAAGTAAGGGAAAGATGGAAGTTGTCTATAAAGTTCCAATGGACAGCATGGAGGATTTAAGTTTGGCCTACTCACCAGGTGTTGCAGAACCATGTATTGAAATTCATCACAACCCAGCCACTATTTACGACTATACCGCTAAAGGGAATTTGGTTGCGGTAGTTACAGATGGTACTGCCGTATTAGGCCTAGGTGATATTGGACCAGGGGCTGCTTTACCCGTTATGGAAGGAAAAGCAATTTTACTAAAAAGATTTGCTGGCGTTGATGCATTTCCAATTTGTTTAGATACAAAAAATGTAGATGAAATAGTTCAAATCGTAAAAGCAATAAGTCCAACCTTTGGTGCTATAAACTTGGAAGATATTTCTGCACCACGTTGTTTTGAAATAGAAGATCGACTTCGAATGGAGTTGGATATACCCGTTTTTCATGATGACCAACACGGTACGGCTATTGTCGTAGGTGCAGGGCTTCAAAATGCGATGAAACTCGTAAATAAAACAAATAATAATGTTAAAGTTGTCATTAATGGAGCTGGTGCTGCTGGAATGGCCATTTTAAAAGTACTTCTTCAGTTAGGATATACTAATATTGTTATGTGTGATTCAACAGGAATTATTTATGAAGGTCGAGAACAAGGCATGAATCCCGTTAAACTATCAATTGCTAATTTAACGAATCCACTTGGTTTAACTGGTTCTTTAAAAGATGCAATGGAAGGGTCAGATATATTCATCGGCGTTTCTGTAGCCAATTTATTAACAAAAGAATTAGTTCAATCGATGAATGCGGACTCCATTATTTTCGCCCTAGCTAATCCTAATCCTGAAATCCCATATGAACTTGCAAAAGAATGGGGAGTTAGAGTAGTAGCAACTGGAAGGTCTGATTATCCAAACCAAGTGAATAATGTGTTGGCATTTCCAGGAATTTTCAGAGGTGCCCTAGATGTGAGAGCAACCGATATTAACGAACAGATGAAGTTGGCTGCTGTCGAGGCAATTGCTTCGCTAGTGAATGAAAACGAACTAACGGATGACTACATCATTCCAAGAGCTTTAGATGAAAGAGTAGTTCAAGTCGTGGCTGCGGCAGTAAGTGAAGTAGCAATTTCATCGGGAGTGTCCTTACTTTATCAGCCCGTATTAGAGAGTTAAAAAGCCAAAAGAGGATTGACAGCTAATGATAGCTATCAATCCTCTTTTATATGCCATTTACTCAAAGCCGCTTTGAAATAGATTTTAAAAATGGATAAAAACCCCTATTCCAACTACCGCGTTCATTTATCCAACTAAACCATCAATTATTCCAACGTACTCTAAATAAGAGCACTAATTTCCGTTACTAGTAGTTAATTTGCAATGAAATTTATCATTCTTCTGTTAGTTTGTCAGAAAATGACCTGAAATAAAAAAAATAGAGTATCATGGTCTACCCACGATACTCTACGATTATTGCTGCTCTATTTTCGTTTAAGGTTTTTTGTTTAATATTTTCGTATAATAACTATGTAAGAACATACCTAATATAATAATTCCAAGTCCTATAAGTGCAATTGGTGTTGGTAGGGGCACATGTAGTAAGAACATTTCACCAATGATAACGAAAATAATTTCAGTTGATTGTGTTGCTTCTACTGCTGCTAATTTACCTTGGTGATCACGAACCCGATCGGTTGCCATAAAGAATAATATAGTGGCAATTACTCCCGAACTGATAGCTACAATAAAAGATTGAAATACTTGACCTGAAGATGGTAAGCCTACAGTGAAAACAGCATAACTTGCCAATATAATCCAAGCTGGCATAGATGCAACAGTCATACCTAAAACACGCTGAAAAGTATCTAAACGTCCATTTAAATGTCCCATCATTTTACGATTACCCAAAGGATAGGCGAATGCTGCTACCAGTACAGGTAAAATCCCTAAAAAAAACATTTGCAAATTTAATGATTCGGTATTTGGAATTTGTATAAGGATGATTCCAATTAAAATGAGTAGAGAAATAAATAATGAAACAACTGGGATTTTTTGTTTAATGACTCTGTTTTCCACTTTCACCAAAAATAAGGGGGCAAGCAGAACCCCGGCTACAATCGTGAATTGCCACATTCCAGATATTAACCAACCAGGTCCATAAGCTGCTGCAAAAGTGAGTGGTGCATAAAATAATACAAAACCTACAAAGCTCCATAGAAACCAAGGAGCAGGAGCAGATTTTATTTCTTTAAATGTAGCAGACAAACCTTTTCGATAATAAACAATGAAAAATAAAAAAGGAAGCATGAAAAAATATCGGAGGGAGGAGCTCCAAATCCAACTCCCTCCTGATATTTCCATCGAACGATTAAGTATAAAGGTAACTGCAAAAAATAATGAAGCTAAAACTCCTAGTAATAATTCACGCATATCAGCACCAACTTAAGCTTGTTTTTCAAACGACTGAATAATCCCTTTTACGACTTCTGTTGATTTTTCCATTGCATCTACAGAGATGAACTCATACTTCCCATGATAGTTTTCTCCACCAGTAAATACGTTTGGTGTAGGCATTCCCATATAGGAAAGCTGAGAGCCATCTGTTCCCCCACGTACTGGAATAATAAGTGGTTCGATGCCTAATGCAATCATCACATCTTTTGCTACATTAACAATTTCCATAACAGGCGAAATTTTTTCACCCATATTGTAGTATTGATCGTTTAACTCTACAGAAATAGCATGTTCTCCGTATTCTGCTTTTATTTTCTCAGCTGTATCAAGGAATAATTGTTTTTTAGCTTCGAATTTTCCCCGGTCATGGTCACGAATTATATAGCTAAGCTCAGTTTTTTCTGTGTCTCCTGTAATATTCATCAAGTGTATAAAGCCTTCGTATCCTTCTGTTTTTTCAGGGACAGCATCTGATAGCATATGAGATTGGAATTTCGTAGCCATCGTAATGGAGTTCACCATTTTGTCTTTGGCAGAACCTGGGTGAACACTTTTCCCGTTTGTGACAACTTTGGCACCAGCTGCGTTAAAGCTTTCAAATTGTAATTCTCCTAATGGACCGCCATCCATTGTATAGGCAAATTTTGCTCCAAATTTTTCTACATCAAATTTATGTGGACCTCGTCCGATTTCCTCGTCTGGTGTGAAAGCAACACGAATTTTCCCGTGTTTTACTTCTGGATTTTGGATGAAATATTCCATTGCCGTCATAATGATGGCAATTCCTGCTTTATCGTCCGCGCCAAGAAGCGTAGTACCATCTGTAGTCAACAAAGTGTGACCAACATAATTTTTTAATTCAGGAAAGTCTTGAACCGTCATGATTGTCTTTTCGTTTAGGGTAATATCTTGTCCGTCATAGCTGTCGATTCGTTGTGGGTTTACATTTTTCCCCGTATAATCTGTAGCGGTATCTACATGTGCTAAGAAGCCAATCGTTGGCATCTCTTTGTCTGTATTAGCAGGTAAAGTTGCGAAAAGGTATCCATTTTCATCTAATGTAATTTCCTCTAAGCCAACTTTAGCTAATTCTTTCTGTAGTTCATGGAGTAAGTCCCATTGTCCATCAGTGGTTGGGCACGTTGTACTTGACGCATCTGATTGTGTATCTATTTTTGCATAGCGAACTAGTCGCTCGATTAAAGTCTCTTTCATGAGAATAAATCTCCTTTCGATTTGTAAAGCTTGCTCTTATCTTAACAGATTCTTTCGACTTACGGAATAATGAATACTAAGAGCGAACATGAATTGAGCACCGTAATAAGAAATCATGATAAGAGCATGTGAGAAAGGAACATCTACGATAAATTTATTAATAGCGAGAGTTGAATCCGAAAAGATAAATAGAATAGCCCCGATAATCACATACTTATTGGCAGTTTGGAAAGCGTTCCATCCCATTGCCAGAATAACTACAATGTAAATAATAACTGCAAAAGCTAATACGGTATCTCCTTGAGACCATAGTGTTCCAGCTAGCAAAATAACCATGGAGAATCCGTATACAAGTAGTAAGGCGATAGCCCACTTCGGAATAGATGTTTGTTTGATCTGTTTAAACGCAAAGATATACCAAATATGCCCGATTAAAAAGGTTATAAGTCCGACAATAAACCAATAGATTAATCCATCAGCAAGCATGCATACAGTGAGTCCGATTAATATAAGTGTTTTGTACTTTTTAGATTCTCCTACTGGTTGTAGAAACGCAAACAATATTATAAGCAACATCGGTATAAGTTTGAAAATAATCTTTGTTGACACAGGATCACTTGGTATGAAAAATATATAAATAATACCCATAACCCCAATTAAAACTCCAATTATTTTACCCCACATAAAAAACACTCCCCTTTCCTTTAAATTCGGTACTGGAGGTTAAACTTCCTTCACATTGTATGCGAATTTCAAAGAAAAAAACAGGCCTGATATCAATATAAGCAAAAAACCAGTCACCGATTGAATATCAGTAACTGGTGGTATTCAGTTAATATTGAAATAGGTCTACCTAGCTTGTTAAATTTATTAGTAAGCAGTCCAGCCCGCGTCAGCAGCTATAATTTGCCCATTTACGAAGCTTGACTCGTCAGAACCTAAGAATACTGCAAGTTGCGCAATTTCTTCCGGTTGACCAACACGTGGCATTGTCCCGCTACCTGTTTGCTGACGACCCATACCGAATTCGGAAAGGCTAGTCATAGAAGATTGAATATTAGTCATTACGCCACCTGGAGCAATTCCATTACAACGAATTCCTGAGTTAGCGTACATATAAGCTGTATTTTTAGTTAAACCTGAAACTGCATGTTTAGAAGCTGTGTAGGCTGCACCAGCTCGAGCCCCACGTAATCCGCCTGCAGAAATGTTGTTAACGAATACTCCATGTCCTTGTTCTAAGAAGATGTTAGTTGCGATACGCATTGCACGCATGACGCCTGTAGTATTTACTGCGAATAAACGATCCCATTTTTCATCCGAAATTTCACCGACAGGCTCCATTCCATCCATAATACCTGCGTTGTTTACTAAAATATCTAATTTACCAAACGCTGCCTTTGTTTCAGCAAATAAGTTTTCTAAGTCAGCTAGCTCTGCCACGTTTGCACGGTTAGCAATTGCTTCACCGCCAGCAGCTTTAATAGCCGCAGCAACAGTTTCTGCACCTTCCAAATCGTAGTCAGAAACAACCACTTTTGCACCTTGTTTTGCATAAGCCTCAGCGATAGATTTCCCCATCCCAGAAGCCGCGCCTGTAATGATAGCTACTTTGTCTTGTAATCTCATTTTTATTTCCTCCTCATATGTTATCATACAGTTGTACAATAACAGTATAGTTTGAAATGAAAACGTATTCAATCAACAGTTTTTACAGTTATTGTATAATATTGAACAGTTATCGATATAAGTGTTCAATTAGGGAGTGATATTATTGAAAGTAAAAGATTTAAGAGTCGTGAAGACTAAGAAAGCTATCTACCAAGCTTTAACTAAACTATTAAAAGATAAGCTTCTAACAGACATCAACGTTTCTGAGCTTTGTCGAGAAGCAAGTATAAATAGAGGAACATTTTACTTTCACTATGAAGAAGTCGGAGATGTGTTTAAGGAGTTTTTTGAAGAGGTGATTGTAGATCTAGAAGAATCATACAAAGAGCCATACAAATATATTTCTGCACTACAAGTACAAACTTTAGATTATAAAAACATAGATCCAAAAACAGTTCGTATTTTTCATCATGTCAAAAAGTATGAAGATTTTTATCGAATTATTTTATCGGATAACGTATCGACAACATACTATTATATGTTTTTTGATGCAATCCGTTCGAATTTCATAGAGGACAGCAAAATCGGAGAGTATGATGAGTCTAAAAAATTCGTATATTCCTTTATGACAAATGCAATCATTGGATTAATAATTGAATGGTATCGGACTAATTTTGAAGAATCCGTTGATGACATGAATATTCATTTAGTCGAAACATTGAATGTCATAACTAGAAGCTAGAGAATATTATTTATAAAGATAGCATTTGAGCGGAAACTTTGCAGAACTAATTAAATATACAGATACTTCATGAAGAGGGCATCAAGCTTTCATGGAATTTATTGGTCGCTTAGGTCATACCTTCTTAACAGGAGGGATTATATGTTAATAAGGATACTGATTATAGCTGGAATATTTATGCTTGGAGTAGTTTCATTTAGCTTGTTGGAGAAGCCTTTAGAAGCTGATACTGCTGTTGCGAATAAGGAGGAGCCAAAACCTTTATCTACTAAAGAACGTGAACAAACTTTTACTACATTGAATAAGGTAACTGAAAAAATTCATGAGAAATACGAGCAGTTGGAATTTGGTGTAAGTTCGAACTCGAAGATAGAATTGAGGGTACAAGTTAAAGAGAATGAGGAATATTTTCATACAGTAAAAAATGATATAGAGTCTATTGCAAAAAGTGTAATTAAATCATCCATATTAAAAGACTATACAGTTGTTGTAGAGAGAATGGATTTAGCTTTCATTAACGAAGAAGTTGAAAATATAAACAAAGAACTTGTACACTTAACATCAACTTTAATGGAAGGGCTTAAAGATTACGACGTATTCGGCAATATAAATGCTGAGTATCAAAAATCCATTACCATACAAACTTCCATAAAAAGTTCCGATAAGGATGCACATACGTTAGTAATGGAGATGGAAGAGGCGGCAAATGAAATATTACTTTCTAACGAACTAAACTCGATATCTCATATTGACTCTTATGAAATAAAAATATTGAATGTCAAAGGGGAAGTAGTAAATTAGTCACCTTATAAGGCTAAACAATATTGGCACCCCCTATTATTAAGCTAAGCAGTTGTACTCATTAAATATCTGAAACCTTCGTCATACATAATCGTATTAAATAGCAAGGGGGGATAACTTGAAATACTTATTATTTGGAATGCTACTATCTTTACTAGGTGTTTTAGTGGCTATTGTGATATGGAATATTGAAATGGTTACTACTATTACAAGTGGAATTGGGTTTTTCTTAATTGCGATATCATTCATTTTTTCGGGTGTATTAGTAAGTGGAGATAGAATGAGAGCTAACCTAGCAACTGAATCTGTTGAAGATAGAAATCAAAGAAATAATGTTAGTTTTCGTTCAGCATTAATGGCAATTCCAAGTTTTGTAGTGGCAATTTTGTTTTATTTTTTATTAAAATAACAGGTGAATTTCTGTATTCGATTGGAAAAATTAGCTAAAGGACGTATGCAGGTAGAGATTGTTTAGATTGGGGTGGTCCATATAATTATAAGAAAGCTTGTTTCGGCGGTAATGGCTTGTGTATTGGTTATGTTAATTTATTTCCTCATAGAACAGACTGGTTTTGTAATTATTATGGGTATGTATCTATTACCAATTCTATTGATTTATGGAGTGCCAGCATCTATTCTCTCTGATTTCGTCACAAAAAAACTAAGAGTATCTCATAGAGGAAGTTTGGCATTGTTAATTCACTTATCCCTTGCTGCTTTATTTGTTTTGATCCCAATCTTATTTTCAGAATGGGAAAGGGATTTGCTACTTTCAAATTTCAGGAGTTTATTTGGTAACTTTTATTTCATTACCTCCCTACTAGCTTCAAGTCTCTTTTGGTGTATAGATGAGTTTCTTAGGTCTAAGGCAGCCAAATATTTGCACCAGGAGATTCTAATGTCAAAAAGAGCTAAGGATCTATGTGAAAAGATTGGGGATTTGAGAATTTAGTGAGTTTAGTAGCTCATTTACTACTAATCCTTGTTGAATTCAGGGAAGAAGTACAGAAGATAAAAGTAAACAAAAAAACTCATCCAAGAAGATGAGTTTTTATTATTATAAATGTCTAGACTAATTACGTACAGTTTTTAAAGCTTTTGTCCAAGGAATAACTTGGTCAAGCATTTGGTTGACTGAATCAGCTTGAACTGCAGCTGGTTTGAAATCTGTACCGTTTTCGAAGTCTGTAAATAATGATAAAGCCGGATGAACACGTACATGTGCTACTTGCAATTCAGATAAAACTCCACGTAAATGTTCTGTTGCTCGAGCTCCACCTACAGAACCGTAAGATACGATACCTGCTGCTTTGTTGTTCCATTCTTCACGTAGATAATCTAATGCATTTTTAAGTGCTCCAGTGATTGAGTGATTGTATTCTTGAACGATGAATACAAAACCGTCTTGTTTTGCAACCGCTGCTGACCAAGCTGCTGCACCGGATGCGTCTCCGCCTGTTTCACCTAACAGTGGTAATTTAAAATCTGCAATATCGATAATTTCATATTCTGCGTCTCCACGCTTGTCCGCTAGTTCTTTTACCCATGCTCCAACTTGTGGACTAACGCGTCCTTCACGTGTACTTCCTAAAACAATACCAATTTTCATCATGTTATTTCCTCCTGTTTGCTCATCATTTGAATTTGATCCGAATATTTTTTTCATAAAGCTCATGTTATTCCCTCTAATCAATATTTATTTTTTTGTGACAGTTTTTCATCAAGTGATAAATTAATCGGATCAGCTAAGACAAAATAGACACCGATTCCTAAGAAAACTAATTCTAATTCGTATCCAGCTGATACACCATCGCCTAATAATCCTAATGATAGTTTCGCTGAGAAAATTGCTCCTAGCATTATTACCGCAAATAGAGCCCCAATGATACGTGTTCCAAACCCAATTATTAATAATAATCCACCGACTAATTCAATAATTGCAATTCCGTATGCTAGAGATCCTGGTAAACCAAGAGAATCAAAATATCCAACAGTATTTGAAATCCCCCCTTGGAATTTTGCTATGCCGTGTATTAAGAACATAAGTCCAAACACGACACGTAAAATAAGTGTTGCAAGTTGTTGCTTCTTCATAATAAAAATCCTCCATATAAGTTACTTAACGTAACTTAATATAATATAGTTATTAACTAAACACAATATATTTGATTACTAAAAGTAATGTAAGAGATAAAAAAATGAGTTTCTGCTTATATATCAGAATCTCATCAAGTAAGAAAGCTATAGAAATGTAAGGAATATCAAAGAAAAACAAGCATCCTAATGAATGCTTGTTCTAAATACTATTCTTTCCAAGGTGGATAGAAAGTTACGTAAGTTCCTGCTATAAAATCATGAATTGCTCGTTTATCTTCACGAATGCCAACCATAAAGGCACTAACAATAACACCAATGCCAAATGTTAACGCGTAAATAAGACCAGCGATTAATTGTCGTTTAATCATTGTCCAAAAACTAACATCAGTCTCATCTAAGTTCACAATACGAATCCCAAGAATTCTCTTACCTACAGTGTATCCAGTCCAAACGACAGGTAGCAATATGAAATATATATACGACCCAATAGTAGTAAACCATGTATCACTTTCCCCAAATATAAGATAACTAATAATGGCTAGCGGCGCCGCCATGATAATGCCATCGAATAAACTAGCACCAAATCTTATCCAAAAACCAGCTGGATTCAAATTCTCCAACTCCTTTCAATACCTATAATGCAGAGTCATCCACACTATTTAAATACTCCTCAATTGAACCAATGACTGATTCTACACAACCATCCTCAAATGGAGAGATTAAATTCGCTTCTGCTACTAATTTAGTAAATGATTTCGATCCTCCAAGTTGGCAAAGATATAAATAATCCTTCCAAGCAGCTTCGTGATCCTCTCTTGAGCGTTTCCAAAATTGGAATGCACATATTTGAGCAAGTGTGTAGTCGATATAATAGAATGGACTAGCATAAATATGTGCTTGACGTTGCCAGAACCCACCAGCTTCGTAATAACTATTTCCATCGTAATCAAGATGAGGTAAATAAATTTCCTCTATCTTCTTCCAAGTAGCCTTACGCTCAGCGGGAGTCATCTCCGGATTTTCATAAACAGCATGTTGGAATTCATCCACTGCGACTCCGTAGGGTAGGAAAAGAAGACCGCTACTTAAATGGGCAAACTTATATTTGTCGGTTTGCTCTTTAAAGAATAATTCCATCCAAGGCCATGTAAAGAATTCCATACTCATCGAATGGATCTCACAGGACTCAAAAGTCGGCCAAACATACTCTGGGATACCTATGTTACGACTTGTATATACTTGGAAAGCATGACCTGCTTCATGCGTTAATACATCAATATCTCCTGATGTTCCATTGAAATTAGAGAAGATATATGGAGATTCATAGTTATCGATGAATGTACAATAACCACCAGCTTCTTTCCCTTTTTTCGCAACTAAATCCATCAAATCACGATCAATCATAAACTGGAAGAACTCAGCTGTTTCAGGAGAGAGCTCCTCGTACATTTTCTTGCCGTTTTCTACAATCCACTCCGGAGAACCTTGTGGTGTTGCGTTCCCACTTAAGAAGTTAAAAGGCTCATCATAATACTTCAGACTGTCTACGCCTATGCGTTTTGCTTGTCGCTCATAAAGCTTAGTCGCCACAGGAACGATAAAATCACGGACCTGATCACGGAATTTTTTTACCATCTCCGCATTGTAATCAATACGGTTCATACGAATATAGCCCAGTTCTACAAAGTTCTTGTATCCAAGTATCGTTGCGATTTCATGACGTACTTTTACTAGTTCATCATAAATTTCATCAAATCTAGCTTCATTTCCATGGAAAAAACCACTACTAGTCTCTTTCGCTTTTTTACGAGTATCGCGATCAGTTGATTCGGCATATGGCCCAAGTTGTGCAAGTGTTAGTGTCTCTCCATTAAATTCTACTTGTGCAGAGGCAACTAACTTTGAGTAGTCTGATGCAAGCTTGTTTTCTTTTTGCATAAGAGAAATGATTTCAGGGGAAAATGCTTTAATCTGGTAATCTGCCAAATCAAAAAGCTGGTTGCCCCATTTATCTTCTAATTCAGCTCGAAACGGAGATTCAACCAATGCTTTGTAATATTCCGTAATCATTTCTTCTATTTCAGGATTTGTTTCATCAAAATAATCACGCTCTTTTTGATAGAACTCATCATTCGTATCAATAGACGCACGAATATAAACTAAGTTTGCGTGTGTAGAATAATCATTGCGAAATGCATTGATATTCTCAATTGCTTCATTTTGTTCTTCTACTGAAGAGGCTTCCTGAAATTTTGTTAATAACCCCTGAAATGTAGATTTGTCTTGCTCTAAATTTGGCCGTTTATACTCATAATCCTTGAATGTAACCATTGTAATTCCCCTCTCTATCGTTTCGATTTCCGAAACGTCGTATTTATATTGTTTCTTATTTTCAGATAAATAGCAACCACATATTTACATATTGATAATATACAAACGTTATTATATAATGTTTGTATATTAATAAACAAAGATTGGTTGTGTTTGTATATGGAAGTGTCGGAATTACTTTGGAATGCCTCTTCAGAACAGTTAAAGTCAGGTTATGTTGAAGAAGACGAAATGTATGTATGTATTATGTGCGGATTTAAAGTTGAAAAGGGATTCATTTATCCAAAGAATAATATGTTATATGAAGCAGGAAAATTCATGAAGCATCATATTGAAACGGAGCATGACTCTGTTTTTCAATATCTAATAGGGCTTAACAAAAAATTTACTGGCTTAACCGATCATCAAAATAGCCTATTACGCCTCTTTTATGAGGGTAAAAGTGATGCAGAAATACAAACAGAGCTAGGAATTGGAAGCTCTTCTACGATTCGAAATCATCGTTTCGTATTAAAGGAAAAGGAGCGACAAGCAAAAGTGTTTTTAGCGATGATGGAATTGTTAAAGGCACAAGATAATCATGCGCCGACATTTTTACCGCTTCATAAGACTGCAACGATGGTGGACGATCGGTATAACATCACGCAAGAAGAACAAAAAGATATCGAAAGTAAATTCTTCCCAGATGGAATAGATGGACCTCTTATGAAATTTCCTAGGAAAGAAAAGCAAAAACTAGCAACCTTAAGAGTTCTGATCCAAAGATTTGAAAAAGGAAAAACCTACACAGAGAAAGAAATAAATCATGTACTAAAGAATGCTTATGAGGATTTCGTAACATTAAGACGTTACTTAATAGAGTATGGATTTTTGGACAGACAAGACGATGGTAGTGCGTATTGGGTGAAAAACTAAATAGAAGGATGGAATATAAATGGATCGCAAAAAAGAATTAAAACAAGAATATAAAGAAATTAAAATCGAGGGCGGAATTTACGTCATCACAAACAAACGAAACGGTAAAAAGTATGTAGCTTCTACACCTAATTTTAAAACGTTGAATGGAGTTAAATTTACATTAGAAAACGGACTCCATTCAAATAAAAATCTGCAAAAGGACTGGACTCAGTTCGGCAAAGATAATTTTGACATAGAGCATATGGAGATTATTAAAAAAGAGGAAACTGAAAGTAGAGTAGGCAAAAAAGAATTAGAAAAGTTATTGGAGAAATGGTTAGAAAAGCTACAACCTTACGGTGAAAAAGGATATCATAGCTAAAATGAATTTTATGGATTAGTAAAAAGATGGGTATCAAGAAAGTAACGCAATAATTACTTGATACCCATCTATTTGTAATAATCAATTCCCTAAAATATACGCCTTTAACAACGCAGCACGTTCTCGGGTACGAACCTTGAATTCGACAACTTTTGGCGTTTTAGCAGCCACTACGTCCGACTCCCAACCTAGCTTGCTAGCTAGTATTTTGGCACGTTGTAAATGGTAGTCGCTTGTAATAAGCGTGACGGAGTCAATATCACTAGGTAATAATTCTTGAGATAACAATAGATTTTCATAAGTCGAAGTGGATTTATTTTCTAAAATGAGCCTACTTTCATCTATTCCATTCTCCAACAGAAAATCTCTCATTACGACAGCCTCTTCGATATCTTCATCATGTCCTTGTCCACCTGAAAGCACGAATTTTACATGGGGGTATTTTTGGGCGTAGGCAAGAGCCGTATCCAATCTATACTGTAAAGAAAGGGAGGGAATATTCCCTTTTTTCACTTTGGCACCAAGCACAATAGCATATTGATTGGTGCCATCTGCTTTTGGATTTTGACCACTCTCAAGCCAATTACTCGTGAGAACCCATATCCCAATTCCACTAGAAACAATCACTACTAATGGGATAAGCACGATCCACCTCATTTTCTTCTTCATGATATTCACTCATTTCATACAGATGGTTTCTTCTTACTTAAGAAAGTGGAGATTCTCATCTCTTCTTGACTCATTAAACGACGGAAGTTTTCGATATGTAAAACAACGGCCATCAAAAATAGAAACCCGGCAATAGCCATTGGTCCTACTCCTTCCGCAAACCAAATAGAAGCCCCGAGAAAAACAAAGTAAAAAACAAACACGCCAATTAATAAATAGTCCGTTAATAATGCAGTTCCTATTAATAATATAAGTCCGATTAAACCAAGCGGCCAGCTAAGAGCAAGTAGTACTCCAATAAGGGTTGCGGTGCCTTTTCCACCTTTAAATTTAGTATAAAGAGGGAAATTATGACCAAGTATTACAGCAGCACTAGCACCATAAAGAAGTATATCCTGGTCAACCGATGAAAAGTCCGCGTACTGTAGAATCCAGAAACGCGTCCCGATTACGATTAAAACTCCTTTTAAAATATCAATAATTGCAACTAATACACCGTATTTTGCTCCTAAAACAACTGCGGCATTTGAAGCGCCAGAATTCTTTAAACCTTCTTTTTTTATATTCACGCCACTAAGAGACTGCGCTATTTTAGAACCATGAATGGATCCTATTAGATAACTAATAACAAGTATAGTAATCATTGGAACAATCATTTTCTCACCTCCAACTAACTTCAATATATTAAACGAAAGAAAAGTTAAGAAGTTTCAGAATTTTAACGAGGATAGTTTTTTAATTATTCAAAAAGGTGTTGACAAACAGATTGGTAAAATTCTATACTGTGTAACAAGATGGAAAACTAAATTTTATACTCTTATCAAGAGTGGCGGAGGGAATAGGCCCTACGATGCCCGGCAACCGACAAGTTCTCAACTTGGAAAGGTGCTAAATCCTACAAATTCTAAACGAATTTGGAAGATAAGAGGAGGAACATGCGAAATCGCACCCTCTTCTTAATTGAAGAGGGTTTTTTGTTTGTTCTAATCCTCTCACGCCTCCATAAGTGTCCATCTAAACTACATTCTAGGAGGAATTCAAATGACAAATCTTCAAAAAGAAACACTACTTTTACACGGTGGCCAACAACCAGATCCAGTGACAGGTTCACGAGCAGTCCCTATTCACAAGACAACATCGTTCGTATTCAAAAATACAGAGCATGCGCAAAATCTATTTGCTCTTGCGGAAACAGGTAATATTTATTCCCGTATTACGAATCCAACTGTGGATGTTTTTGAACAACGAATTGCATTATTAGAAGGTGGAACAGCGGCGGTTGCATTTTCTTCTGGGATGGCAGCTATCGCATTTTCTATTTTAAACATTGCAGGAGCAGGGGATGAAATCATTGCTGCTGAAAATTTATACGGTGGTACATTCAATTTATTTGCTCATACATTGCCGAGATATGGTATTACAGTGAAGTTTGTAGATTCTACAGATCCAGAAAATTTCCGAGCAGCTGTAACTGATAAAACAAAAGCATTTTTTGGTGAAATTATCGGAAACCCAAGCTTAAATGTTCTAGATGTAGAAAACGTGGCGGCCATTGCTAACGAAGTAGGGGTTCCACTATTAGTTGATAGCACATTTGCTACTCCATATGGTTCAAATCCGATTCAAAACGGTGCACATGTGGTAATTCACTCGGCAACTAAGTGGATTGGCGGTCATGGTACTACTATTGGTGGAGTAGTGGTAGATGGAGGAAACTTTAATTGGGATTCAGAGAAATTCCCTGGATTCACACAGCCAGATGTGACTTATCATGGTTTAAGATACGGAATAGATGTTCCGAACGTAGCATTCGCAGTGAAATTACGCGTTCAATTACTTCGTGATTTTGGTCCAACTTTAAGTCCTGAAGCTGCTTTCTCGTTTTTACAAGGATTAGAAACACTTCATCTACGTATACCAAAGCACAATGAAAATGCACAGAAAATCGCAGAGTACTTAGAAAGTAACGAAGAAGTGACTTGGGTTAACTACTTAGGTTTAGAAAGTCACCCTTCTCATGAGCTTGCAAAAAAATACTTACAAAATGGTTTTGGTTCCATCCTAACTTTCGGAGTAAAAGGTGGTAAAGAAGCAGGTCGCAATATTATAGATAATATTGAAATTTGGTCGCATGTAGCAAACGTTGGCGATGCTAAATCACTAATAATCCACCCAGCATCTACTACACATCAGCAGTTAACTCCAGAGGACTTAGTGAAATCAGGTGTTACGGAAGACTTAATACGCCTCTCAGTTGGTCTTGAGGCAGTCGAAGATTTAAAGGCTGCACTCGAAAAAGTACTCGTGGGGGAAACAAGTGTCCTCTCTAGATAGAATTTTATTGATAATTGAGTAATAATGGGCTACAATATGTAAAATAGTTCTTCGTATATTATTGCGATTAGGAATTTTACTAATAGTAGCAAAATTGGAACTCAATTGTGTGAATTCATTTGGAGGAGATAGCATGGCGACGATAAAAGCAGCAATCCTAGGTTTCGGAACAGTCGGGCAAGGGATTTACCACATTGTAAACGAAAAAAGAGAAGATCTTAAAAAATCTTTAGGATTAGACTTAGAAATTAGTGCTATTCTCGTAAACAACGTTGGAAAAGAAAGAATGGTTACACCAGGTGTTTTAGTTACGGATAACTTCGAGGATATTATTAATATTCCTGGGCTTCAAGTAGTATTCGAGGCAATTGTAAATGAGGAACCAGCATATAACTACCTATGTAGAGCGATTGATAAAGGCTGTCACGTAATCACAGCAAATAAAGTGATGTTCTCCAAGTATAGTATTCCATTGCATGAACGTGCGAAGTCTCGTGGAGTATTTATAGGATATGAAGCAACTACGGCGGGTGGAGTTCCTGTTATTAAGACATTGAAAAACTTATTACAAGTTAACTCAGTAAAAAGAATTCAAGGTATCTTGAACGGTACATCGAACTACATTTTGACACAAATGAGACAGGAAGAAAGTCAATTTGATGATGCATTAAAAGAGGCGCAGGACCTTGGTTATGCTGAAGCAGATCCATATAATGACGTATCTGGGCAAGATGCATTCCGCAAACTAATGATTTTAAGTGCATTAGCATTTAAAAAACAGCCGAATTGGAACGATGTTCGAGTAGTTGGTATTGACGAAATCTCATTAGAAGACGTCCGTAAAGCGAAGGAACAGGGACTACGTTACCGTCATGTAGCAGCAATAGAGCAAGACGAAAATGGAGAACTATACGCTTCGGTTGGCCCGCAACTTGTAGGACCAGATCATCCCCTATACTCAATAGAGGGAGTAAACAATGCGGTTGCACTAGATACAAATTATATTGGGACATTAACATTAGTCGGTCCAGGCGCAGGCATGTATCCAACGGCAAGTGTAATGGTAGAGGATTACGCAGAAATAATCGGCAAAAGAGCAGGATTCTTTATTACGATATAAAAATGCGTAAGCGCATATGTTTTGGAAGACAGTCTAAGGCGACAACGTATGGAAACGACTCTAGGGGCTAGGCGCTGAAGCTGGACAATATAGAAATACGACAGCGACTTATATTGTTTAATAAAAAAGGACATTCTCCTCATTTGGAGAGCGTCCTTTTCCTTTGTATTAATCTTCGTCCTTTACGTCAATATCATCTGGAATCGGAGTATTTCTCCATTCGTCGATTTGTCGCTTTAAGTCCTCAATCTGCAATAAGTGTGTTTCAAATTGGGCGCTATTTACGTAATACTCTTCACCATCAAAAATGGCACGAATCTTCTTCTCTGAAATATATCGTTTTACTTGATCAATAGGCATTGATAAATAATTCGCAGTTACTTCTACTGTCATATACATGTAAAATGCCTCCTATCCTCATTAGTATAAGATACGATTGGTGGTAACTCAATATGTGCTATATTGGAAGTTAGATGATGTGGAAAGGTAGGGAGAAAAATTGACCGTATTACCATACATATTTGTTCTACTTGGTGCTATTTTGTGGGGGACAACAGGCACTGCACAAACATTCTTACCAGACAGTGCACACCCATTTATCATTAGTGCTGGACGATCTGCAACAGGGGGATTATTCCTTCTACTCATTATGGTTTTATTAAAAAAAATTAAATTCCGTTCATGGCCTTGGAAACAAACACTCTATGCCGCTATTTGTATTTCATTGTTTCAGCTCTTATTCTTTTCATCGGTGCGTTTGACAGGGGTAGCGATAGCGAGTGTGGTTGCTATCGGAAGTGCTCCAGTATTTTCTGGGTTGATTGAATGGATATTTTTAAAGATGCGCCCTACGAAAATTTGGGGAATCTCCACTGGACTAGCCATTATTGGGTGTATGTTTTTATTTGTTACAAAAGGTGAAGTGAGCATTAATCCATTAGGGATTTTGTATTCCTTAGTCGCTGGTGTTATTTTTGCATTATATACAATGACAAGTAAATCTATGTTGCAAAAAGAAGAGGCAATGTCAGTAGTTGCAATGACCTTCTCGCTTAGCGCGTTATTGTTAACCCCTTTCTTTTTTATATTTGACGTAAGTTGGTTGAAGGATGCTGGAAACATAGGAATCATATTTTATCTAGGCATAGCAACAACTAGCATTGCTTATGTATTATACGGTTGGGGGCTTCGTAAAATCCCTGCTTCTTCCGCGCTTACTTTATCATTGGCAGAGCCGACAACCGCTGCCTTACTTGGGGTTGTTGTGGTGGGGGAAATTCTTAGTGCAACATCTTGGGTAGGGATAGGTTTATTACTTGGGAGTATTGCTATTTTAACTTTTAGTGGTAAAGCCGCTATCGAAAAAATTGAAAAAGAAGGTAAAGTAACTGTTTAATAGAACTTATTAAATACAAAAGGCTGTTTCGAGATAAATCGGAGCAGCCTTTCTTGTACATAAAAATTGTTTTTAACATTTGAAAACGTGATGTCAGTGAGTATCGTCTATTAGTTAAAGGTAAGGTTAGGGGAGAGTGAGATGAATCGTTTTATGGCAGGGCAACAATTTCATCAGGTTATGCAAGAGCATACGGATTATTTATTAAAACTTACCTATTTATATATAAAAGATTGGTCGGCTGCTGAGGATATTGTACAGGATGTCTTTTTAACCTATTATCAAAAATCTGAGCAATTTGAGGAGAGGTCCTCATTAAAAACTTATTTAGCAAGAATTACGATTAACAAATGTAAAGATTACTTAAAAAGTTGGCGATATCGTAAGCAAGTGTTAACGAATAACTTTATACATCCTGCCATAAAGAGTAGAAATCGAATCATAGAAGAGGATGAAAAACTAGAACTTGCAGATGCAGTGTTACAACTACAAGTAAAGTATCGAGAAGTTACTATCTATTATTACTTTGAAGAATTATCCGTTTTAGAGATTTCTCAACTACTGTCAATCCCAGACAATACAGTCAAGACAAGGCTCAGAAAAGCGCGAGCACTTTTAAAGGTTCACTTGAAAGAGGATGATTGGGAGGTGCTAATCCATGAATGAAATTAAAAAACAACTGCTCACCAAAATGGGTGATACATCAGAACGAGTGCATCGGGTTCAACGGCAGGTTAACTTGAAAAAATCTAATAAACCTACCGTAAATAAGGAACGATGGGCGTACTATGGAATATTCGTTACATTTATCGGGTTACTCGCATTTAGCGTATATTTATTACCCTACAAATTAACAGATGAAAATGTTCAACTAACAGAACCAGGATTAGTCGTCCCAACAGAAGACGAGGACACTGAAATCGTCTTAGAAAAAGGAGATTATTTCGAGGAATTAAAAAAATATCTTCCTCCTCATGGTGCAGAAGCTGTATTTTTAGGTGGTTACGAAAATGGTGGGAGCACTACTCAAACATATTGGTTAGGTGATCATTATGTCCAACAGGTTATTAGTACTGATGGTGGAAGTGTAGAACGTATTTATCGCTTGAAGGGGAATCAGATTGAGGTTGTTTATGAAGAGATGGTAGCTGATGGATCAGGTCGATTGCAATGGTCAAGTGAGGAATTGAACAGACTTCCCGAAGGAGAGCTTTTTTTAGAAGCTCCTTTGGAAATAGGAGATGAGTATGGTGACTGGACTGTTGTGAATACTTCAGGACAGGTGACCACGGCTTATGGTGAATTTACAAATGTATTGATACTCGAAAGCATAAAGGATGATTATCGGATGAGAGGATACTATGCCCCAGGTTTTGGTGAAGTGATATTAGAAGGAGCTTCTTTGAACAAGGAAAGCGGTGAATACGAACCGATGATTACCACCGACTTAGTTACATTTACATTAACGGGAGAAAAAGTAGATTTAATAACCCCTGCTCATTTTGAAGTGAAAATTGAAAAAGATTTTAAACCTTCTTTTCATACTCCCTGGCAGCCTTCACCAAGTGGCAACCAGCAAGTAACAATTGAAGGAAAAGGCGAACAGGCAGGGGAAGAAGGAGAAGGAATATTAGTTATAGAAAACTTGAACACAGACAAATTTACTATTTTTAAATTGAAAGACAATAAGGAAAGTCAATATACTCCTAAGAAAGTAGAGTGGGTTGATGATGAGAGATTGTTCGTCATTATAGGCTATGCACATGGAATGGTAACAGTGGGTGGGAAGCTATATATGCTAGACATTAAAGATAATATCGTGACTCCCGTTATTACAGACCTATCACTGAGAGAAGAGATTATGTCTGTTAAAGTTAACAGAGATGGTACATTCACTTATAAGAAACATGTGTATGATACGGATATTATGGAACAGAGTGAAAGCCATGTAGAGGAAGGGATACTTCCTATTCCCGGATTAAAGTAGGTGAAATTACTTCCATAATAATTATTAGATTGAAACCTTTTGAAAATACTTCCGTAAAAATAGTAGCGTAGTTTTTGCAGTCATATTAGTATCACAAAAGTTTAAATCTGCTGCCATATGCTTTTGGTTGGTTTAGTTATTTATAAAGGGGTAGTAAAAGAAAAACGTATAGGGTGCAAATTAATCTTGAGGGGTGACTACCATCGTTGAAATAATCTTTTATTTTCTACTATTTATACCGTTAAACGCAGTACTGATTTGGAGTTATTTCTATCCCGAAGAAAGTTTGTTGTTCGGAAAACGTTGGATGTACAAGGAAGAGCCTGAATTATCGGAAGGTGCAATTCGATACACAAAAGTTGCATCTTTAATTAGTCTGGTAGTGATAGCCTTAATTTTCCTTATCTCAATAGTTATCTATGTTAAAGGATAGCTTATGTGAATAATTGCTATCTATAGGTGAGAATGATAACTGAATTACATCAAAAAAGGAGGGCATGACTTGAGTCATGCCCTCCTAAAGTGCTAATCTTTGTTCTTTATACCGTCTAGCTTTCTAGAAATCTCTCTCAAAAGCACATTGCGTTCATTACTAGATTTAACTAGCGATATTACAAACCAAATAATAAAGGCCCAAAAAACCAAGAATATAAGTATGGGAATAAGGGCAATTAAATTACTCATATAGTGCTCTCCTCCTTTATCTAAAACTATAGCATAATTAGAAAAAATTGGTTATTCTCCGTGTTTTAAAAACCCAAAGCACTACGAACATCCGTAATATAAGACTGACTTACAGGTAACTCAGTGCCGTCCAGTAACTGTACTAATAAATTAGAAGAAAAATCGCGTACAATCCGGTCGATATACGAAATATTTATAATATAAGAGCGATGGATACGTATAAAGTTATCTGGTAGTCGTAGTTGTAAATCCTTCAAGGGGATACTTGTTTTATACGGTTCCTTATTAGCATAGAACCAGGTCTTTTTTTGAAGACTTTCTATATGAGACACTTTTTCGATTGGAATAGGTTTCCACTCATCCTCTTGCTTCCCAGTCAAAAACTTATATGGAGATGTAATTGGTACTGCATGATGAGGGGGGAGTATAACAACTAGTGCAGCTTTCTCACCATTAATCTCTATAGGATAACCAATTCCGTAATAAGGTACTTGAAATAATGTGTCCATCAGAACAGCTTCTGTTCTACATCCGTTTTGTAAAACTAGATCAGCAATACTATTAGGTTGTATTTTTTGTCCCTTTTTTATATGAAGATCATGTCCCCTTGCTTGATAATATATATACTGATCCCCGGCTGCTATAGCAATAGAAGCCTCTTTCGGAACCGTGTTTGCTGCGAGTACAAGAATCATAGCGGT
The DNA here is from genome assembly GCF_029533155.1 of Psychrobacillus antarcticus. Taxonomy (GTDB): domain Bacteria; phylum Bacillota; class Bacilli; order Bacillales_A; family Planococcaceae; genus Psychrobacillus; species Psychrobacillus antarcticus. Next base: position 48,209 of record NZ_JAIZDB010000005.1, on the reverse strand, counting down.
CGTTCCCTGTATAAAATAATACATATAGTTACGTCCGAAAATCTCAGAAGCCATCTGTGAAGGGATATTCAGCATTCCCACTTTTAGCATTTAGTCTTTCTAACGACAAATATATTCCTAGTATGTTTAAAATGAGAGGAGATAGATTAGGTTATTCTAATGGAATCATTACTTTAGGGATTACTTCCATTCTTCTCATTATTGTATTTCAAGGGCAAACCGAACAACTTATCCCTCTATATGCTGTCGGGGTATTTATACCATTTACCTTATCTCAGACTGGTATGTTGGTTAAATGGATGAGAGAAAAGCCGAAGGGGTGGGTCATCAAATTATTAACTAATTTTGTTGGGGCTTTCATCAGTTTTGCAGTAATGATGATATTCTTTATTACAAAGTTTGGGAAGGTTTGGATGGTACTAATTTTTTTACCTTTACTTATTTTGGGTTTTCATAAAATTAAAAAACACTATGTTGCCGTAGGTGAACAATTAAGCATATCTACCTCTGAACCTGCATTAACAATTAAAGGGAATGTTATTATTGTTCCAGTAGCAGGTATTACAAATGTAGTAGAAAACTCATTAAACTACGCAAAATCACTTAATCCGGCTCAAATTATTGCAGTACATGTGACTTTCGAGAGAAAAGATGAACGTATTTTTGAAGAAAAGTGGAATAAATGGCAGCCCAACATTCGACTGGTAATATTACATTCCCAATATAGAAGTATTATTCAACCTTTAGCAAAATTCATCAGTTCTGTGGAGTATAAAGCGAATGAATCAGACTATCGTGTAACTGTCTTGATTCCTCAATTTATTCCTAAAAAGGGGTGGCATAATATTCTTCACAACCAATCGAGTTTATTAATCAGGGCCATCTTACTTTACCGTAGAGATGTAGTGGTGACTACAGTTCCTTATCACTTTAAGAAATAATTTTTTCCTCACAAGTATTTACTGGATAAGTAGAGAGAGGTGTGGATGAAATGACAAAATAGGATAAGCAATTTGCTGTCATTGGATTGGGTCGGTCTGGAGGTAGCATTTGCCGAGAATTACATATGCGAGGCTTTCATATATCTCCATATAATACGGTTGTAGTTTTACTCAGTATTACAGGTCCTTCTAATAAAAAAGCTTCTCTGTGTTAAACACAGAGAAGTAATTCTTACCCTTTTACAGGACTAAATTCATGAACCCATACAGTCATATGAGGTAACCAGGGCATACCAGGATGATAAGACAGAATTGACTGTTTATAATCTTCTACTGATTCAAAGCCTTCTTGTTTTGCATGTGCATCTGTCAAATCACCAAGTGTTTGAACATATACTCGGTCTACAACGAAGGAATGTCCTTGGAGCTCCATCATTTCGCCTACATCTGCATAGCGACCATTACGTCGTGTAGCAGTTTTTTTTCCTTGTAATACTAAAACAACATCTGATTCCATTGTTACTAATCTTTCAACGGAACAAGTCTTTGGAGGTAAATTTGTTTCTTCGTGATTTGTCATCTGCAGTCCACCTTGTTTAAAATTTTACTACTTCTAACAAGTGTACATGTATAACAACTTGCAGACTATGGTTAGAATAGCACTTTTTTAGTTATTAGGATTAGTGTAGACCTTATCTCGCGTGAATGGGTCCGTCACCACTATATGTGCAAGTTCAACTGGAGAATTACCTTCTTCTTCAAAATATATTTCCTCTAAATCTGGAAAGTTTTCAAAATAAGAACGAACAATTGTCCCAATGAATATATTTTCCCCTGCACTTCCTTGTACATTATCTAATCCACTATCCATATTCAAGAAGAGCTCCGTGTTATTGTTCTCCAAACGATAATCAATTAACCCTACCTCAAGCACCATAATTTCTTCGAATATTTGAGGGACTAAATCCTCGGTAGGATCAATAGTTACTTCATATGGTTCAACAAATTCCGCATTTGCGTCTCCTCTATAGACAGTAATTGTTTCATTACTTTCTCCCGCTATTTCATTTCCCATCCATTCATATGCTTCCTCTTGTTTCTGCTCACTCAATTCTTCCGCAGTTGACCAAGCTACAAGCTTGTAAGAACCAGCAGGTACTCCTACCAATTCTGTTTGTAAATCAAGAAGTATAACAATTTCTTCGTTAGGTTGGAGCACTTTTTCAGAAATTTTCAGGATAAATACTTTATTAGCAGAATAAGTGAATACGATATTATCTTCCTCGTCTAAAAGCTGGTATTCTATTTCCTGGCCACTTGGATACGTTAAAGTGGTTTCTTCTGCTGTTTCATTTTTTATCGTAAATGAAGCATTACCATCCTCTTTAACTTCTAATTTAGTTGTGACATTTTTATCTTCCTGAGGTTCTGGATCGTTTCCCGTAGTAGTATCTGAATTATTTGTTCCGCAACTTGCGAGCATTAAAATAATGAAGATGGAAAATGCACTCCAGATTACTTTTTTCAACTTAATCACTCCTTTACATCATTAGACAGTTCAACACGCAGAAAGTTACATTTTAGCAAAATCCTTTTTCTTAAGAATTTCTTCATATTTTCCCTACTGGAATGTTAAGGAATGAGGGGTACAATAAGTAACATAAGAGCGATAAGGATATAAAAACCGCACCGAGCGGGCCGAGGAGGTAAGTAAATGACAGAGTTTACAGTACTTGTAACAGATGATGACCAAGATATTCGAGATGGTATCGAAATTTATTTGAAAAATGAAGGCTATCGGGTTTTAAAAGCTGCAGATGGGCTAGAAGCATTGCAGTTAATAGAAGAAAACGAAGTTCACGTCATCGTGTTAGATATAATGATGCCGAAAATGGATGGAATATCCGCAACATTTAAAATTAGAGAGCAAAAAAATATCCCGATTATTATGCTAAGTGCAAAAGCAGAGGACTCCGATAAAATTCACGGGCTATCTGTTGGCGCAGATGATTATGTGACGAAGCCTTTTCATCCGATGGAATTGGTCGCACGTGTGAAGTCACAGCTGAGAAGATATACGAAGTTAGGGAACTATCAAGGGCAGCAGCAAGTGATTGAAATCGATGGACTAATTTTGAATAAAGAGGCGAAGGACCTTTCTGTAGAGGGGGAGTCTGTTAAACTAACGCCAATTGAATTTAAAATTACAGAGCTACTGATGGCTAATGCGGGACGCGTTTTTTCCATCAATGAAATATACGAACGAGTTTGGAAAGAACCAGCCTATAACGCGGAAAATATAGTAGCCGTTCATATCCGAAAAATTCGAGAAAAAATAGAAACAGATCCTAAAAATCCTAGATATTTAAAGGTGGTGTGGGGAGTTGGCTATAAAATCGACAAGTAAAATGAGTTTTCTTTTATCCATAGTAGCAATTGTCTGTGGAACACTATGTTTGTTTTATTGTATAACCAACTTAGTACCTTTAGTAGAAATCAGAGAGAATTTTGCAGAAATCATCCGAAATATGAAAGGGGGAGTAGCTGGGTGAAGCATTCAATAGGAAGAAATATCTTACTAAGTGTATTGGTAGTACTCACAGTATGTTCACTATTTACACTAACAGACCAAGGTAGAAAATTTATTGGTACAAACTATTTCGATAGTGATGATTTTAGTTGGCAGCTTGCTGAATTTGAAACGTCTATCGTACCAGTAGTTTTAGCAGTACCAGATAAAGAAGAGGTAAAGAAAAAAATTACGGTAACGCTAGAGGAAATAGAGGAATACCGATATCGTTACGGAGACCTCCAAAGCCAATTAGTTTCGATCAGAAATCAATATGAAGGAAATACAGCTACATCAGAAACAGGTGAGACTACAACAGAAACAGCTACGGTAACAGAACAAGTATCAATTGCAGAACGTGATAAAAAGATAGAAGATATTACGAAAAACTTCTCAGATGATAGCTACGTAGAAAAAAAGATTCGCGCAGAAAAAGAAGCACAGGTCGATGCTTATTACAAATCTATTGAACATGCAAAAAATGATCTATTAAGTCAAAAAGAGGACTTTGTATATGACTTAGTGAATGTCGAAACAAAAGAGCATTATTCAAACGGAGAAACGAGTTCGAAAAACGTATTCAAAAAAGAGTACTCCGGTAGATATGGTTACTTAAAAGAACGTACTGTCTATCAGAATGTAGATAATAGCTCGTTAGTCACTGATATAATGGGAAACCCATTTGCACGATTTGAAGGGACCATTGCTATTCCGGAATCTAGTATTTTAAGCGGGCATAGAGCTAATGAATATAAATACTTTATAACAAGCCAACGCAAGTTTTATGGAATACTCGTAGTGGGAATTTTAGCAGCGATAGCATTTACTTTATTGTGGAGAAAAAATAGCGAAACTTTTCGACATGGGAGTTGGGAAGAAAAGTTTCGTAAGTTGCCAATTGATGTGAAATTAGTATCATTTCTTCTTAGTATTTTATTGGTTGTTACTACCACGAGGTTTTTGGTAGGGTTTGTCATATATAGTGACTATGACATGCAAGTATATACGTTTATTTTTGCAGTTATTTTTACAGCATTAACGCTGTATCAATGGAAATGGTTGCGTACGGGCCTTGGGACAATCGACTGGAAAGGTAGTCTAGTTTATAGTTGGATTAAATCATTAGAAGGCTTTTTCTTGAAACGCACTATTGGGGTACAAACATTGATCATGCTTATAGTCATTTTCTTTTGGGGATTTGGCACGTTGCTGACATTAATTCAACCAATTGCGCTAATCGTATGGATTCCAGCAACGGTTTTAATCGGTATACCAGTACTCGTGTTTTTATTGTCTAGAATGTCATACTTGAACCGGATTATTATGAAAACCGAAGAAATGGCAAGAGGCGTTATTGGCAATGAAATCGAAGTGAGAGGGAAGTCGCCAATTGCTGAGCATGCGGCTAGCTTAAACGGACTTCGTGATCGGATTAAATCATCGCACTCTGAGCAAGCAAAAAGTGAACGCTTGAAAACAGAGCTTATCACAAACGTTAGTCATGATCTGCGTACACCTTTAACATCCATCATTACGTATACCGATTTGTTAAAAAATCCAAGCATTACGGATGAAGAGCGATCATCCTATATTGCGATTTTGGATAAAAAGTCGATGCGTTTGAAAACGCTAATTGAAGACTTGTTTGAAGTTTCTAAAATGGCGACAGGAAATATCGAATTAGATAAACGAAAAGTGGATTTAACCCAACTACTGCAGCAAGCAATCGCTGAGCATCAGGAAGACATTGATAAATCAGGATTAGATTATCGTGTAGCCATTGGTACAAAACCAATCATGTCATTTGTAGATGGACAAAAGTGGTGGAGAGTCCTGGATAACCTCATCATCAATACACTGAAGTATGCCCTACCGAATACTCGAGTATATATCAATTTGGATCAAATCAACGGAGAAGCCGTTTTCGTCATCAAAAATATAGCGAAGTATGAGTTAGGCAACGATGTGAATGAATTAGCTGAGCGATTCAAACGAACAGACACATCTCGTCATACAGAAGGTTCCGGACTAGGCCTTGCCATCGCACAATCCATAGTGGATTTACACGGAGGTAGCTTACGAATGGAAGTAGACGGAGATCTGTTCAAAGTAACCGTGAAAATTGCAGTAATAGTATAAAAAAAGAGAGAAATCCCAGTGGGGTTTCTCTCTTTTGCCGTGGAAAAGTGCGTTAGTTGGAATTTTGGGCAGTTGAGTTGGAAAGAGGCTCTAGTTGGAATTTTGAATGGCTTAGTTGGAATAATGAGCATGTTAGTTGGAATAGTAAAAATTTCCTAAACAAAAACAACCGCCAATAATTAGCGGTCGCATGATAAAATGTAATGCCGTGATTTATGGTTGCTGACTGGGTGTAGTGGTAACTTATTTAACAAATAGTTTCCGGCATACTTGTCCTTCAGCTCAAGAAAGTGGACACATTCACTGTTCGAAATGGAGCTTTTCACTAGATAAAACCAGTCTTCCACTGCTTGGTTCTGCATAACAAGTTTAAGTGTTTTGCACATGCTACATTTCAATTGACCGCGCGTCTTCTTGGAGCATGAAGGACAGATCAGACCAGTTTTTACATCAGATAGGTTCACCGGATAAGTTTGTGCTATGGGAGTTGGGATAAATTCAAATGATTTGGAGACGAGCTCTCTCGATAACTGATTAAATTCCGTTGTTGATAGCACATCGGGTAACTGATTATATTCATCGATATAGATGGAGATGTCGCAACCCATGACAATTGTGGTATATTTTGGGGGGAGTACTACATGCGTTTTGCTATATGCAAGAACAATGAGTTTTTTTATTGGGAGATTTATTTTGAATTCCTGTAGTAGTAACTGGAGTCTTTTCGTTTGTCGGATTATTTGCTGCTCGGGGCATTTAAAGGAGGTAATTTCTCCGTCAAACTCACGTATAAGTTGGTCAGGATTTCTTTGGAAGGCGATTTTGCCACGAATGTTTTTTATTTCTAACAGGGCTATATATTTCTTTGTGAGAATAACCGTGTCCATCTGGAGATAGCGGTTGGAATCGACTTGGATGTGAAGGTCTTTGAGGATGGCATAGTTTCTAGGGAAGTCCACCTGCTTGAGGAGATTGTCCACATAGCATTCTCCGTGAAACCCGGATTCAGTTGCTTTCATTCGTTACTCTATCTCTAGATACATAGGGTGATAGTTAGGTAAGCGTTGCAAGATCCACTTGTAGATTAGAATCGATTTTGGTGGTTTACGTGGTATGTCGATGATACATTCCTCCTTTTCATTGAAAATACCATTTTTACAAACATATAACAAAGGGGATGGAAATATGGAAACGTTAAATCAATTGAATTTTGCTAGAATTTATACATTAGGGAGAATTAGCCAAGTAAACGAAGTCGCATGGGATACACAACCACCTGGTTTCAATAATACGATTCGCTGGAATGTAGGTCATATTTACGTGAATACAGAGATGCTAACGCAACAGGCAATTCCTTCCTATGAAGTTGTATATCCGGAATGGGTCCCACTATTTGACCGTGGAACAAAACCAAATGATTGGGCTCTGGAACCTCCAACATCGGAGGAACTAATAAGTGCTTTGCAGGAACAAACGGAACGGATAAAAGCGGTACTAGGCAACAAACTATCAAATACTTTAATAGAGTCAAAGTCCATAGGTAACCTCCACGAAATGAAGACAGTAGAGGCACTGGTACAATTTATGGTTTGGCATGAAGGGGTGCATGCAGGAATTATCCACGCATTGAATCATGCTACGAGTAAGGAGTAACGATGAAAATTTACATTGTAGGATCGGTGGGAAGTGGTAAAACTACACTTGCTCGTCAAGTTGCAGCTAACCTCCATATACCACATTTCGAAACGGATAATTTTGTATGGAACCATAAACCAACAGGTGACAATCGAAATGAAATTGAAGTCAGAAACCAATTATTTAATGATGCAGTAAAACTGGAAGAGTGGGTCATAGAAGGTGTTCATATCGATTGGACAGACAAGGCATTATTAGCTGCCAACGAAATTGTTTTCTTAGACATTCCTGTGAATAAAAGAACATGGCGCATAATTGGGCGATACATTCGTCAGATTCTAAAAATAGAAAAGGTAAACTATAAACCGACCTTTACTATATTTCGGAAGATGTTTGGATGGAATACATACTTCGAGGAACAAATGAAACCTTTATTCTTGGAAAAATTTGAAGTCTACGGTGTAAAAGTACATTGCCTTCATACAAATGAAGATGTCGAAAATTGGTTGCAACAGCTCTCGGTGGAAGAAGCGGCTGGTTAAAGGAGTTCAACATAAAAGGATCACCATCTTCTAAAATGGTCATCCTTTTTTTTCAACGTCTCTATTTCTTTTATTAAATAGTCCAATTTACTTTGTATATCGGATAATTGCTGCTGATTTTCTTGCTTATTTTGTTGGACATTCTTTTCTTCCTTTTCCAGTTCGGCAAGGGCGATGCCTTCACCTATGGTTTCAATAATGTATCCAATTGTTACAATAACAGTACCTAAAAATCCAACCTTGTCGGCAAGGTTAGTCGTTTCCTCATTCTCCGGCTCAACAGGGTCTAGTGGGTTCATGCGCACTAACATCCTTTATGCTATCTTTTTATCTTTATTGTCCAGCGCCTAGCCCCTCGGGTCGCTTCAGAATTTCGAGACCTCACGATGCGGGTCAGTTAGTCGTTGTGACACGACGTCACGAATTTAGACTGACTTCCCTTCAGCAAAGGACGGCCTTTACGTGAAATTCTTCCAGCGCTTGCTCCTGCGAAAAGCTCGTCGCAGAAGAACGTTGTCAGGACTGACATAAGTGCTTGCACTTTTCTTGTTAGCATATGTTGACGGGAACGAATAAGTTATTTTTTAGCGGGAACCATTTTATGTTCAAATGCATAAATCACGGCTTGTGTACGATCACTTACTTCGAGCTTCGATAAAATATTGCTGACATGTGTTTTGGCTGTTTTCAATGCTATAAAGAGAGTGTCAGCTATATCTTGATTTGTTTTGCCTTCTGCCATAAGTAGTAGTACTTCATGCTCTCGGTCTGTTAAATCTTCATGGAGAGCATGGTCCGAGCCTTGACGCATACGCTTCATCATTTTATTTGTTACTTCAGGCTCTAATACGGCATCACCATTTAATGTTTTGCGAATGGAGTCTGCGATATGAGAGGCTTTTGACGTTTTTAACAAATAACTGATAGCTCCAGCTTCGAGTGCTGGATACACCTTGTCATCATCTATAAAGCTAGTGACTATCATTACTTTCGCTTCTGGCCATTGTTTAACAATTTCACGTGTTGCCTCAGCACCATTCATAATTGGCATAACCATATCCATTAAAATAATATCTGGTTTATGCTTAAGGGCCAAATCCACCGCTTCTTTGCCATTAATCGCCTCAGCGACTACTTCCATATCGGGTTGTGCCTGCAAGTATGCGGAAACACCGATACGCACCATTTCATGGTCATCCGCTAATAAGATTCGAATCATTTTCTAACTCTCCTTTCTCCATCTGGATTGTTTCAATATCTATTATCTCAATTGGTAGTTTCACTTCGACTATTGTACCTTGAGAGGGAACGGAAACAATTTTACATGTAGCGCCGATTTCAACTGCTCGTTCCTGTACACTTTGTAACCCATATGAGCCGTTTTTGGAATCGACCTGTTCAAATCCGACACCGTTATCCTGCACCCGGAAAATAGCAAGATTATCTCGTTCAACGAATAATATATCAACTTCCGTAGCTTTTGCATGTCGTAGAGTATTGGATAACGTTTCTTGTGCAATTCGGAATAAATGATCCTCGGCCCCTTTTGACAAAGGAACGTCTTCCAGGCGATAACGAATCGTGAAAAATACCTTATCTTGTAATTCCATAAGTAACTCTTCTAAACCTTCCTTTAGTGTTTGGTCATGAAGGGCTGCCGGACGGAGATGTAGTAATAATGCGCGCATTTCTAATTGGGCCTGCTGTACAATTTTTTCGGCTTGCAACAATGTTTTGGGGACTTTTTCATGCTGTGTTTCCTCTATTTCTACCATAGCGGAAAGAAGCATGGATGCAGCAAACAATTGCTGGGATACAGAATCATGGAGCTCTCTCGCAAGTCGCTGTCTTTCTTGAACGATTCGCTCCTGAATAACCTGATCTTGTGCCTCTGCCTTTTCATTCGTTATGCGTTGTAATGTCTTCCTTTGTGTCATAATAAGTTGTTCTAATTGATTTGTTGTAACATGTAGACGCTTTGAGTAGCTATACTTTTTCTTTGCTGGTACAAATGTTTCTGCCTCAAGCAAAGGACGCAGGCTAATATCAATCTTCTTTTCCTGATCTCGAACCTTTTGTAATGTGTTCAATGAAAAACTAAAACTCATAATGGCCAGAATGATAATAATCCAAGCTCCAAAAGGAACTTCCGCGTATTTTACTTCTAATAAGGACCACCAAGCATCTTCATTTGGCCAACCCCATAGTGCATAAAGTAAAATTGCTGCCAGTGACAATAAAGTGATGAAAATAGAGAGGCCTTGCCCGAAAATGATCTTCATTTGCGGATCACCTCTATGTCACCAATCCAGGTGGATACAGTAATGACTAACTCCGAGGTATACGTGACATCCTCTAAATAACCATCTGTTACTAGGACAGATTGGTTCCATAGCCGCTGTACTCCACGACCAAAGATTTCCGCCTCTCCAATAATAGTTGCGAAATGTAGCCTTACCGGAATTTCGTATGGTACATAAATGGTTACTTTCCCGAGAGACTGCCGAATGGAAATAAAGGATGTGCCTTTTGGCAATACCGTTTGTGTTACATCAATCACTTGTTCTCCATAAAAGCTTTGGACATGAACATCTTGCCACTCATACGAATTAAATGGAGTTGTTTGAGAAGAAAATAACTTATTTTGAATAATACTATTAGGAGTTTCTTTATATACCGTGTCAAATGGGCGAATCACTTTTTGAATAGGTTCATTTTTCCATAGTTTATACAGGATATAACCCATAATAGCGAGTAGTAAAAGTCGCAAACTCCACATAGAAAAAATAGCGATGATCAGAAGAGTAAATCCGGTCCAAAATAAAAATCGAATACGTTTTCGAGTGCTAAAATACATCATCCCGATGCCAAGAAGAACTAATACAATACTGCCATTTCCAAAAATTGTAGCCTCTATGAACATAAGGAAAACAAAACAAATGAGTATAAACGCTAATCTGTTTGTTTGGTTTTCTTTCATAATAAGTATTCCTCCTTCTTCACATTAGGATTAGTAGGAGAAGGCAAAAGCCTTCTCCTACTAATTGTACAGCTAATCTTATTCTACACAATCTCGACTTTAGTTTGTGCGTTTTTTTCTAACAATTCTAAACGTTGTTCCATTGAAGTGACTTCATGCTCTTTTTCGATTTTTTGGCCAAGGCGTTCGATGTATTGTTCCATGTCTTCGAATGTGCCGAAATTCTTTTCTTTTTGTTCTGGTTGTAGAATCCGATCCATTTGATGATGTGCGCGAGTTACATTTTCTTTGCCCATCAATTGTAATTGACGAACTTTCATGTCTTTTATTTTATGTTTCATCTCTTCGTATTTGCGCTCTAAGCCAAAAAGCTCTTCTGTTGTTTGGTGAATGCTGTTTTGTAATACAGTGGCACGTTCCTCATATGCTTTTACTTCTGCCAAAGCAAAGGTAGCTAGGTCTTCCTCACCGCTAGCAGTTGCAAGTTCAGCTTGGTTTTTACGTTTCTCAACCATTTGCATCGTTTCAGCTAGTTCTTTTTCTAGTTCTTGTTTTAGGTTCCCTTGGCGCTCTAACCATTTACCAGTTTGCTCTGTTTGTTTTTCTGCTTCACGAATATATTGGTTTAGCATTGCAATCGGGTTTTTCTCTTCTCTTTTGTCAAATAGCTTGTGTAAGTCTGCTTCAATTGAGTATTTTAATCTGTTTAATAATGATGTCATGTCCGTTTCCTCCTTATTTTGAAAGCTCGCTCCATTGTTTTTCAAAGTTTACAAAAGGGTCATCTGATTTAATAATTGACGATGAAAGACTAACCTTTTCGTTGTTCCATTTTTTCACTACATACCAAACTGCTAGAATTGCTAAAATACCGAAGAATCCAGGTACGTTTACAACTGCACTGATCAAACCAATGATTCCTAGGGTTACCCAAAAGATTTTCAAGAAAGTTGAGTCACTCTTTAAGTAAAAATGTACCCCTGCAAAAACGATCGCTGCGGAAACCCCAAGAGCTAAAAGCGAACCTAAGTTAGCTAGTGCTACAATCCCAGCGATAATTCCTAGTGTTAATAAACCAAATTTTTTCATATGTTTGTTCCTCCTCTCGTTTGTATTACAAGCTTACCAATTTTAGAAATGAATCATAACGGGCTTAGAATTGATTTTCATCTCGGTCTAGAGGCTTAGGGGTACTAGGACAATTTCTGATATACTATGAAAAAGTGTATAATTGTCCAATAGCGACGAACACAAATACGAGAAAAACACATGACAAAATACATACATTGGAGAAATGATACATGAAAAAAATCGCTGGAGCTGCAGTAGCAATCCTCTTATATTCTGCAATTGTATTTTACTTTGGCGGGAGCGTTGCCACTTGGTTAGAACTTTACCTTCCTATAAATAATTGGCTATTCGGTATTGTCTGGGGACTAATTGCTTTTGGGTTTATCATTGGGAGATTCAGTCATAAGCTACGGCTATTTAGTATTATAGGATCTTACTGGTTTATCGTCATGCAATATGGAATTATCCTTTTTCCACTAGCGACGATTCTGACATGGATTTACCCTGCTCAATTAAGCATAATAGGTTGGATAGTTTTCATGGTTTTTCTCGTTATAATCATATTCGGTACGTATAACGCATACACACCAGTTGTGCGAGAACTTTCTATTGTAATGCCGAAGAAGGGTTCAAATGTAGAATCTCTAAAAGTTGTAGTTGCATCTGATTTCCATCTTGGTTTATTATCCAATAGGGCGCATTTAAATCGATTTGTGAAAAAATCGAATGCCGAAAAACCAGATTTAGTATTGTTAGTTGGGGATTTAGTGGATGACGATCCTATTTGGTTTGTTCAAAAAGGTATGTCCGAGGTGATGAAACAGCTCACTTCTACGTATGGTATATATGGGGTGCTTGGAAATCATGAATATTACGGAAAGAAAATTCCTCTATTAGTAGAAGAGATGGAAGCATCAAACGTCCGCATGTTATTAGATGAAACTATTTTAGTAGCGGATTCGTTCTATTTGACAGGGCGAGAAGACTTAACGAATAAAAACAGAAAGCATTTATCCGAGTTAGCTCCAGAAGAAAAAGATTTACCGTGGTTTGTAATGGATCATATACCTTCTAATTTATTGATACCTGAGAAGGAAAAAGTAGACTTTCATGTGTCCGGACATACGCATCTCGGACAAATGTGGCCAAATCATTTATTGACTAGAAGGATATTTGAATTAGATTATGGGTATAGAAAAAAAGGGAGTTTACACGCAATTGTATCTTCTGGGTTTGGGTTTTGGGGACCACCTATTAGGTTAGGGAGCCAATCGGAGCTATGGTCAGTAAACATTAAGTTAGAGGATGGGGAAGTATAATGGAAGCATGGATTACAGACTGGATGAATCAGTTTGGGTATCTAGGAGTATTTTTATTAATTTTGGCAGAAAACATTTTCCCGCCAATTCCTTCTGAAGTGATTTTGACACTTGGAGGATATATGACGACGACTACTAGCATGACGAAGCTTGGTATTATTATTGCATCCACGGCAGGTTCTGTCATTGGGGCTGCAATTTTGTATGGTATCGGGTTATTTTTAGACGTAGGACGTTTGGAGAAAATAATAGGGAAATACGGAAAATATCTTCGGTTAACGATGAAAGATATTCACAAAGCAGATGCTTGGTTCGATAAATACGGAGTCTGGGCAGTGTTTTTTGGGAGGCTAATACCTCTTGTCAGAAGTCTTATTTCGATTCCTGCTGGGATGTCGAATATGAAGTTTGGGCTATTTCTTCTATTTACGACGCTAGGAACATTAATATGGAATACGGTATTAGTTTCAGTAGGAGCGGCGGTAGGAGATAACTGGGATGAAATTGTTGGATATATGGATATATACTCGAACATCGTGTACGCGCTCATAGCTATCGGCGGTATTGTATTTCTTATTTGGTACTTTAAAAAACGGGACTAAGGAGATTATATGGAAATTATAGAGTTATTAAAAGCACTTATACTTGGATTTGTTGAAGGAATGACAGAGTTTGCACCTGTTTCTTCCACGGGACATATGATTATTGTCGATGATATGTGGTTGAGAACAGAAGATTTTTTAGGGAAATATTCCGCTAATACGTTTAAAATCGTTATCCAATTAGGGTCTATTTTAGCGGTAGTTATGGTCATGTGGAAAAGATTATTTAGCTTAGTAGGGTTGTACAAAATAGATACGGAAGAATCGAGCAAACAGTTTAATTTACTCCATGTTATTGTTGGTATTATTCCAGCGGGAGTACTAGGAGTATTATTAGAAGATTTTATTGATAAAAATTTATTTGGAGTAGAAACAGTGATATTTAGTCTGGTAGCAGGCTCTATTTTAATGATTTTTGCAGATAAATTTGGACCTAAAAACCCTTCTATCGTAAGCTTGGATCAAATTACATATGCACAAGCTTTTAAAGTAGGATTAGTTCAATGTCTATCGTTGTGGCCGGGGTTCTCTCGTTCAGGAGCAACCATTTCTGGTGGGGTATTATTCGGAATGAGTCATAAAACTGCAGCGGACTTTACTTTCATTATGGCTGTGCCGATCATGGCTGGAGCAAGCCTAATATCTGTTTTAAAAAACTGGGAAGACATTGATATGAACCATCTTAGTTTTTATGCAGTAGGATTTATTAGTGCATTTGTATTCGCACTTATTTCTATTAAATTCTTCTTAAAATTAATATCACGGATTAAGTTAGTTCCATTCGCAATTTATCGCATTATTTTAGCGGCAATTCTTGCGGTTATCGTATTTCTTTAAATAAAACAGCAAATTTTATACAGTACTCCGTTGTGTGGAAAAAAGCATTGCCTTTGGCAGTGCTTTTTTAAAAACAAAGTTATATTAGAATATGGGTATATATAGTGAAATTAGAAAGTCACAAGGCACACTCAAAAGAAAGGTAGTTAAACTGTTACTGAATATGAAGAATTGATTTTTCTTATTGAACTAAAGCGTAATAATTCAAGTGAACAAGAAGTAACTGATTTAAACTTCTTTTTTTCTTTTAGCACTTATGATGTGTACCAGGATTTAGGGGATATCGACAAACTAGAACCGGGAGAAACTACTAGTATATATAGTCATCACATAAAAGGAACTGGTAGTGATCGAAGTTGATATTTACAATATCCAAATTAACAAAACTGAAAGACAAGTTGATAGCCTTGCTTATGTAGCCTCTTACAAACCGAGTAAAGTGGTAGTTATTTTAGAAATAACCGGTACTGATCATAATGATAAACTATTGTTCAGGGTAAAAGGGTATGAAGATGTTTTTGGCCAATATGAATTCGATTTGACATCCGCTAGAGAGTGATTGTTTAAATGATGTCTTCTTATGAATGCGGTTGAGAAGGGCATATCCTATCTCTTGTTCACGCTTCTTAATTTGATGGCTCAAAGTTGATTGTGAAATACCTAATTTTTCAGCTGCCACTTGTAAAATGCAGTTCTTTACTAAGCTATGAGACGAGCTTCAGACCTACTGAGGCACCTAAAACCATGCCAATAAAAACAAGTCTTTTCCAGTCTTTTGATTCATCATATAAAAGCATACCTAAAATTGCTCCGCCAGACGCACCAATTCCTGTCCAAATAGCATAAGCTGTACCCATAGGAAGTGTTTTCATGGAATAGGCAAGAAAAATAAAACTTGCTCCAAACCCGAGAATCAAAAGCACTAATGCTTGCCAATTACGGTCTTTATGCAACTTATTTATCATAACAACACCAAACATTTCACACAAACCTGCAATTATTAAAGAAATCCATGCCATTAGGATTCATCCCCTTCCTGAACTTTGTCAGGAACTGTCTTTTCAGAATTTCTATTCTTTGGTGAACCATTTAAAGTAGAAAAAGTACTCTTGATTTTACTTTTATTAGCAGGTGTAATTGGATTGAAATTAGTTACAATAGAAAACATTTTAAGCATGTAATTAATTTATAATACACACATTTTTATCTCTTATTCAATAATGGATGTTTTTTATCAGGAGTTGTTTACTTTTTGTTGCAAATGCAACATAATTAAGCTATATTTAACGCATACCATTTTTATTGCATTTGCAATAAAATATGAACTAAGGAGTTTATTATGAAGGAAATACTTCGTGAAATTGGAATGATAGCACGAGCATTAGATTCTGTAAGTAATATTGAATTTAAAGAATACGACCTTACAAAAGGGCAATATTTGTATCTTGTGCGAATATGTGAATACCCGGGAATCATTCAAGAAAAGTTAGCTGAGATGATAAAAGTAGATCGAACAACAGCAGCTCGCGCTATAAAAAAACTTGAAATTAACGGTTTTATTGAAAAGAAAGATGATAAACATAACAAAAAAATTAAAAAGCTTTTTCCAACTGATAAAGGGAGAGATGTTTACCCTCTGATTAAAAGAGAAAATGATTATTCCAATAACGTTGCATTAGAGGGATTTTCCGAGAGAGAAGTAGAAACCATTTCCAATCTGCTTTATAGAGTTAGAAAAAATATAGAAAAAGATTGGGAATTTGTAAAAAAGGGAAACAAGAGAAATTATTGATTGTTTAAAGGGGCAACTTATTTAATGAATATAAAGATAAAAAAGTGTACGCTCGAAGATTCGTGTAAACTTCAAGAAGTTAGTTATGAAACATTTAATGAAACATTTAAGGATCAGAATTCACCCGAAAATATGAATGCTTATTTGGAAAGGGCCTTTAACTTAAAACAATTGGAAAAAGAATTACTCAATACTTCTTCACATTTCTATTTTGTTTATCTTAACAATGAAATCGCAGGATACTTGAAGGTCAATACCGATGATGCTCAATCTGAAAAAATGGGTGATGAATCACTTGAAATTGAGAGGATTTATATAAAGAACCAATTTCAAAAACATGGACTAGGTAAATATTTGCTAAACAAAGCTATGGAAATTACGTTGGAATCCAATAAAGTGAAAATCTGGTTAGGTGTATGGGATCAAAATGAAAATGCGATTGCTTTTTATAAGAAAATGGGGTTTGTTCAAACTGGAGCGCACTCTTTTTATATGGGCGATGAGGAACAAATAGACTTAATCATGGCCAAAACACTTATAACTATTTTGGAGAGGTGAATTACTATGTATATTCCTAAATACTTTAAGGTTACAAATATTGATGAAATTTGGGATTTTGTTCAAACTAACTCATTCGGCACGATTGTCACAACAAAAGAAGGAAAACCAATTGCCTCTCACCTGCCTTTAGGGTTGAATAAAAAAGATGGTGATACCTATATTACTGGGCATATGGCTTATGGAAATCCTCAGTGGAAGACATTCGAAACATGTGAAGATGTGTTAGTTATGTTCCAAGGACCACACGCTTATATCTCATCTTCCTGGTATGAAGATGAAAATGTACCGACTTGGAACTATCAAGCTGTGCATGTATATGGTAAAGCAAGTGTTATGGAGAAAGATGAATTAATCGAAGAATTAACTATAATGTTGGAGAAATATGAAGGAAATCGTGTAAATCCTGTTTTATGGGATAAGCTTTCTCCCCAGTTATTAGAAAAAGAACTAAAAGGAATAGTCGGATTTAAGATCAAGGTAGGGGACATCCAGGCTGCATATAAATTAAGTCAGAACAGAAATGAAACGGATATTACTAACATCATTAGTAAATTAAAAAATGAAGGAATTCCAAATTCAAAACAAATTGCCGAACTGATCGAAAACAGATTTAAATAACACTTATAAGCGCATTTATTTCTATTAAATTCTTCTTGAAATTAATCTCACGGGTTAAATTAATGCCATTTCCAATTTATCGTATTATTTTAGCGTTAATTCTTGCAATCATCGTGTTCATGTAAAAAAATAGAGGCAGACATTTTGTTGAAAATGTCTGCTTTTCTTAATTAGTTTAAATTTTAGTGTTGCTCACTCAAACACAATATGTTAGATTATACAAATGAACTAAACACAATATATAGTATGTTAACGATGAAAAGGTACCTTTATGGTTTAAAAGGGAATTCGGAAAATGCCGAAGCTGTCCCCGCAACTGTAAGTGTGGACGACTGTTGAAATAGCCACTGCGAGCAATCGTGGGAAGGCCAGCAGGCGAGTGAAACACGAGCCAGTAGACCTGCCTCTTCATCGGTGAGCAACACTTTCTTCGGGGGTTGAGAGGTGGGAGCGAAGGCCTCTATCTCGAACGATTGATATGTCTTGTTGTATCCTACACTTTTAATTTTGAGCGATGCTCAGCCGAAGATGGCTGAGTCATCGCTTTTTTGTGTTGTATTTCAATTAAAAAATAGGAGGAATTCAAATGACAATTATCTCGAATACAACTAAACAAGAAGTCTTACATAATCTAATAATGGAATTTGGGGAGGAAAAAATTGCTCCTCTTATAAAAACACATGAAAAGTGGCTACAAAAGCACCCGGAAGGTACAATAGCTGCTTGGTCGAAGTCGATATCACTGGAAGCATTAAGCTTTTTAGATGAACAAGAAACGTACTGGACCTTTGTAGCCGCCCGTGTACATTTAGCGGAGGTTTACGAACAAGTAGCTGAGAGAAGAAACACAACTGTGGATGCTGTGTATACCAAGTTTGCAAGTAATGTCCAACTATTAAGTGAAAAGGGTATTTATGATAAACGTCTTAAGCAAGCATATTCCCTACAGGAACTAGAGCAGCTATCTGAAATTCTCGTACAGGAACGAGATTATTTGTTTACATATATCGGCCTTAAAACGTTATTGGATCGCTATGTAGCGAAGGACTTTGATAAAACTATAGTCGAACTGCCTCAGGAGCGTTGGCTTATTATTGCGATGACACTTATGAAGGATGAACAAGAAAATCGTTTAGAGAAAATAAAAGAATCTTACTGGGCAATGAGTAATCTGTATATGACAGTAGCAACACCAACACTTTCTAATGCAGGGAAGCCTCATGGACAGCTTTCTAGTTGTTTTATCGACACCGTAGACGATAGTCTTCAAGGAATCTACGATAGCAATACGGACGTAGCAACGCTTTCAAAATTTGGTGGTGGTATTGGAGTTTATATGGGCAAGGTGCGTAGCCGAGGGTCTTCTATTAGAGGCTTTGTTGGAGCTTCCAGTGGTGTATTGCCTTGGATAAAACAGCTTAATAATACGGCGGTAAGTGTGGATCAGCTTGGGCAACGCCAAGGAGCAGTTGCTGTTTACTTAGACGTTTGGCATAAAGATATTTTTACATTTTTAGATCTACGTTTAAATAACGGAGATGATCGCCTACGTGCTCACGATATATTTACAGGTGTATGCTTGCCAGATTTATTTATGGAGAAGGTAGATGCTAGAGAAGAATGGCATTTATTTGATCCACATGAAGTTCGTCAGCTAAAAGGTTACTCACTAGAAGACTATTACGATGAAAAACGTGGAGATGGTTCGTTCCGCAAAAAGTACGAGGAATGCGTAAGTGATTATCGCTTGTCTCGTGAAACAGTTCCTGCTATCGATTTGATGAAGCGAATCATGCGATCGCAGCTAGAGACAGGTGTGCCGTATATGTTTTACCGTGATGAAGTTAATCGTAGCAACCCAAACAAGCATGCTGGGATGGTTTATAGTAGTAATCTTTGTACAGAAATTTTCCAAAATCAAAGCGCAACAACATTTGAGTCGATTCAAATCGAGGATGATATTATTGTCACTCGTCGTAAACCAGGAGACTTTGTCGTATGTAATCTATCGTCTATAAATTTAGGGAAAGCAGTCCCAGCAGATGTATTAGAAAAACTTATAAAAATTCAGGTTCGAATGCTCGATAATGTGATTGATCTTAATATGATTCCAGTTCCTCAGGCAGAACGTACGAATTCTAGATACCGTGGGATTGGACTTGGTACATTTGGGTGGCATCATTTACTTGCACTAAAGAGTATTCGTTGGGAATCAGATGAAGCAGTAAAGCTTGCGGATACACTATACGAAAAAATAGCTTACTTAACGATTAAAGCCTCTGCAGAGCTTGCGAAGGAAAAAGGGGTATATCCATTATTCGAAGGATCAGATTGGCAAACGGGAGTCTATTTTGACAATCGTCAATACGACAGCGAATCGTGGAATGAATTACGTAAGCAAGTTAGCGAAAGTGGAATACGGAACGGTTATTTAATGGCAGTTGCTCCGAACTCTTCGACATCCATCTTAGCTGGAAGTACTGCAAGCATTGATCCTATTTTCCAAAAGTCGTACTCGGAAGAGAAAAAGGATTATAAAATCCCAGTCACTGTACCGGATTTAAATTCGGAAACTACATGGTATTACAAATCTGCATATTTCATTGATCAGCATTGGACACTTAAACAAAACGCTGCACGCCAACGCCATATCGACCAGGGTGTTTCATTAAATTTATACGTACAAAATACGATCAAAGCAAAAGAATTACTAGATTTACATTTAGATGCATGGAATAGTGGGTTGAAAACTACCTATTACGTTCGTTCTACATCCGTAGAGTTAATAGAATGTGAGTCTTGTTCCAGCTAATGAAAGTCGTCATTTGTTATTTAAGTTATAGCGGAAATACCGAGGAAATAGCAGAGCTATTGAAAGTGCAATTGGAAGCCGATGATATCGACGTAGATATGTATTGCATTGGCTATGGAGTAATGCCAAATTTGTTTGAATATGACCTTGTTTTTCTCGGAACTTTTACTTGGGATAAGGGAAGTACACCAGAGGAAATGAAGGAGTTTGCAAGAGAAGTTGAAGGCAAACCAAATAATGTCTATGTATTTGGCTCAGGTGATACACAGTTTGGCGGAGACGAGCTGTACTGTAGGGCAGTAGACAAATTAGCACGTTTTTATAACAGTGGTTATCCGGGTTTGAAAATTGAGCAATCACCGAGAGGTAGCCAGGAGAAGTTGGTAAGTAAATGGTTAGAAGGAGTTTTGGAGCATGCAGAAGGCAAAAACGTTAGAACCTAGAAATCCAAACAAATCGACAGGAATTTTCAATGGCAAATCCAGTGGAATATTAAATTGGAACGATATTGCATATCCACACTGGCATAAGATGTACAAGCGCTTATTAGGTAACTACTGGCAGGCAGATGAGATCAATATGTCCAATGATATTAAACAGTTCGCAAGCCTTAGTCAGCAGGAGCAGGATGCTTACCTGAAAATTATTGGCTTGCTAGCAACATTAGATGCACCACAAACACGTACAGCACTGTTATTGTCACTTTATGCAACTGACCCCTCGGTTCAATCAATCATGGCGGTCATTGCACAGCAGGAAGCTGTACATAATGAAAGTTATTCATATGTATTATCTTCCATCGTATCGCTTGATCAACAAAATAAGGCCTTTGAATTTGGGAGAATGGACGAAACGTTACTGAAGCGAAACAAAAATATTGCCAAGTATTATAATGACTTCGTAGAAAACCCTACGACAGAAAATATATTAAAAACGTTAACGTATACAACTTTGCTAGAAGGATTATTCTTCTATTCAGGGTTTGCCTATTTCTATAATCTTGCTCGCTATAACAAGATGGTTGGGACTTCTACAATGATTAGCTATATTAACCGAGACGAACTAGAGCATGGTCGATTTATATCGGAACTGTTTAGAGCGACTCTTTCTGAAAACCCAGAACTGAATAACGATGAGCTAATTGAATGGGTTTATGAACAATTTAAAGAATCCGTTGAATTAGAAATAGAGTGGTCAGAATATGTATTAGCGGATATTGAGGGAATCGAATTAGAAGAAATGCATGGGTATATTAAATACCGTGCCAACAAAATGTTGCGTCTAATTGGTTTGGAGGAAATATATCCTGAGTATGTAGAAAATCCGATGAAGTGGATACGTGCATATGCAGATAATATCGATGGAACAAAAACAGATTTCTTTGAACAAAAATCGCGCCAATACGTAAAAGTAAATGCTATTGATAATGGCTTTGATGATCTATAAAAGTAAGTGAAAAATTGCTTTATCGAACGATTAGATATGTTCGATAAAGCAATTGCTATTTTTAATAGTATAGAAGGCTGGTAATTGACATTAGAAAATCATGCGAATTACATTCCTAACATATTAAAGTTCTAAGGTTTCGTTGGTACTTTTACCGGATTCTACGGGTTCTTCTTTACCTACTACTTTTTTCATGAAATTATATGCGGACTTTATTGTTGATCCTGTTTCCCAATATTCGGCTGTTTCAGCTTTTATTTTGATGAGTATTAGATGAGGGTCTGTATAGTCCATATCAAACATAATTTCATAGGCTTTATTCCAAAATTCTTTTTTCTTATTAAGGTCATCGACAATTTCAGCTGTTCCACTAATCGACGCATACGATTTATCCGAGATGATAACGTTGACGTCATCATTCGTTTTGATTTCTTCATATTTATCTGTATCCGTTCGTGTTAAAAACCATAAATCACCGTTAAATTCTACCTCTTGTAATTGCATCGGACGTGCTACTAAGCGGTTTTCTTGACTATGTGTGACTAGCATCGCAACCTTGGCACTTTTGATAATTGATCTTAAGGATTCTAAAGTTTCAGGTGTATTTGTCATGAGAAATTCCTCCTTCATAATATATAGATGAGTTTCCCTTTTTCTTTACAAATAAACTTATTCTGCGCTTTGTATTTTAAAGTAGGCTATTGCGCTTTATAAGGGAGAAATAAAAAGACCGTATTTCATTATAATGAAATACGGTCTTTAAGCATGTTAAATTATGAAGTCCACTCTAATATTTCGATACGATTACCAAAGGGGTCGTGTATATAAATTCTATTGGCTCCTAGTAAGTCGGTGTCGACTACAGAGCTCACATTGCTCTTGGACAAGTGTATCTATAAAAAAGGAAAGCGAGGATGTCTGAGTTCCACCCGGGGTAGCTCGAGTTCCACCCGGGGTAGCTCGAGTTCCACTCAAGACAGCGAGTTCCACCCGGGGTAGCTCGAGTTTCACCCGAGGTAGTTCGAGCTCCACTCAAGGATGTTTGAGTTCCACCCAAGACAGCGAGTTCCACCCGGGGTAGCTCGAGTTCCACCCGAGGTAGTTCGAGCTCCACTCAAGGATGTCTGAGTTTCACCCAAGACGGACCGGTTATTATTATTTTTGGATAGGACCATTGTTAATAGTAGAAAGGGCTTCATTAATTTCAAATATTTTGCCACGGATATCTGTAATACCGAAGCTTTCTAAGCTTGCAGAATGCATTGTTAAATAGCTTTGTGCAGTTTCTTTTGTTTTAAATAGATAGATACCACCAGCTTCTTTTGCTTCAGCATTCTCTGTCCAAATTTTCCAAAGAAATTCTTCTTCATTAATGTTAAGCGTTAAATCTTAAAACCTTCGGACATTTCATTAAGCATAAATACATTCATAAGTGAGCAACAAAAAGACCGTATTTCAGTAAGATGAAATACAGTCTTTAAGCGTCCTAAATTAAGAAATCCACTCTAATATCTCAATCCGATTGCCAAATGGGTCATGTACATATATTCGATCGGCTCCAGGTAAGTCAGTATCGACTAAAAAGCTCACATCACTTTTAGTTAAATGTGCCTTTAAAGCATCTAAGTTTTCTATTAGAAATGCGGGATGAGCTTTTTTAGCAGGCGCAAATGGTTCTTCAATGCCAATATGAATTTGATAAGAGCTAAATGAAAACCAAATGCCGCCCCGTTTTTTTAGAAGTTCTGGTTTATCTACTTCTGTAAATCCTAAAATTTCCCCGTAAAATGTTCTTGCAATTGCTTCTGAACCCTTTGGAGCAGCTAATTGAACGTGATCAATTGATTGAAATACAAATGACATCATTAATCCCTCCCTATACGTTCATTCTATTGGAAAGTAAGCGATAAAGATAATTGATAAAAGTCATCAATAAGCATAAGGAATTCTTATGACATTTTTGCCAATATTTTGTTAACAGTATTTTTATTGCGAGCTGTTGAGGGAATACCTAGTTTCCGCTCAAAAAAAGCATTCGTAAATTTTGTTTGATGATAACTTTTCGAAAGACTAATAATCACATTTCGTTTCTTCCAAACAACAAACTCATCATCTATTAAACCTGCTAGCATCTCTTGTTGCTCCACTGAAATTTCCTGGGTTAAAAACATGACATATACCTGCTCCCTGAAGAAAATTGGTAGCTGGACGATTCCGTCAAATTCTTCTTTAGAGCGTACCACTACAGGTATTTCAAATCCATACGACTCTCGAAGAGCTACCTCTATAGCAGGGACATTAATAACAGTTTGTTCAACAATTACGTTTCCAGTCTGAATATAGGTTTGCACATTTTCATAGCCGATCTCTTCAAAAAGAGATTTTAAGGATTTCATATCTACCTTATTTTTAGCACCAAGATTAATTCCTCGAAGCAATATTACTGACGACATCCCCAACACCACTCCCTCCTAATGTCGATATGCAGCACATTACGTCGTCAATTTCATTCGTTCGGTCAGTCACATACCTAAGTACGCTCCTTTCCTCTCTCAATCATTTCCTAGTACTGCACTACATCTCAACATTCGGCTAAAATCTTAATTTTTCTATATCTCTATATTAACTAAGCCAGAAGGTGTTCGTACAGCTTAATACTAAAACGAATAAAAACAGCGCTACTAACAAAGCATCCACTTTACCTACTGTAATCACACGAAAGAAACTACTTCTTGGCTCACCGGTAAAGCCCCTTGCTTCCATGGCAAACGCAGATCGCTCTGCTTTACGAACAGCACCCGCAAGCAAGGGGATAAGCACTAGACGAGATGCAAGTAACCTCTGCAAAGCATTTTTCTTCTGGAACATTCCTCTCAACCGTTGTGCTTGCTGTATTTGTATAAACTCGTCCTTTATCACAGGCAAAAACTGAAAGCCTACTAAAATGCCATAAGCAATTTTAGGAGATAGTTTCAATTGCTGCATTAAACTCAATATGAAAGTAACGGGATTAGTTGTTAACGCAAATAACATAGACAAGCTAGAAAAAGCTAAAACGCGAAAGCTTAAGGAAAGTGCATGATCTAGCTGAATTTCTGTCACACCAACAGATCCAATTGACCAAATGATAGGACCAGACGATTCCTTTGCAAATACAAGTGTCGTCCAAAAATAACCGAATGCTGTGATAAAAAATGGAATCATAAATAATGTCCACTTCTTCCAGTCAACTTGACTGAACAGCACTTGCAGCAAAAGCACACCAACGCAAAATATAAGAGGTGTCCATGGGTCAAAGAAAAAGGCCATCGTGAACATGCAAACAGTGATTAAAAGAAACTTCACGGAAGGATTCATCCTATGCAAAAGACTTCTCATGTCGCATCAATCCTTTCGGAGGAAGTAAATGATGATCAAGTAATAATTGTTCATTTTCCCAAACATCCGCTGCAGGAAACTTCCCGGTTAAACTGCCACCCTCCATCAATAAAATTGAATCTGCTAAACGGTAGGCGAACTCCATATCGTGTGTGACGATTAAAAACGTAGTTCCAGCGCGAGCACGCTCATCAATTAGTTGGAATAACTCATACAATGCGGCAGCATCCTGACCGGAAGTAGGTTCGTCCATTAAAATTACTTCTCTTCCATCACATAACATCGCAGCTATGGCTACTCTACGTTTTTGCCCATGACTTATAGAGAAAGGATGTGAACCGGCAATCTCCACTAGCTTTAGTCGATCCATCAAGTTATCCACATCATATCCACCGCCGTATGTAACTTCATCTTGTACAGCCTTCGTTAAAAATAAAAACTCAGGTGATTGCGGAACATAGCCTAGAAAAGCAGGTTCCACTACCCCACTATTAGGAATCAATTGACATAAAGCTTTTAATAAAGTCGATTTACCACTACCATTCGGACCAGCAAGAATTGCAATTTCTCCTCGCTGTAAAGAAAAGGAGGTAGGCTTTAAAAAAGTTTTCGTCTCCACTTTAGTAACTTCAAATGAAGTATCTAGCTGCATGGAAGTCAACCTTTGTGGAATAGGGAAAGCTATGTCGCTTTTATTCAAGGAAATATTTCTATCGAAAAAATCTCCCCATAAGTCTAAACGATGTTCAATCGCAACAATCGTCATTTGACGTTTTTTCTGTAGCAGGTTCAGCCATTGCACATACTTTTTAGCGGTATAAGGATCTAAATGAGCGATTGGTTCGTCTAGCAACAAAACCTCTGGCTCCATAATTAGAGCGCATGCAGTAGCGATTTGTTGCTTCTGACCACCTGAAAGCTGTTGAATAATAGAGTATCGAAACTCACTCAAATTGGTGAGAGCAAGCACCTCGGTTATTCGTTTATCCATCTCTTCACGCTTCACATGCAAATTTTCCAATGTGAAAGCGAGCTCCTCTTCCACCGTTTGCATACAAAACTGCGCATCTGGATCCTGAAAAACAGTGGCAATGCGATGATTTATTTCCCCCGGAATGAACGAAGAACACTCCTTTCCAAATAGCTTAATGTTACCTGTCAAAACACCATCGCAATTGTCTGGATATAGACGATTGCACAAGTAAAGCAGTGTCGTTTTCCCACAACCACTTGGACCAGTTAACACAAGCTTGGACCCTTTCTGTACGGAAAATGAAAAGTCATTTAGAATCCACTTGTCCTCATCTGGATATCGAAAGTTTACCTGTTCAAACAAAATAACATCATGCACGAACATCACCTTTTTTGGGACGTGAAATAGCATAACCACGAAGAGAACCCGTCGCAAGTAAACCATCCGCGACCGCCTTACCTCCAACGCCGGCAAGAAGGGCACCACTTAAAATGCGAATACCAAGCATTAAAGCAACATATCCCGTACTGAACACCGTAAACCCACCTAACAAATATCCGTAGGCAAAACTAAATACCGAAGACCCAACACCTGCTAGCATCAGGACCCATAGATCAAATCGTTTATAGCGAGTTGCAGCAAACACTGCTTCTGCCCCTAACCCCTGAATGACACCGGATAAGATTAATCTAGGTCCAACCGCATTTCCTAACACCACTTCGATAGTTGCAGCGATTGTTTCAGAAATAACTGCAGCGCCGGGCTTTCGAATAATATACATACAAATAATCGACACGATAAACCAAATTCCAAAAATCCATTCATATGCAATTGGGCCAACAAATCCAGCCCAAATATTGCCGATATGCAAAAACAATAAATACACAATGCCAAAGACAACTGCAAATAAAGACATTAGTACAATCTCTTTTAACTTCCAAGACTTCAGCATATTAAATACCTCCGTGCGATGGACTATTAATACTCATAGAAACCGTCATGACCAAATGTTTATATTCGTCGGAACGAGCGTGCGTAAAGGAATCTTCATAAAAAGCAAACACATCATGAATATCACCATGAATTCCGCTTGCATAATGCATGGAATCATTGAAAACTCCTTGTTCTTTAGCACGATCTACTTCCCGGTAAATAACGTCCATATAATCTGGGTTATTCATAGGGTAAAGTGCAAATTGGGATGAAACATATTGCTTTGTTGTATCTGTATTCGCAACTATATCTCCTTTATCTAAATATACATCTCCAGCAGTGTCACCTGGACAACCGGCTGAAAAAGTCCCGGATAGGGCAATGTGCACCCCCGTTTTAGCGGCATTCAAAGCAATCGCCTTTGCCACATTAAATACATGTACTTGCTTCCCACGAATGACCGTTGACACATCATCCGTATGCATCCACACATTCGTCGTATCTGCCTCCTCTAAAGCTCCTTTAATCACCTTGATAAAATCATTGGTCATCGGATGTAACGAAAAACGAAATCCGATAATTGGGCTCAAACCACATTCCATTTAAAAACCTCCCTATTTTTTTTCATAAAAAAAGACCACATCCGTGAAGATGCAGTCACTAATCCAATACAAAAATAGTAGGAAAGTCACCGCACTTCCTCACGCAGGTATTATCCTGATCGAGTTTTAAGGGATCGGAGCAAAAAGCTCGCATCTCAGCCAAAGTGGGCACCCCTAGTGCGCAAAACGGTATGTAGTTTTTTTAATGTGCCCAAAGTATAACGTAGCATTTCAAAGTTGTAAATATGTTTGCAAAATTTCGTGCTTTCGTCCATGCTTAACTTAGCGCTACTTTTGGCGAATTACGGAGAATCACGAGAATCCACGAAACAATCACCCGTACGAACAAATTAAAGGAGGAAGAATCTTTGAAAAAAATATACATAACACGTAAACTACCTGAGGAAATCGTAGAGCCTTTAAGAAAAAAATTTGATGTACAAATGTGGCATAGTGAAACGATTGGAATGACAAATGAAGAAATAATAACAAATGCTAAAGATGCACATGCTCTATGGACGATGTTATCCGATAATATCGATCGTGCATTAATAGAAAGTCTTGCAAATCTAAAAGTAATTAGTAATTTTGGTGTTGGCTATAACAATATAGACATAGAGGCTGCAAAAGAACATGGTATCGCCGTAACAAATACTCCTGGTGTATTAACAGAGACAACAGCAGACTTAACATTTGCATTACTATTAGCAACAGCTCGAAGAATAACGGAAGTAGAACAAGAAATTCGTTCAGGCAATTGGACTTCCTGGTCACCAATGCAATATACAGGAATGGATATTTTCGGTGCAACGCTCGGTATTATTGGAATGGGGCGCATAGGGGAAGCAGTTGCTAGGCGGGCAAAAGGCTTTGACATGAATGTGTTATATCATAACCGCTCTAGAAAACTTGATGCGGAACAGACGTATGGCTTTACTTATGTTGAGTTAGAAGAGTTACTAAAGCAATCTGATTTTGTGGTTCTGTTAACTCCACTAACACCAGAAACAAAGGGACTTATAGGGGAACGTGAACTAAATCTTATGAAGGAAACTGCAGCAATCATTAATGTCGCACGAGGTGGCATTGTAGATGAACAAGCTCTTTACGAAGCGCTAGTATCTAAAAAAATATGGGCTGCAGGACTGGATGTATTTGAACAGGAACCTGTCCCGGTAGATCATCCACTAGTTACATTACCTAATGTAACTATGCTGCCTCATATCGGCAGTGCTAGTATCCGAACTCGTCTTGCCATGATGCAATTGAACGCAAAAGATATAGAAGCGGTGTTAGAAGACAAAGAACCTCAAAATCGAGTTAACTAATACTTAAGTAGTGGTCCTAATTAAACAAGGACCACTTTTTCTTTTTCCCTAACTTATCATCTAAGGTTTTAAATAATTGCTCTATAAATTACATAGATTTATCATATAGATAGAAGAAAAAAGAGAGGTGCCTTAAATGTCAGATTATGATGAAGGTAAAGATAGTAAACCACATTCATTAAGGGCTGATATGAAGGCTCTTATCCCGTTAATCAGTAAGGAATTTAGAAAATACTTTACGAAAAATATTAAAGCATTATATCACTATACGAATTTGGAAGGCGCACAAGGAATAATTAGCAATAAAACCTTTTGGGCTTCGCATATAAAGTTTATGAATGACTCGAAGGAATATAGTCATGGCCTAGAGGTATGTGAAAGTATCGTACAAACAATTATTCAAGAATTACCGGTAGAAAATCCAAAAAGAGCATATTTGGAAGAGGTTTTTGCCATTTTAGAAATACAAGATACAGATATTTTTGTAGTTTCATTTTGTGAAAGTGGAGACCTACTAAGCCAGTGGAGAGGATATAGCAGGAGCCCACACGGCATCTCCATTGGCTTTGATTTTACATCTTTATTTGATGTGTCTTTTCATTTAAGTGAAGAAAACTTTTTCCCTCGAAAGGTGATTTACAATCGTAAGTTGCAAGAACGAATTATTCGCAGAATTATAAACGTCTCGCTCCTCAGCCTTGAGCAAGGCGGTCAAAATCCGCAGTTTACTCCAAAGGAAGTTGCAAGAACCATTGGATACTTTCTTCCACTATTCAAACACGCTACTTTTTCTGAGGAAAAGGAATGGAGAATTATTGTGACTAACTCGAAGAGTATGCCATATCAGCATGAGCTCAAGTTCCGTGCAAGAGATAATATTCTTCTGCCATATATCGAGCTAGAAACACATAACAAAGTACTACAAAATGACAATAGACTTCCGGTCAATCAAATCATTATAGGACCTTCTGGTACCAATGAATTCACAGCCAGAAGCATTAATTATTATTTGAAAAATGTAGGATATCCAACAGTTCCTATAAAGCTGTCCCATATTCCATATCGATAATAAATAAAGCTGGAGTCGAGCACATAATCCATTCCAACTGCATATAAAATAATAGCACCTCCAACTATTTTTAAATGGTTGGAGGTGTTTTGTTCAAAGATAAGAAAGTATATAAAAATACAGCATGAACACCAGTTTTACAGGGCTTTTAAGAATGATTGATACTACTGATTTGCGTTTCAGGTGGGGTACAAAGGTTAAGAGCGCCACATCGTAAAAGGAAGGCAATCTAAGTTCGCCGCGTCCTGCGGCAACGATTGCATAACCCACCTCCTGTGGGCCTCAACTCCTTTGTGACCAACATCCTGTTGGCCTCCGTGGGCACGGCTTCAATCTCCTCGTCACTACGAAAACATATGCTCCTGCGGTTACTCGTCGCAAAGACGTTGGTCAAATAAAGTTTGACCAACGTCTTTCCTGCGGGGCTTTCAGCTCGTGCACCTGTCGCTTCGCTTTCGGTGCAGAAAACATTTGCTGTTCCCGCTGGAGTCGCCACCTTCCACTGCAATCAATATACCGTGTAGTACTCCATTCAAAGATATAGCAAACCTTATCGCTTAGATAATATGATTGGTCAAATTTTAGAGAGTGATAAAATTATTTGTAATCGCTTTTGAATTAGAAATACTAATATCCAATGAAAGATGAAGAAAGTAGATTTCGTTTTTTACTAGTGGAATAAAGAGAAATAGTAAGTGATTAATAAATTAAGAAGCGAAAGAGCGAACGAAATTGTATCTTTGAGAGCTTCCTCTATATATAAAAAGAATCTTTTCTCTAGTTATCCAAAAATGCACTAACCTGTTTCTAAGAGTTGTAGGATTGCGACGGATAGACAAACGCCATAAGATTACCTAAAAAAAGAATGCTGGTTGGTTGTGACGTCCGTCACAACCAACCAGCATTCTTAAAATTCACTCGGTAATCATATAGCAAAAGTCTGCCCAAAGCCTTCGACGAAGAAGACTCAAGAAAATTAAAGAAAATCGGAGAACTTACCCCTTATTTCACACCAGGTCATTCTCCAGGCCACGTAGTTTTTACTTTAAATTATAGTTGTTCAGCCATGCGGTCTATCCTTCAGCATACTTTATCCATAAGAATGGTATCAGGAAACATGGCTGCATCATTCGATCCTCCGTTGTAAAGTGAAAATTTATTTTTATAAATCTCCTGTATTTTCACGCTAAAAAGCGCTTATAACAGAATTTGTTGCGGTCGCTCGTTAGTTTAAGAATAAATCAATAATTGAATGAAGGATTTTCTCTAATATTTAGAGAGAATCTACCAAACATTCCGTTAATATACTTTCTATCTTATCATTATTGTTCTGTAAAATTAAAGAAGATAAAAACCAATTCCCATAATCAAATATGCCGCAAACAGCGTCAGCCCTTCAAACCAATTCGATTCACCATCATTGGAAACATTAATAACTAAAAGTACAGCAGTAACCATCGCGACAAGCTCAGGCCAAGTAAAAACGAGTGCCATCGACTGAGGCATGAACAAAGAAACAAGAACAAGTATTGGTCCTACAAACATGGCAACTTGTAGCGTAGAACCAACCGCAATCTCAACAGACACTTCCATTTTGTTTTTGACAGCCATCGTAATAGCGGAAACGTGCTCTGCTGCATTCCCGACAATCGCTACGATAATGACACCTATAAACAACTCGCTCCATCCAAACTTCGCCCCGAGCATTTCAAATGTATGCACTAATTGCTCCGATACAAAAGCGACTACTACGGTTGCCAAGAAAAGAATTAATATCGATTTCCTTTTCGTCCATTCTGGTAGTTCTTTTTCTGTTTCCGTTTCCGGTTCGTCAGTAGACGAGAATACACCTCGATGCGTGACAAGTTTGAAAAATAGCCCCGCAAGATACAAAGCGATTAATATGATGGCAATTCCAATACTTAAGTTCAATGTTTTCTCGGAATTCATGGTCATTGAAAAAACTTCCGGAATGACAAATGCTACAATAACAGCGAAAATAAGTAATCCTGAATTGTATCTTGCACTGTTCAGACTAAACTTTTGACGTTTAAACTTAATACCTCCAGCAAAAAATGATAATCCAAGTACAAGTAGCAGGTTACCAAGAACTGATCCAGTTAGCGATGCTAATACAATTCCAACCATTCCAGCTTTCAATGTGAATATGGAAATGATAAGTTCGACTGCATTGCCAAAAGTGGCGTTCAACAAGCCCCCGACTCTTGGACCACTTACAATCGCTAAACTTTCTGTTGCTCTGCCTATAAATCCCGAAATTCCAATAATACTTGCACAGCAGAGAAAGAACATCATCATTTCTGACCAGTTTAAAAATGCTCCTATAAAAACTAAAGGAACACCTACAAAGACAAGAACAGCAAATAGTTTATACACCATAAAACACCTCTTCGACTTAATGCATTACTAACTTATCTTTCCCTTACTTGAAAAGAAGAAACCTTTTTTTCTCTTACAGAACTTATAAGTAGAGGTAAAGGAGGAATGAAATCCGAAGATTAATTTGGAGCCTATCAACATGGAAGTACATACATTTTTAACAATTTCGGTCGAGTTGCCAAAATCGAATTTATTTGTCGTATCGAATGATAAAGGGTATATCGTGTGCGGTGCACTGTTAAACGAGAAACTAAAAGAGCGGAAGTGCTCGCATGAAGAGCAGTAGGCGTGAAAACAATTGAACATCTTCTTAATGCACCTTTGGAATCCATCACTTTTGAAAATGATATAATATAAATCTTATAAGTTAGCCGTTTTTATATGGCTAGCTTTTTTATGCCCGCTAAATTAATGGACCTGTTGGTTTCCACCGGCATGGCTTCCCAGTTGACATTTATTGAAAGCAAGAGTAAATTACGCATTAAAGAACTGTTCACAAATGAACAGTTCTACGTAGAACGGAGAGATGAAAAGTGGATTGTAACAACCTAACTGACAGCAAATCATCGAAATTTATACATTCATTTCTGCGTTTAAGTCAAAATATGATGCGCTTTATACATAAGACTGCGCTAGATAATGATCTTTCGATTCCACAATATTCTGTCCTAATGACAATTGCCCCACGAAAAGAAATGACGCAAAAACAATTAGGTGAGGTATTACAAATTCCTAAAAGTACGTTAAGTCAAGCCGTCGATGGACTTGTCCAAACCGGATGGATTCATAGACAGCCGGTTTCGGACAATCGACGGGAAATGCAATTATTACTTAGTGAAAAAGGAAATACCTTGTTTAAAAAAATAATTCAACAGAAAGGAAGCGTTCATCGAACGATTGAATCCGTTATGGGTACACTTACCGAAAAACAATTCGATGAATTTCTAGCTACGCTTCTCCATATCTCCGATTTTTTAGAAAATGAAACTATTTCAAAGGAGAACAACCAAAATGATTAAACTATTGAAAAGCTTAACAGTGTATAAGTGGATTGTTCTAGCAGTATTAGGATTAGTTTTTATCCAATCAATGGCTGACCTTTATTTACCAACTCTTATGGCAGATATTATCGATAAAGGAGTAGTAGTCGGCGATACAGCCTATATTTGGAAAATCGGCGGAATAATGCTTTTAGTTGCGGCGTTTGGAGCAGTCGCATCAATCATAGCGAGCTTCTACTCCTCCAAAGCTGCAATGGGGTTTGGTAGAGATATTCGCCATAAAGTGTTCAAACATGTAGAGCAATTTTCCCTTCAAGATTTCGATCAGTTTGGCACAGCATCGCTTATTACAAGAACGACCAATGATATAACACAAGTGCAACAAGTGGTCATCATGATGCTACGTATGGTCGTTAGCGCTCCTATCATGTTAGTTGGTGGGATTATTATGGCAGTATCAAAAGATGCTAAATTATCACTAGTCATTGTACTTACAATGCCTGTGTTAGTTGGGGCTGTGTTATTAATCATGTATAAAGGTGTACCACTTTTCAAAACAGTACAAACAAAATTAGACCAGTTAAACCTTGTATTGCGTGAAAATTTAACTGGAATTCGTGTTATCCGTGCCTTTAATCGGGAAAAACAAGAAAAAGTTCGACTTCAAAAAGCTAATAAGGAATTGACCGACGTCTCTATTAAAGTAAACAAGGTAATGGCTTTTTTAATGCCCGTTATGATGCTTGTAATGAATATTACCGTTGTATTAATCATTTGGTTCGGTGGAATTCGCATTGACGGAGGGTCAATGCAGATCGGTGATTTAATGGCATTTATCCAGTACGTCATGCAAATCATGTTCGCGCTTGTGATGGCTTCCATGATGTTCATTATGGTACCTCGTGCTGCAGTTTCAGCAAACCGGATTAATGAAGTACTAAACACAAAACCAACCGCCTTAAACGAAGGTACGAAATTAGCAAATAAAGAGCGTGGCACACTTGAATTTGATCATGTATCTTTTAGCTACCCAGGAGCGGAAGAATCCGCATTATCCAATATTACATTTCAAGCTAAATCTGGGGAAATTACGGCAATTATCGGAGGGACCGGCTCTGGTAAATCTACACTTGTGAACTTAGTTCCACGTTTTTATGATGTGACAAGCGGAACGATTCGTGTAAACGGCATCGATATTCGTGAATCTTCTCAAGACGAGGTTCGCTCCAAAATAGGATTTGTTCCCCAAAAAGCACTTCTCTTTTCTGGAACGATCAAAGAAAATATTCGTTTTGGAAAACAAGATGCAACTGAAGAAGAAATAAAACTTGCAGCGCGCATTGCTCAAGCAGAAGATTTTATAGGAAAAATGGATGAAGGATATAACTCCGTTATTTCGCAAGGTGGTTCGAATGTATCTGGAGGGCAAAAACAACGTCTGTCGATTGCAAGAGCGCTCGTTCGGAAACCTGATATTTATATTTTCGATGACAGTTTTTCAGCGCTCGATTTCAAAACAGAAGCAAACTTGCGTGAAGCATTAAAAGGCGAAACCCAAAATGCAACTACTATCATCGTTGCTCAACGAGTTAGTACCGTAGCAGATGCAGATCAAATTATTGTATTAGATAAAGGAGAAATTTCAGGAATCGGTAAGCATGAGGATCTCTTAGAAAATAATGATGTGTATCGCGAAATTGTTGAATCTCAGCTCTCAGAGGAGGAAATCGCATGAGTAAGCATAAAAAGTCGCAGTCTCAAGGCGGACATCAAGCGGGGGGCGGCGGTGGAAACATGATGATGATGATGGGCGGACAAAAAGCTAAAAACTTTAAAGGTACTTTACGACGCCTTCTAACTTACTTGAAACCTCGCAGCAATCAATTAATAGCGGTATTTATAGCCGCTATTTTAAGCACCATATTCGCAGTTGTCGGCCCTAAAATTATGGGGAATGCAATTACAGAATTATTCGAAGGTGCATATGCCAAAATGACAGGTGTACCGGGAGCAGCAATTGATTTTGATGCAATTGGGAAACTACTCCTTCTACTAGCAGCTTTGTATGTGATTAGTAGCTTGTTTACGTATATTCAGCAATACATTATGTCGAGTGTTGCACAAAAAACGGTTTATGATTTAAGGGAAGAAGTAAACGGCAAACTAGAAAGGCTTCCCCTTAAGTATTATGATGGTCGACCAAATGGGGAAACGTTAAGCCGTGTTACGAACGATCTCGATACAATCGGAAATACACTTCAGCAAAGCTTAACGCAATTTATCACTTCAGTGGTAACCATCGTAGGTATTATCATTATGATGTTAACGATTAGCCCACTATTAACGTTAATTTCCATTGTAAGTTTACCAGTATCGATGTTCGTCATTCAACCAATTTTAAAAAGATCACAAAAGCATTTTGCTGATCAACAACGAACACTTGGTCAATTGAATGGACACATCGAAGAAATGTATACGGGGCACCAAGTAGTGAAAGTTTTCGGCCACGAGAAAAAAGCGGTCGCTGAGTTCGACGAAGTGAATGAACAACTATATGATGCTGGTCGCAGAGCACAATTTATATCCGGTATTATTATGCCGATGATGTCTTTTATCGGTAATTTAAGTTATGTCGTAATTAGCGTTGTCGGAGGAATATTAGTTACCCAACGTGCCATTTCTATCGGTGATATTCAGGCCTTTATTACGTATACTCGTCAGTTCACACAGCCAGTCATGCAAACGGCCAATATCGCCAACATCATCCAGTCAACCATTGCAGCAGCGGAACGGGTTTTTGAATTACTGGACGAAGTAGAGGAAGAAAAAGAAGTAACAACTGAGAGTCTATCTAAAGCAAAAGGCGCAGTTACATTTAAACAAGTAGATTTTGGTTACGCAGATGAGCTATTAATCGAGGATATGAATATTGATGTGTTACCAGGTCAAACTGTAGCGATTGTTGGACCAACTGGGGCTGGTAAAACAACCTTGATTAATTTATTGATGCGATTTTATGAACTAAACAATGGGGAAATCACAATTGATGGACACGATACTAGAAAAATGTCCCGAACCGATCTTCGTACAACATTTGGGATGGTGCTTCAAGATACTTGGCTCTTTAATGGGACGATTAAAGAAAATATTGCATTTGGGAAAGACGGAGCAACAGATGAAGAAATCTTCGCGGCTGCAAAAACGGCACGTGCCGACCATTTTATCCGTACTTTACCGGATGGCTATGACACTGTTTTAAATGAAGAAGCATCCAATATTTCACAAGGGCAAAAACAATTATTAACAATCGCTCGCGCTGTTCTTGCAAATCCACCTATTATGATTTTAGATGAAGCGACATCGAGTGTAGATACTCGAACGGAACTACTTATCCAACAAGCGATGAATCGTTTAATGGAAGGAAGAACTAGTTTTGTTATCGCCCATCGTCTTTCTACTATTAGAGATGCTGATTTAATATTGGTGATGAACGAAGGGAAAGTAATTGAACAAGGTTCTCACGAGGGGCTCATCAAAGAAGAAGGCTTCTACGCAGATTTATATAACAGTCAGTTTTCGACTAAAAAAGCGATTTGAACATATGAAAAGAGAGACAGCCTGGCTTTGCTGTCTCTCTTTTTTCTATTGCTATTTTGATCTGTATTTGGTGGACGTGATTATGCATCTATTTATACAAAAATTATGTCAGCTTCTACGCTAGGTGTAGCAGTAGGTACAACATTATTCAGTTACCTATATGATTTGACTGGTTCTTACTATATCGTTTCATTATTGTAATTGTGCTCTTTATTATTACGATTTCTTCTAGTTTATTCTCTTTAAACTGGAAGAAAAAATTAAATTACTAAACCTTTAAACACCTACAAAATTCAATAATTTTGTAGGTGTACTTTCAATTTAGTTCAATAATCGTGGATAAATCTTTGAAGGAAATATTGGAAGCAATGTAGAATTAAAGGATATATGTAATCGAGAAAAGAGGGAGTTATTATTTGGTGGAGTGGCGATATTGTTGAACAGCTAATGATTGTTTTAGGATGGATTGTAACGGGTATAATTGCTTCGCGTCTATATAAAACTCAATTGGAAAAGCCTGCGATATGGAAAATAATCGTAGTTCTTCTCATAGGTCTTTTTACATTTTCCATTAATTTGGACTTTTTTGGCCAAGTAGTGCAGATTTCGATCCTTCCTCTTGGTGTTTGGATTTTGTACTGGCTTTTAAGAAAGAATAAATTAACCTGGGAAAAGTACCGACTATTTGCTTGGTTAGGCTTTGGGGCTAATTTTATATTAATGATATTCCTATTGGTAGGAATACTGGTAAACTATCTACTTTATCCTCGAGATGACCCAAGTACATATATTTCTAATGTGGAGGATGCCTATATTATTAAAACGCATCCAACGGCAAACGAAATCTCTCTTATTAAGGCAAACTTAATATCCTCCATACACAGTGCTAAGCAACAAGATTACTACAGTGATAGTTGGTACAACGAGACATTTATGGATCCAAATAAAACAACTGAACGCTTTCCTTATATGCTAGCGAATACTTTTCCGAAATGGGGAAGTGGGCTTAGTACAACTATTTATATAGAGAACAACGGAAAAGGAATATTAATAACTTCACAGGAAAAGCAGCTCTATTATCAAACCGAGCAATCCCTGTTCGAGGAGAGAAAATAAGTGAAAAAGTCTATATTGATTGCGTCTATGCTAATCGGGGTTATATTATTTTCCACAAGTTACTGGTATTACAATTCAGGTCCAGCATCATTTCCAACAGATGAACAGGTAGTTGAAGAGATGACTAATCATTTTTCGTATGTTTCGAACAGTGTAATCCAAGATACAATTTTTTTAGATGACCGTCATGTGTTTGTTCCTTTTACTGCAGAGGGTGAAATTTATGGGCTAAGTTTATGGGAACGGAACAATCGTAAATGGAATGCGGTTCTTGTTTCGACAAGTGGTGATATAAAAGTTTGGAAGATAAAAAGTGAGGACCCAACAACTTACCATGCTCTTTGGAACTACCCACCCCAGGATCAAGTCGACTATATGAAGTTCTACTTAATCAATAAAAGAGGGTTTCATATTACTGGTGTAAAAGAACATTACGAACCAGGTTTGCAACTAGAGCAAACTATTACTCTGTCAGAAAATTTATTTGGAAGTATGAAACTATCGAAAGAGTGGCTAGCAGTCATTAATTCATTAACTGACTCTCTAAAAGTCCCATTGTATAATTTTCATTGGAACACATATGATAGCTCAGATAAACCAATATTTCCTGAAAGACATGAAAACAGAAGTTCTTCCATAGACGGAGAAACAAATATCGAGTTTGCCGTTTTTATAGAGGAATTCGAACTAGAGTAGACCTGCAGTAAATCATATTATATTAAGGTGTGCAAGCGCTTGCATAATTGTTGTGGGAAGATTAAAATAACTCTATTAAGTTATATTTAGGACGGTGGAAAAATGGGGCAACAAATGGATCCTTGGTGGAAAAAAAGTGTCGTGTATCAAATATATCCAAGAAGCTTTATGGATTCGAATGGGGATGGTATTGGAGATATCCAAGGGATTATTTCCAAGTTAGACTACATTCAAAAATTAGGTATTGATGTTATTTGGTTGAGTCCAGTCTACGATTCTCCGAATGATGACAACGGCTACGATATTCGAAATTACCGAACAATTATGCAGGAATTTGGAACAATGGAAGATATGGAACAGCTAATAGAGGAATCCAAAAAGCATGGCATACGAATTGTGATGGATTTAGTTGTTAATCACAGTTCAGATGAGCATGAGTGGTTTGTGGAATCTAAGTCTTCTAGGGATTCTATATACCGTGATTACTATATTTGGAGAGATGGAAAGGAAGGGCATCCCCCTAATAATTGGGGCTCCGTTTTCTCAGGATCAGCTTGGGAAAAAGACGAGCACATGGATTCTTATTACTTACATTTGTTCTCCAAAAAGCAGCCAGACTTGAATTGGGAGCATCAGCCTCTGAGGGAGGAAGTTTACCAACTAATGACGTATTGGCTGGAAAAAGGGATTGGCGGCTTCCGCATGGATGTCATCAACTTTATATCAAAGGATACGCAGTTACCAGATGGTATCGTGCATCCGAATAATATATACGGGGATGGAAGTCCATATTTTATTAATGGACCAAAAATTCACCCTTACCTGCAAGAGATGAATGAAAAAGTATTAAGTAAATATGATGTGGTCACAGTAGGTGAAATGCCTGGAGCGACAACCGATGATGCCCGTACGTATACAAATCCTGATAATAAAGAAGTCAATATGGTTTTCACATTCGAGCATATGGATTTAGATAGTGGACCAAATGGAAAATGGAATGTACAGCCGTTAAAGCTAATCGATTTAAAGAGAAATTTCGAAAAGTGGCAGCATGCCCTTCATAAAGTGGGCTGGAATAGCTTATATTGGAACAACCACGATCAACCAAGGGTAGTATCCCGTTTTGGTAATGATAGTGAATACCGAGTACTGTCTGCAAAAATGTTAGCCATCTGCCTTCATATGCTACAAGGTACCCCGTATATTTACCAAGGGGAAGAGCTTGGAATGACGAATGTCGAATTCCAAAAGCTTGAGGATTATCGAGATATTGAGACGTTGAATATGTACAAGGAAAAAATTGAACAGGGAATTTCACATGAGGATATTATGACCGGCATCTATGCAAAAGGTCGAGATAATGCCAGAACACCTATGCAATGGACCGTCGAGGGTGGCTTTACGACAGGTACTCCATGGATTCGAATGAACCCTAATACTGACGAGATAAATGTAGAACAAGCCATAAATGACTCCACTTCTATTTTTTATACGTATCAAAGGCTAATACAGCTCAGAAAGCAGCATGACATTATTACACACGGCAGCTTCCAACTTTTACTTGCTGATCATCCGAACTTATTTGTTTATAAACGGGTATCGGCTGATGAGGAGTGGTTAGTAGTTGCAAATTTCTCCGATCAAACGGAACAGCTAGAATGGAAAGACTGTGATGTGGCATCGAAATCACAAGAACTTATCATATCGAACTATGGTACAGTACAAACAAACGAAATAGTAGAAATTCGTCCATATGAAGCCTTTGTGGTCGCTTTTAAAAAGGGGATAGAGAATTGAAGAAAGTACTAGGTGTTGACATTGGGGGAACGAAAATACGGTTGGGTGTCGTAAACGAACAGGGTGAAGTTCTAGTAGATAAGACGATACCTACTGTATTGCCATTATATCCATATTTAGAAGAGCAGGTTCTTGCGATGAAGAACGAGGTTCCAGAAATAGCAGGAATTGGCATTGGAACAAGAGGCATGGTAGATGCAGCAACAGGTGTCATCACATTTGAAACAGAAATGCCCGGGTGGCAAGGAACGCCTGTAAAAGCATTACTTCAAGCGGCAACTGGCCTTCCAGTAGAAATAAACAACGATGCCAATTGTGCTGCGCTAGCAGAGGCTAGACTTGGTGCGGCAGCAGGGTTAAAACATGTCGTTTGCCTAACAGTTGGTACAAAGCTTGGTGGGGGCATAGTGCTTGATGGAAAAATAATGAATGGAACAAATGGTGGCGGTGGTGAGGTCGGTCATTTAATATTATATCCAAATGGGATAGTATGCGGGTGTGGCAGACCTGGCTGTAGTGAAGAGTACGTATCTGGAACGGCTATCAATAGACTTATCCACGAGGGGAATGTCATTAATGCAGAAACCAATGAATTGGCGAAGCCTCGTGATGTATTCCGTTTAGCTGCAAATGGCCAAGCTGGAGCAGTAGCGGTTCGTGAACGTTTCCTTTCTGACTTTGCAATTGTCATCTCCAGTCTTCAAGCAGTACTAGATATGGAATGTGTCGTAATAGGGGGCGGTGTAGCCGATTCTGCAGATTTCTGGTGGGAAGAGCTTCTTGCTAAAGTAGAACCATTGAAACTTAAACCAGTCCAGGTTAGACGTGCAACTTTTGGCAATGAAGCAGGAATGCTAGGAGCAGCGATGCTTGTAATGGATTCAATCAAATAAGTCAAAAGTGTGCATAATTTATGCACACTTTTTTTAATAGAATGTAACTCCAGCGCTTTCTCGTCATATCCTATTACACAACGAATATAGATGAATTGGTGGTTAGCATGATGAAGTCGCTTGTATTTATTGGAACTTATAAATTTGGTACAAGTAAAGAGGCGTTAACGATTGCCAAGGAAATGGGATACGAAGTTATCTTATTCACTAATAAGCATAGCCAACTTGATTTCTTAGAGGTAAATCAAGTTATTTTTATCGATGACTTATTAAACGAGCAACAAGTCATGAATGAAATCTTCTTGCTACAGAAAATTGGAAAACAAATATGTGCTTGTGTTAGTTTCATTGATCCGTATGTTTCTTATGCAGCTTGTCTTTCGAAAACATTAGGATTAGAACCAGTCTCCTTGCGACCATTAAGCATAATGGAAAATAAAATAAGGTTAAGAGAAACATTAAAGCATCTCCCGATAACTCCTGCATATTGGATAATCCACCCAGAGGATTCCCTGCAAAATTTAAAGTGTAAATCCCATCTTCCTTTAATCATAAAAGCACCTGTTTCAAACGGCTCAAAGGATGTATTAATGGTCAAAACGCCTGTCAAGCTGACGAATACTATCCACAAATTGAGGGATAAATATCCTAATAGTAGCTTACTAATAGAAGAGTTTTTAGAAGGATCACAGTATCTCATTGAGTTGGTCATCCAAAATGATGAACTAAAACTTATGGAGGTAATGGAGCAGGACATCGACTACAATGGAAAATTTATTGTCAGTGCTTATAAGTACCCGGCAATTTTAGAAGAAACTTTATATAAAGCCCTTACTTCTCATATTTTAACCATCGTCGGAGAACTAGGATTTTCAAGCGGCTCATGTCATATGGAGATGAAGCTAGTGCAAAATGAATGGAAGCTAATTGAAATAAATCCTAGAATGTCCGGAGGTGTCATGAACCAAATTATAGAAGAAGGTACAGGCATTAATCTATTGAAAGGAATATTAAATACTTATTTAGGAAAAGAACCTGAATTCACAAAAACAAGGAACAAATACGTAAACGCTAGATATTTAACCGTTCAATCGAGAGGGAAACTACTAAAAGTCAAAGGGAAGGAACGAGCGTTAGAGCATGATGGAGTAAAATATGTTTATATAAAGCCAGTCGCAGGGGCGGTTCTAAAGAAACCATATTCCATGGGAGACCGATATGCTTGCATCATTGCAGTTTCTGAATCAGAAGATCAAGCGGAAGAAATTGCTTTACGTGCTGCTAAGGAAATTAAGTTTTATATCGAACCCTTTTAATAAAAAGTAGATAGTTTTACCCGCTCTTATTGGAAAATTTTTAATATGATAAGGATACCAAGGTAGGGAGGGAGTGAGTAACTACTTGAACAGTGAAAGAAAAAGTAATCATTGTATGTGTGATGCACTTTTCGAACTAAAATTACTCCAGGATTTACTGAAAAATTCACAAACAAAGTTTTTTGGAAGCCTACTTGAAAAGTTAGTAGGCACCGATACGATTCCCTTCCTCTTGGTTACACAAAAGGGAGACCTCTTGAGTTTGCATAATGCTATGGAGGGCATTGAAACAAAGTTTTTTCGGATTGAGTCTGTGGACTTAGAAAATTGTAGTGCAACTCTTTCATTACTACGTCCTTTAGATATGGAAGGCGATCTAACTAACGCCCCATGTGACGTAGTGAGATTAGAAAAAACGTCCATCTGCAAAGTCATAGATGTCACTAGTATCTGTGCTATACAACTGTTAGAAATCGAAATGCTCAAGAGAAAAATTATTATAGAGCCAAAATGGTAGTGACGAAACTGATCCCTAGGAAAAAATCTTAGGGATTTTTAGTTGATAATTTATATAAACTGAACGTTTGTCCATGTACAGAGCTATGTTGTTGAATTTAATACATATATAGCTATGTAAAAAATTATAAAACGAAAGTTCTATAAAGACAGGAGAAATTGAATGACAACAATAGGAATGCTACATCATCGCAGGAATCCCACAACCGTTATTAAGTCTTATGCTTATGCGGTCGTTGCAAGGGCGGAGGGGGTTAAATTTTTTTATTTTTCACCAGGCACAGTTAATTTTGTGAATCGTACAATACGAGGTCAAGTGTATGAAAATGGAAGCTGGCATGAGAGAGTTATGCCTTTTCCAGACGTAATTTATAATGCCGGAAGTCCTGAAAAACTAGCGGAATCTAGAGAAATTATTAACAAATTAAAAAGTGAAATTCCATTTACAACCAACTCGATAGGGAACAAATGGAATATAAATGAACGACTTAAACAGGCAAAGGAATTTTCTAGCTACTTAATTCCCACTGAAATTGTCAAGAATGTGGAGAGTTTTCATAAATTCATCTCTTCCTTTCATAAGGTAGTCTTTAAACCAATTGATGGAAGAAAGGGAAAGGGAATTTATTTCATCAGTAAAGTGGGGGAAAGTTATGTAGTAAGAAAGGACGTAGAAGATCAAACATATACAAAAGAAAGGTTAAATAACTTACTCGACGGAAGGTTGTCAGCTGGAACCTTTATAGTCCAACCATATATAAATTCCACTACAAAATCTGGTCAAGTATTTGACTTCAGGCTACATGTTCAAAAGAACGGAGAGGGTAAATGGGTAGTCACCACTATTTATCCAAGAGTTGCACCTAGTGGATCAATTATTGCAAATATAAATAATGGAGGATTTACGAATTACTTAGACCCATTTTTACAACAAGAATTTAAGGAAGAAGCTTTTAATATTAGACGCTTGTTGGAGCACTTTTCTTTGTCTTTAGCTAATCATCTAGATCAAATTCAAATGGAAAAGTACGGGGAAGTAATTGACGAAATAGGAATAGACATTGGATTAGATGAAAACCTAAAAACTTGGATCTACGAGGTGAACTGGCGTCCAGGATGCCCACCAGCTTTCTATTTAGAATTAGACGTAGTGATCAATTCGATAAAATACGCTAAGTATGTAGCCGAAAATCAAGTGAAAATAAAAAAAGAAATAGTCGCTGCACAAAAGAAAAATAAAAAGGTCAAAAAGGA
This sequence comes from Psychrobacillus antarcticus, assembly GCF_029533155.1. Taxonomy (GTDB): domain Bacteria; phylum Bacillota; class Bacilli; order Bacillales_A; family Planococcaceae; genus Psychrobacillus; species Psychrobacillus antarcticus. The sequence goes on along the minus strand of NZ_JAIZDB010000005.1, from coordinate 3,476 downwards.
ATTACCGATTATTGCTATAACAGGGAGTGCTGGGAAAACAACATCTAAAGCATTTCTTGCATCTATATTGGCTAAAAAATGGACCATTTTTGAGTCAAAAGATTATTGGAATACAACGGAGCATACAAAAAAACATGCAGAGGAAATTAATGAAACACATGAAGCAGTTGTACTCGAATACGGGATGGCCTATCCAGGTGTTATTACGGAGCATTGTAGTATTATCCAACCAACGATTAGTGTTGTAACGAATATTGGACTTGCACATGTTGGAAACTTTGACGGGGACATTAAAAAAGTAGCACATGCAAAGTCTGAGCTAATTCACGGAATGGATCAAACAGGTATTTTAATAATCAATAAAGATGATGAAAATTCGAAGCATTTGGAGACAACTCAATTTAAAGGGAAGATTATGACCGTTGGGATTAAATTACCTGCCAATTATAGAGCATACGGGGTTAAATATGTGGACAATGGCATGAGCTTTAAGATAAAGCTACAGAGTCAAGAAATTGAGATGTTTATACCTATTTTAGGGGAGCATCATGTTTACAATGCGTTGAATGCAATTGCGGTCGCCGATTACTTAGGGTTTACACCAATGGAAATTAAAGCGGGTCTAATTTTTAGAAAACCACCAAGAAGATTAACAGTATATGATTGCAAAGATAATATAACCGTAATTGATGACACGGTTCACTCACATCCCCAAGGCGTAAAGGCTGCCATTGATGTACTAATAAATATAGGGAAGAATCGTAACATAGCTATTATCGGTCAAATGCGAGAATTGGGAGATTTAAGGGAGCAGGAATATCGTAAAGTTGGCGATTATATATACGAGCAGGGAGTTGATGTGTTAATCACATACGGATATCGTACAGAAGAAATTGGAGCTCAAGCTAACTCAAGGGGTTTTCCTACACAAAATACGTATCATTTTACCGATAAGGATAAAATGCATGAGCTCTTAAAAGAGATAGTGGAGAAGAATGATACTATTCTAGTAAAAGGCGCAAGTAAAACAAATATGTTTGATACTGTTTCCTTTCTGGATAAATTCTATAAAGAGTAACAGAAATAAGATTTGGCTTTAAAGGACCGAGCGTTGTTTTGCTTGGTTTTTATTAAAGAAAGTAAATAAAATTGTATGTGAACACTGGGTTCATGGAACTTTAAAGAATGAATAATACTACTGATTTCCGTTTCAGGTGGACGCGTTCCGCGGGGTGAGCGATGAGCCATCACCGTCGCTTGCGCGTCGATGTGATGTCTCATCTGTCTCCCTCATCCCGCTGGAGTCGCCACCTTTCACTCCAATCAATTAAGTGAGTAGTACTCGATAAGAAGATTAGCAGAGCTTATCGCTAAGACGATAAGAGTAGACAAAGTTAATATAGGGATAAAATAGACTATTGAATAAATGAGGAAGAAATGAGATCTTCTTTTATATAGTGGTAAAAAGAGAATTAGTAAGTGTTTACTAAATAAAGAAGCGAAATAGCGAACGAAATTGCATCTTCAGGCCCGCACGATGCGGGTCAGGCAGTCGTTGCGAAATGTTTTTTTATTTTGCGACGAGCTTTGCGCAGGAGCACCAAGATGTCGCGTACTTAGACTGTCATCATCTATCCTCCATTATTAGGATAGTATCTTTTCTCTAGTTACCCAAGAAATGAACTAACCCGTTTCTAAAAGTTGTAGAAGGGCGACGGACAGTTAATAGCCATAAGATTACCGAGAAAAAAAGATGCTGGTTGTGACTTCAGTCACGACCAGCATCTTTAAAAAATCAAGTGGTAATTATATAGCAATAAATCTGTACAAAGCCCTTCGAAAACAGTAGAAACAGGTTTAGATCCTAGAGGACCGGGCGTTTTTTTTTCCGGTTTTTCTTAAAAGATAAGAAAGTATATAAAAATACAGCATGAACACTGGTTTTACAGAACTTTTAAGAATGCATAATACTACTGATTTCCGTTACATGTGGACGCTTTCCGCGGGCGAGGCCGAGCCTCCTCAGTCATGCGCTATGCTTCTTCCTGTAGTGACCCCCAAAAGTTAGACACGATTATTTTGTTAAGCAGTTTGCTCAAAAGCAGTACGGTATTCTACCGGAGTCATTTTGAATTTAGACTTCAATCTTTTATGATTATAATACTCTAGATAATTTTGGAGTTCTTGTTTAAAATGATCGATACTCTCAAATTCTGTTAAGTAGAGAAACTCAGATTTCAAAATCCCAAAGAAATTCTCCATGACTGAATTATCGTAACAGTTTCCTTTGCGTGACATACTTTGAATAACCCCACGTTTTTTAAGGACATCTCGATACTGCTTCATTTGGTAATGCCAGCCTTGATCAGAGTGTATTAAAAGGGAATGATTCTCGGGTAAATATTCTAAAGCTTTATCTAACATACCTGAAACGAGTGAATAGGTTGGTCTAGAGCCAATTGTATACGTAATAATTTCTCCATTAAATAAATCTAATACTGGTGATAAATAGAGTTTTTCACTGAATAATTTAAACTCTGTAATATCGGTTACCCATTTCTCGTTTGGTTGTTCAGCTGTAAACTGGCGATCTAGAATATTTGGTGCAATTTTACCCACTTTCCCTTTATAAGATTTGTATTTCTTCATGCGGACAAGGCATTTTAATCCTAATTCTGTCATGATTCGTTGCACTTTTTTATGATTTACTATTTGCTTACGTTTCGTTAATTCATCGGCAATACGGCGGTATCCATAACGGCCTTTGTGTTCCTCGTAAATCTCTTGGATTTCAACCTTTAAGTCGGCGTCTGGATCAGGTTGATTCATTCGTTTGACCAAGTCATAATACGTGCTGCGTGGAATACCAGCGAGTTTTACCAATGCCTTTACAGGAAATTTAAGCCTTAGTTCATAGACTACTTGTGCTTTGTGTTGTTTGGTGATTTGTCCTTTTTTTGAACTAAGGCATTCAACTTTTTTAAATAAGCATTTTCCATACGTAAGCGTTCTAGTTCCGCTTCTAATACTTTCATTTTTCCATCTGTAAAATTTATATTTTTGGGCATAGTAGATGATCCTTCTTTCCAAGATACAAAGGCATCACTACCTGCTTTTTCAAATTTTTCCTCCCAGCGTTGAACCGTGTAAGGGGAGGTTAAATTAAAATGAACAGCGGTTTGAATGTATGAGGCATTTGTTTCTGTACGATATTTTAGTACATCTAGTTTAAACGCTGTCTCATAGAAAGTAAAACTGCTTTTTGGATTTAATGCCTCTTTACCATGTGTTTGATACAGACCTACCCACAAGATCACTGATTTTTTGTCTACATTCGTTTGAGCGGCAACTTCTCGATAAGAATAGCGACCCGATAAATAGAGTAGAACGGCTTGATACTTTTCTTCCGCGCTAAATTGTTTTCTCATTTTATAACACCCCATTCATGTGTCTAGAAAATGGGGGTCAGTGCATGC
>NZ_JAIZDB010000049.1 GCF_029533155.1 Psychrobacillus antarcticus | reverse complement strand
AAAAGTGATTAAAAGAAACGCATTTGGTTATCGAAATTTCTTGAGATTTCGAGCTAAAATATTACTAACGCACAAGTATAAAAAGATTGGAACTCATGTTGGTTAAGGTGAAGGAAATTTTACTTCACCCCAACATTTGACGTAGAACCTTTATTTTAAGCTTTCGTTCAAGATGCTATCTTCTAAAACAGAAAATTTATCTCCATATACTTTTGTAATATGCTCTTCTCCCCATGAACACAAAGCACTGAGTATACTTTCAAGACTTGTACCATACTCGCTCAGTTCATATTCTACTTTTGGAGGGACTTGGTTATAAACGATTCTATTAATAACGCCATCACTCTCTAACTCTCTAAGTTGCTGCGTTAACATTTTTTGAGTTATATCAGGCATAAGCCGTTTTAATTCACTCGTTCGTTTTTTCCCGTGGGTTAAATGACACAATATGACGCATTTCCACTTGCCGCCAATGACCTCCAATGTAGCTTCCACTGATATATTATATTTTTTTTGTTTCATACTATTTCTCCTTTTTATAGGCACCATAAAGTACCTATAGTACTTTATGGTGCCTATATTACTTTAAAGTGCGTACTTTCCTTTTAAAACTCTATGAATCATAATAACATTTGCGGGTAGATTTACAATATAGTTTGGTCTCGCTGAATTTATTTATTCTGCGTCAAGAAAGGGTGAGAAATAATGACTTTAGATAAAAACAGAAGTATGTTTGCATTATTAGCATTGGCAGTAAGTGCATTTGCAATAGGAACGACTGAATTTATCAGTGTCGGGTTATTGCCATTAATATCTAAAGACTTGGATATATCTTTGACAACAGCGGGTCTGACAGTTTCATTATATGCCCTCGGAGTAACAGTGGGTGCACCAGTTTTAACAGCAATTACTTCAAGGATGCCTCGCAAATCTTTACTTCTTTGGATAATGATTGTGTTCATTATAGGTAATGGAATAGCCGCTAGTGCTACAAGTGTAACAGTGCTATTAATTGCACGTGTCATTTCTGCTTTTTCACATGGTGTTTTTATGTCCATCGGTTCAACGATAGCTGCTGATCTAGTACCAGAGGACAAGAGAGCTAGTGCGATTTCTATTATGTTTACAGGATTAACAGTCGCTACCATTACAGGAGTTCCTTTTGGTACATTTCTTGGACAACAGTTAGGTTGGCGCTATGCCTTTATAGCAATTGTCGTAATAGGAATCATTGGGTTTATAGCAAATAGCATACTTATTCCTTCCGATTTACGAAAAGGTACAAGAACCTCCATACAAGATCATGTAAAGCTAATAACAAATAGTAGATTATTATTAATCTTCCTAATTACAGCACTTGGTTATGGGGGAACATTTGTCGTGTTCACGTATTTATCTCCATTGCTTCAGTCTGTAACGGGATTTAAACAAGGGACAATTGCCTTAATATTGCTTGTTTATGGGGTTGCAATCGCAGTTGGGAATATGATTGGTGGAAAATTATCCAATAAAAATCCAATCGGCTCACTCTTTTATATGTTTATTATTCAAGCGATTATACTACTGCTGTTAACATTTACAGCTCCTTTTAAAGTTGTAGGATTAATAACTATTATATTAATGGGAGTTTTTGCATTTATGAATGTTCCTGGCCTGCAAGTATATGTCGTCATGTTAGCTGAACGCTATGTTCCCAGTGCGGTTGAAGTTGCTTCTGCTATGAATATTGCTGCTTTTAACGCCGGCATTGCAATTGGATCATATTTAGGGGGAATTGTCGCTGATTCTATTGGTCTTATCCATACTGCTTGGATTGGATCGATAATGGTTATGATTGCAGCAATATTAACAGGTATTAGTAGAATGTTGGAGAGAAAAGACCAAATATAATAATTAACAGACGGAGGAATTCAAAATGAAAAATTTTCAATCTATAAAAAGATTACACAATGGGGTAGAAATGCCACTATTAGGGCTTGGAGTATTTAGAGTAGAGGATGGACAAGAGTTAATAGATGCAGTGCAAATTGCTATAAAACATGGATACCGTAGCATTGATACAGCAGCCATTTATGGAAATGAAGTAGGAGTAGGGCGAGGAATCCGAAAAGGGATAGAAGAAGGATATATTGCTAGGGAAAATCTTTTTATAACTTCAAAAGTATGGAATTCTGAGTTAGGGTATGAGGAAACAATTGCAGCATATGAAGAAAGTTTGGCTAAACTTGGACTAGAATATTTAGATTTATACTTGATTCATTGGCCAGTGGAAGGGAAGTATAAAGCGGCCTGGAAAGCTCTAGAAACACTCTACAAAGAGGGGCGTGTGAAAGCGATTGGTGTAAGTAATTTTCAAATCCATCACCTAGAGGAGTTAATGACGGATGCTGAAATTAATCCAATGATCAACCAAGTAGAATATCATCCGCGTTTAACACAAAAAGAATTACAAAATTTCTGTAGGGAGCATCAGATTCAACTAGAGGCATGGTCACCACTAATGGCAGGGCAGTTACTCGACAATGAAGAACTTCAAGAAATAGCATCTAAGTATGGGAAATCAGTAGCGCAAATTATCGTGCGCTGGGATCTTCAAAATAATGTAATTACAATTCCAAAATCTACGAAAGAACATCGCATAATAGAAAATGCGAATGTATTTGACTTTGAATTAACAAAAGAGGACATGAAGCAGATTGATCTATTGAATAAAAATCAACGTGTTGGACCAGATCCAGATAACTTTGATTTTTAATTACTATAAAAACTAAACTCACACAATAATAACCGAGATTCTTAAAGAATCTCGGTTATTTATAAATGTGATATTTCGACTATGCAGATTGTTTAAGAATCTGTTTTACAATTTACTAAGATTGCAGAGTATGATTACTGGTATTTTATATTAGTAACCGCCATCAACAAAAGCAGCGCCAACAATAATAAGTAAAATAAATAAAACAACAATCAGTGTAAAACCAGAACCGTATCCGTATCCTCCAGCACTATCATTTCCAGACATAATATTCATTCCTCTTTTCCTAGTAATACTATTAGAGTATTAATAAGTCTTAAGATGAACAGGGCATCAAAGTAAAAAAATGATACAAATAAAAATGAAGCAGAAATAATTAGAATTTGGTATTAAAAAAAGCTCAGAAAAAAACCCTGAGCATTTGTATATAAGTATCCGCTTTCTAAATTAACACTACACCTATTGATATTAAATAATTCCGACTTAAGAGCCTACATAATCCCCACCATCTACGTGAATAGTTTGTCCAGTCATATAACTTGAATCCGTGGATGCTAAAAACACATAAGCTGGTGCGTTTTCAGCAGGTTGTCCCCGACGACCGATTGGTGTACTGGCTCCATGCTGTTTCACCTTTTCTTTATCGAATGTCGCAGGGATCAGTGGAGTCCAGATTGGCCCTGGTGCCACAGCGTTTACCCTAATTCCTTTTTCGATTAGGTTCAATGCCAGGGAACGAGTAAATGATGTTATTGCTCCTTTTGTAGAAGAATAATCGATTAGTTCAGGTGCACCATTGTAGGCTGTGATAGAGGAAGTATTAATAATTGTATCGCCTTTCTTCATATGTGGAAGCGCAGCCTGTGATAAGTAAAACATCGAATATATATTAGAGGAGAAGGTTTCCTGTAATTGGTCGGGTGTGATTGCTAGAAAATCCTTGGTTGGAAACTGTTTGCCAGCATTATTAACTAACACATTCAATTGTCCGAACTTTTGAATCACTTGCTCTACTGCTTGTTGACAGTTTTCATCATCACTTAAATCTGTTTTGATTGCTAATGCTTTTCCACCGTATTTTTCTATAATTTTTATTGTTTTGTCTGCATCTGGTTGTTCGTTTTGGTCTAAATAGACAATAGCGACATTCGCACCTTCCTTAGCAAATGCAATAGCAGCTGCACGTCCTATACCACTATCTCCACCTGTAACTAAAGCAACTTTCCCTGTCAATTTGTCAGATCCTTTATAGTTGTGGTCATCATAAATAGGTTCAGGAGTCATTTCTTCTTCAATACCTGGTTGCTGTTGTTGTGTTTGTCCTTTAACTTCTTTGTCTATTTTTTCGTATTTATCTGCCATGAAAATTTCCTCCTTAAACGTAGTTGTTACATTTATTCCCTACATCCATAAAAACAAACGTAAATATAAAAAGTTAAAATAAGGATTTTTCGGAATAATTCGTTACGTTTTTTGAAATCTTAGTGTGGGTATATAACTAAGAAAGAAAATACTTATTTAGAAAGAAGAGCTGAGAATATATATGAAACCAATAATAGGAATTACAACAGAAGTAAAAGATGATGGCAGTTATTTTATGCCGCCAGTTTATGCAAATGCTATCATACAAGCAGGTGGAATTCCTATACTAATCCCTTTAGTACCAGAGGAAGATATAGATGAACTAAGTAAACGGTTAGACGGTCTTTTTGTAACAGGTGGGGAGGACATTGATCCAAGCTATTACAATGAGGTTCCCCATGTGCATTTAAAGCAAATCACACCTCTATTAGATGAAATGGAATACAAACTAATTCAAAAAATGTTGGATTTAGATAAACCTTATATTGGAGTATGTCGAGGTTTACATATGTTAAATATTGTCCGGGGCGGATCGCTTTATCAGTCCATACACTCCCAGCGTGAAGAGCCAGTAATGCAACATTTACAAAAGGCAATTCGTACGCATAGGTCGCATCCAGTAATACTAGAAAAAAATAATCGACTTTATGACTTGCTACAGGAAGAAGAATTTAAAGTAAATTCATTCCACCATCAAGCTGTCAACAAAGTTGGGGAAGGATTGGAAGTAATTGCGAAAGCAACGGACGGGATTATTGAATGTATTGTAAGTCGAGACCATAGCTTCGTATTTGGCTTTCAATGGCATCCGGAAGAATTTGCTACAGCAGGAGATGAGCCATCAAAGCGTATTTTTAAAGCATATATCGATGCAGCTTTAGAACGTAGGAACAAATAATGCCCATACTTTACCTCCTGAAATGTTAAAATAGATAAATAATTCATAAATATCAGGAGGTAGGAGTATGACTGAAAGCATTTCCTTAGTGGAAGCATTTCAACAAACGAAGTATCAAATAGCTGGAAATGGAAAAAGAAATATACAGAATCTAAAAGAAGCCTTTGAACAGATAGATGGACAGCGAGAAAGTGATATGTACGGAAATGGAAAAATCATTGAGACATTTCAAGAAAAAATGGCCGCCTATTTAGGGAAGGAGTCTGCCGTATTTATCCCAAGTGGTACTATGGCACAACAAATTGCCCTACGCATTTGGTGCGACGAAAAAGGGATAAAGAAAGTCGCATATCATCCACTAAGCCATTTAGAAATACATGAAGAAAGTGGATTAAAGGAATTGCACCATATAGAAACAGTTTTATTGGGTGAAGTAGCAGGCTTGATAGGATTAGAGGATATCCGGAATTTAGATCAAGAAATAGCTTGTCTATTATTGGAACTGCCTCAGCGAGAAATTGGAGGACAGCTCCCTGATTACAAAACTATTGAAGAAATCTCTGAATACTGTAAAACAAATGGTATTCGCCTACACTTAGACGGAGCAAGACTTTTTGAAATACTTCCGTATTATCAGAAATCCGCTGAAGAGGTTTGTAGTCTTTTTGATAGTGTATATATTTCATTTTATAAAGGAATTGGAGGGATAGCAGGAGCTATTCTTGCAGGGGATAATGATTTTACAATACAATCTAAAGTCTGGAAGCGTCGCCATGGCGGAGATCTTATAAGTCTGTATCCATACATCATAAGTGCAAATTATTATTTTGATAAGAGAATATCAAAAATGGAGCAATATTATGAAAATGCAATAGAATTAGCAGCATTTTTTAATTCATGCCCTTTCATCGAAACTAAACCAGCTGTTCCCGTATCTAATATGTTTCATGTGCATATATCACAATCTAAAGCAAAGTTAGAAGTGCTATTTAAAGAAATTTATTACAACACAGGAATAGGTTTAACTAGTTATCTTAAAGAAACAAGCCAATCAAGCGTTAGCTTCGAGGTTAGTGTCGGAGATCAGTACCATTCCATACCCAAAGATAAATTACAGAGTGTATTTCAATTACTACAAGACAAGCTTAAGTAATCGATGAATAAAACCTCCTAACTTACACAAGTTATACTTCACGGAGGTGAAATTTCATGTCAAAGAAAAACAATAACAATAAAAGTAATTCCTTAGACCGAGAAGAATATGGGTTCGGATATGATGTCAGTCCAGATGATTTAGACGTATACGTACAAAATAACAATAAACAGAAAAAGAATAATAATGAAATCAAAGACCAAGCTAATAAACAGCAAGGGAAAAAATAAGACTTACAACAAATCATTAATCAATATACCCATTTACAAGACACTTATTGTTTTGGAATGGGCTTTTTTTCTAAATATCAGCCCCTACTTTTCGCCATAAGACACTCGGAGGTTCTAATTCTCTCCTTTTTTTCTTACATTGTAACAATGGGTAGAAAAAGGGGGACGTTCATTGTTAATAGATGGTGTTTTTTCAGGAGGTGGACTGAAGGGATATGCACTAGTAGGTGCTTATCAAGTAATAGAAGAAAAAGGATATCAATTTAAGCGAGTAGCTGGTACTAGTGCAGGCGCTATCCTTGCTTGTTTTATTGCTGCTGGTTTTACAAGCAAAGAAATAGAAGAGTTATTAAGTGAACTTGACGCATTAACCCTGTTAGATCCTCGAAAAACAATTCTACCACTGCCCTTCATGAAGTGGATAAGTCTCTACTGGCGACTGGGATTATACCAAGGAAAAGCGCTTGAAAACTGGTTTTTAGAAAAGCTGGCTCTAAAGGGAGTATATACTTTTTCTGATATCGAGGCAGGTTCACTGAAGTTAGTTGCCTCGGATCTTACGAACGGCAAAATAATGGTACTTCCTGATGATTTAGAGCGTTACGGGATATCGTCAGCTAGCTTTCCAATAGCAAGGGCACTGCGTATGAGCTGTGGAATTCCATTTTTCTTTGAACCCGTCAAATTAAAAGTGACGTCTACGGATACGGTTATTGTGGATGGTGGTGTGTTAAGTAATTTTCCTATGTGGATTTTTGACAATGGAAACAAAGAGAGACCGATTTTAGGCTTGAAACTTAGTAGTAATTCAGAAGAGATGGAACCTCGTAAAATCACAAACGGCTTAAACTTATTTGAAGCATTATTTTCTACTATGAAAAATGCCCATGATGAAAGATATATCTCAAGAAAAATTGAGAAAAACATAATATTTATTCCGGTAGAGGATTATAAAGCAACACAGTTTGATCTGAGCGAAGATATGAAAAACGAGTTACTGGAAAAGGGCAGAAGTCGTGCCAATCAATTTTTGAAAACCTGGTAAATAGAATGTTTAATTTGAACAAACAAAGGAATAATAAGAAAGATGAAATATAAAAGGAGTAGATTATTCATGGCAAAAACTGCAAAAGAGCAAGCATTAAAAATTTTAGATAAAAATATGATTGGTACAATGGCAACCGTCCAGCAAAATAAACCACATTCTCGTTATATGACGTTCTTTAACGATAACTTCACTCTTTATACAGCAACAAGTAAAAAAACACATAAAGTAGAAGAGCTCCAGCAAAATCCGAATACACATATCCTATTAGGCTATGAGGGGTTAGGACTTGGGGATAGCTTTTTAGAAATCGAAGGCACAGTGATTGAATCAGATGAAGAAGGCATGAAAGAGAAGGTTTGGAACAAGGCTATGAAAGGTTGGTTCGAAGGGCCAGAGGATCCTGACCTACTTATCTTGAAAGTTACCCCTACAAAAATACGATTGATGAATACAAAAGGAGATGAACCCCAAGTTATAGAACTTTAAGGTTCCCCTCCCTATTTTTTTGGAGACCTATTTGATGTTAAGATAGGTCTCTTATGGTTGGGAAGTTATAAGTACGAGCCTCACTTAATCTCCTACCACTAAAATAGTTTCATTTCGCAGCAACTCTATGTTAGAAACAAATGCTAAAAGGTACATATTTGTTTCTGACAAGCGAACAAAAGTGATATATGTAGAAATGTTCAACGTGAATCCCTATACTTAAGAAGAAAGATAGCAACAACTTTACTATCTGCATTAAAGAAGAATAAAATAAAATCAATTAAGGGAGTGTTTATTATGACAAATCATACGTATACAGTTGTAGCAGAATCAGGAATTCACGCAAGACCAGCAACAGGGCTTGTTCAAACCGCTTCAAAATTTGTTTCAGATATATTCATGGAGTATAAAGGGAAAAAAGTTAATCTAAAATCTATTCTTGGTGTGATGTCCCTAGGGATTGGCCAAGGAGCGAGCATCTCTATACTTGCTGAAGGTACTGACCAACAAGAAGCATTGGAGGCCATTGAAACCTTCCTTAAAACTGAAGGGATTATTGCGTAATGGTAGAAAGTTTAAAAGGAATTGCTGCGTCAAGTGGTATAGCTATTGGTAAAGCCTTTTTGATGACAGAACCAGATCTAACTGTTACGAAAAGTACAATATCTAATAAAGAAGAAGAGATTACTCGTTTCCATGAAGCAGTTAATGCTGCTAAAATAGAGCTACAAAAGATTCGTGACCGCGCTGAAATTGACTTAGGATCGGAAAATGCAGCAATTTTTGATGCACATCTGCTTGTCCTTAGTGACCCAGAATTATTAGGCTCAGTAGAAGGTAAGATAAGTGATGAATCAGTTAATGCAGAGTCAGCTTTGCAAGAAACTGCTGATACATTAATTGTGATGTTTGAACAGCTTGATAACGAATATATGCGTGAGCGTGCGGCAGATATAAGAGATGTAACAAAGCGAGTGATTGCAATACTGTTAGGGATAGATATCCCGAATATCGGATTAATAGATGAAGAAGTTATTATTATCTCCAAAGATTTAGCACCTTCAGACACTGCTCAACTAAATAGAGCATTCGCTAAAGGATTTTCAACGGATATGGGTGGTCGTACGTCTCATTCTGCTATTATGGCTCGCTCTTTAGAGATTCCTGCGGTTGTTGGTACGAAAAATGCAACATCTGCTATTAAACAAGGAGATTTGATCATTGTCGACGGGGATAATGGTGAAGTAATTATAAATCCTTCTGACGATGTTATTGAGAGCTACGTAGGAAAAAGAAATGAACAAGAAGTGGAGAAGAAAGAATTATCATTGCTAAAAAATAAGCAAACTATTACATTAGATGGTATTCAAGTGGAAGTAGCTGCAAATATCGGAACTCCAAAAGACGTAGAAAGTGTACTTGGAAATGGTGGAGAAGGAATAGGTTTATATCGTACCGAGTTTCTGTACATGGAACGAGATTCTTTACCAACAGAGGAAGAGCAATTTCGAGCATATAAGCAAGTGCTTGAACAAATGGCAGAAAAGCCTGTAGTTGTTCGAACATTGGATATTGGTGGAGACAAACAGCTTCCATATCTAAATCTTCCAGAAGAAATGAATCCATTTCTTGGCTTCCGAGCAATTCGACTTTGCTTAGAGGAACAAACAATTTTCAGAACTCAACTTCGTGCATTACTACGTGCAAGTAAATTCGGTAATCTTAAAATAATGTTCCCGATGATTGCCACTTTAGAGGAGTTTAGAGAGGCCAAAAAATTACTACTTGAAGAAAAAGAAAAGCTTCAACAGGAAGGTGCACTAGTATCAGACCAGATAGAAATTGGTATTATGGTAGAAATTCCTTCTACCGCGATACTCGCTGATCAATTCGCAAAAGAAGTGGATTTTTTCAGTATTGGAACAAATGATTTAATCCAATATACGATGGCAGCAGATAGAATGAACGAATCGGTTGCCTACTTATATCAGCCTTATCATCCAGCTATATTAAGATTAGTTAAAATGGTAATCGATGCTGCGCATGCAAACGGAAAATGGACAGGTATGTGTGGAGAGATGGCGGGGGATTCTGTTGCTATACCATTATTAATCGGTTTAGGGTTAGACGAGTTTTCCATGAGTGCTCCTTCTATGCTAAGAGCAAGAAATCAGATCAATCAGCTGACACAAATAGACATGAAACAGCTAGCTGAAACGGCGTTGTCTATGCAAACTTCCGAGCAAGTGAAACAATATGTAAAAGAAAATTTAAAAGCTTAATAATTGTAGATAGAAGCTTCATGAAAATACCCACTCTAGATGGTCTGAGTGGGTGTATTCATGAAGCTTATTTTTTTTTTGCTTTTTGGTTAGTTTTTTCAAGTTCTTCAAATTCCTTGGCAAACTCTTCTCGAACGTCGCTTGGATTGATTTTTAGATTTTTAGGCGTTTGGGGTAGTGAATCTTTGTTTTTACTTTTTCCTTGTTTATTATCTCTTCCCATAAGAAACCTCCTTTCCATTATTCGGTCCAACTTAATATGGCTAATTTTAATTATTTTAAACAGGATGAAGGTAATTTTGCGGGCGAGCTCGAGCATCCTACTATTTAGTAAACAAAAAAACATAGGGAAATATCTTCCCTTTGTCCATAAATTAGTTCTATTAACTGAGCACTAGATCTTTAAGGTCAATTATTTCTATTTCATTAGTGGGAGTTATGGAAGATTCAAACCAAATTTCAAAAATAGTTCCTTTCCCAAATTCACTTTCAACATGAATAGTTCCATTCATCTCTTTGATGAAATTGAATACAACTAACATTCCAAGTCCAGTACCTTTGTCTCCTTTTGTAGAGAAATAAGGCTCTCCAAGTTTTGAAACTTGTTCAGGGGTCATACCAATACCATCATCTTCAATAATAATACGAACATATTGTTGATCGTTAATAACCTTTAAACACAATGTACCACCGTTTGGCATGGATTCAATTGCATTTTTGATCAAATTAATAAAGCATTGATGAAACTTTTGTTGATTAGCTTGAATGATATGTGATTCAGAAAAGTGTTGTTTTATATATACTTTGTTACGCTGGGCAGATGGAATTAATAATTTCAAGACATTATAAAGTTGAAGTTCAACATGTATGGTTTGGAATGTCTCTTCTTCTGGTTTAGCCAGGGCTAAATAATTCTCTACAACTCTTTCAGCAGATTTAAGTTCACTTCGAATAATCGACAAATATTGCGACTGTTTTTCTGTAGAAGGAGATTGTGCCTGTAAAAGTTGAACAAATCCAATAGCTGCTGTTAAGGGATTTCTTATCTCATGGGAAATGGTTGCTCCCATTTGCTCTATAGCATCATTTTTTTTTGTTTCTAACAGGTAATTTTTTAATTGAATACTTTTGTTGACCTCTTCTGTGAAAAAAGCGAGCATCCCAATACCTAAAGACTGGATGAAGAATTCTGCAAATACAACATCTAGAATAGGATAATCTATATGAAAGAGTTCCAAAAATGCTATCTTTACTATGCTTAGGCATAAGGAAGTTTGTACTAAAATTTGAATTCGTTTATTTGAAGTTTGTGCTAAAAACCAAGGAGATATTTTCCATAATATTATTGCATAAAATGGAGTGGATATACACGCTAGCCAGAAACCTAAGTCAAACCCAAAGAAGATAGCGTGTAAAACTATAGTAGTAAAAACTAAGAGTGGAACAAGTCTTGAATAAAGTATTCCTAGTATAAAGGGAATAGATGTTAAACTTAAGTTGATTTCTTGTTCTAAAGGGTAACTAAAAGCAAAACAAATGGATATGATAGAAGCTAAATATATACCATAAATTATTCTAGCAGGCATTTTGTTTTTATTAAACCAAACTAGACCTAACAATTGTAAAATAACTAATATGGAAAGGCTAGCGATATAATGCAAAGTAATTTCCAAAGTACGATCGCTCCTATAGAAAAATGTGAAATG
Organism: Psychrobacillus antarcticus; assembly: GCF_029533155.1. Lineage (GTDB taxonomy): Bacteria > Bacillota > Bacilli > Bacillales_A > Planococcaceae > Psychrobacillus > Psychrobacillus antarcticus. The sequence goes on along the minus strand of NZ_JAIZDB010000049.1, from coordinate 4,696 downwards.
TTAAACAATTACTATCAGATGTAATGTCCATTTACCTTTAACTTTTGTTAGAAATTGGAAACTAAATTTTAATAATTGTTCCTAAATTAGGATTACTCTTTAGATGAATTTTACCTGTCATTGACCGAATGATACTTTTCACAACCATGAAATTCAAAGATCGGTTTCGAGTATGGCTCATCGATGAAAAATAGAACTCTTGTATTTCTTGAATTTACTGAGAAAATGATAAGTATAGACAAAATATCGAATTTTGGGCACAAGGTATCTACATCTACAAGTAATACAAATTCTAGAAAAGAAATATTAATTAGTAAAGTAATCAGAGTAGCAAATAAAACTTTCATATTTGGTGATATTTTTAAGAAACAAGGATGAATAAACCATAATAATACACTTAAAAGGGAATAGACAATCGTTACTAGGAAAAAGCCTACATCTATTCCATGAGGTATTTGTAATAAGGCAATAACGAATAATAGAACAGGACTTAGTCTAAATCGCTAGTTATTATAGGTTAATAGTACGAAATTAAAACCAATAATACAATGAAATAATCAGAATTATTGAAATTATGTAAAAAAATCAAGTACATGGAAAATTTCCACGTACTTGATTTTTTACTTTTTGTTGAAAAAAGTAGTAAGTTGTTGCTTAGTTGGAGCTTGAATTTTGTAGGTTAACTCTCGGTCACCACTATTTTCTATACGTGGAATGATGGACTCTATTACATTAAATTTCCAAAAAGATGGTTTACTTTTTGTACTCTTTTCTGTATCTTTGGTCATCATTTTGCGTTGAAATGGGTGCAACTTAGCCATTAAAAATTTTTCTTTTATACGAATCAGTAAGTAGCCTTCATCTGTTTCAGGATTGAACTTTTTCATTAGGGATTCACCTAACTCGAATGTATTCGATTTGTTTTGAACAGATGGTGATAGTACTAAAATATTCCCTTTACGGAACAGGGCTGTATTCGACACTTGCTTTAGACCTAAGTCATTAATAAGAAAATCTAAGTTCACTTGAGACGCTTCACTAGCGACTGACATATTCCATACCTCCTCGACATTTACAGACTCCTATGTTAAGTATACCCTATTTTGCTCAGGAAATCTTAGTTACAAACAGATTTGATTGAATTTTTTTGAATTATTTATAAAACTGATGTGTATTTTCCTATTTATTTTAGTTAAAATCTTAAGTTCTTCTTGAATTCATGTTAAAATGAGCACTTACCAAAAGAGAAGGAAGTGTTATATATGGTAGGTCGAAATGATCCTTGTCCATGTGGTAGTGGAAAAAAATACAAAAAGTGCTGCGAATCAAAGCAGAATGATTCTATAGAAGAGGTACAAACAGAGGAATTAGAACGAATATTGCAATCCTTTTATGATCACTATCCTGAACGTAAGGATATGGAAGAATACGCCGGTCTTGTGAGTGCTTGGAGCAAAACGATAGGTGACTATTTAGACTTAGAAATGATAGAAGCTATTGTAATGGACGAGTTCTTTTTCCATCATAAACAAGAGATATGGTCAGGTTATCTTAAAAAGCAGAAGAAAATAATGGTACGACCTTCTACACTGAGGGTATTGGACCAGTGGAACGAGCCGACAGTTTTTGTAGGGAAAGTGAAAGAAGTAAATGAGCACTATATGACGGTTACAAACATACTCACAAAAGAAAGTATTTTACTTAGACGAGAAAGTGATAAGCCAGTGCCTGTTGGAGTTCATGTATATTGTTTCGTCTTACCAGATGGTTCTGACAAAGAAAATCACTACTTAGCTATTTCTAGCTTAGTTTTCTTCCCGGTTGATCATCAGGAAGTGTTTGATAAAGTCACAAATCAGTTTGAGAAACAAGCAAAACTATCCGCATCCGACTTTTTAGAGGAAATGGGAGCAACCTTATGGAAACTGCTTGGGCAAAATGGCTATGAGGGCGGAGAGTATACAAACTTTGAAGTGGGAGTATTACAAGTTGCGATTGATTTCTTAGAGAAAAATAATCGTGAGTATGGCAATTTTATAGAAATAGTAGAAGATTATTTAGTAGAGAAACAGCCAAATGCACGTAAGGAAGTGGCGATTGCTGCGGGAGCCATACGATTTGGTCAGGAAAATGGATTATTTGAACCATTTGATATGACGATAAAAGAAATTGCTGAAACTTTTGATGTCTCTACTTCTTCTTTAAATAAGTACTACAATGATCTAATGGAGTATTACAAAGGAAAATAGTATAAAAATAAAGGCCACCACCTATTAAGTTAATAGGTGGTGGCCTTTTAATAATTCATAGAAAATAAATATATTAGTTCATATTATAAAAATTTTAGGTCTCTTGTGCTATATTTAATATTAGGTCTTTAGGTCGTTTAGAAAAATTAATGAGGAGAAATGAAGAGATGAAAAAAAATAAGAGTATTTCCAAAAAATTGTCAGTACTAATAATAGGTCTGTTCTTAATACTATTTCTAATATATTCAACAGTAACTAGTACAATTTTATATAACCAAAGTATAAAAGACGCAGAGAGTTCGACATTAGTGGATGCAAAACTTGCAGCCTCTCTAATACGTGATCGCTTTCAAAAAGTAAATGAAATGTTAAATACAACGAAAAATATTATAGAGCTATCAGAAAGGAACAACCGACTGGAGGGAGAAGAATTAGTTCAAATTCTACAAACAGGTTTAGAAAAGAATGATGACGTTTTTGGTGTCTCCTTAATACTGGAGAGCAGTGTGACAAACAGCGAATCATTCCCAAGTAATCTTAAGGATAGTTCCGATAGATTTATTCCTTACCTTTTTAGAAATGGAACATCTATTACGACGGAAAAACTGATGAACTATGATACTAAAGATGTGGCTTGGTATAATATTCCTAAAAATGAAAAACAAGCTATCTTGACAGAGCCATATATGTACGAAATTGCTGGAGATTCTGTCTTCATGACTACTATAGCAGTACCTCTATTAACAAAAGAGGGTTCTTTCTTCGGTGTTATCACAGCGGACTTAACAATAGACTTTTTAGAGGAGGCTATTAAAACAATTGCTCCTTCAGGAGGCTATGCCGGTGTAATTACAGATAATGGTACATTAATAGTAAATAGTGTTAATGAAAAAATGAATGGTTCCAATATGCAAGAACAAATAAATTGGACTGGAGTGAAGAAAAATTTAGATAGTGGACATGAAGATAGTCTGTACGTGGATTCAAAGTCATTAAACGAACAGGCTTTTAATGCTTTTGCTCCAATGTTATTAGAAGGCACAGACGAAACGTGGTCTATTCAATTGGTTTTACCAAAGTCTAAAATACTAGAGACATTCACCCAGATACTATTTGTAAATATTATAGGTGCTATTATTATGGTGGTACTGATGGCAATGGTGTCCGTTTGGTTTATATTTAGACAATTAAAACCATTGAAATTTTTACGGGAATCAATTGAACTTGCTGCTAATGGAGATTTAACAAGAAAAGTAGAAGATGTATATATTAAACCGGATGAAATAGGGGCTGTTGCATCTGCGTATAATAATATGCTAGTCAAAACGAATGATGCGATACAAATTGTTTTAGATTCTTCTACACTTTTATATGAAACTTCTAATAATGTACATGAGGTGTTTGATGAAGTAGTAGCTTCTAGTGAAGAGGTTTCTGTAGCAACTAACGAGATTGCACAAGGAGCTGCTAAGCAATCAGAAGATACGGATGAAACAAACCATCTGATGATACAGTTATCAGATCAAATTGACTCATTGCAAACGATTTCTGCTCAAATGGATGAATTATCTTTGAAAACTAAAGTATCAACCGAAGACGGCATAAAAGAAGTAATTAGACTAAGAGAACAGAATATACAGACAAATGAAATGAACAGTAAGGTGCAAATTCAAATTGAAACTTTGACATTGAATATTACCAATATCAATCAAGTGATCGGATCTATTCAAGGTATAACAGAACAAACGAATCTACTTGCTTTAAATGCAAGCATAGAAGCAGCCCGTGCAGGTGAACATGGGAAAGGGTTTGCAGTAGTTGCAGAGGAAGTTAGAAAACTTGCAGAACAATCTAAGCGGGAAACAGAAGTGATTAATCAGATTGTGCAAGGAATTATGCTAGAATCTAAGCAAACAGTTTCGATCATTTCTGAAAATGCAGAAATGATGCAAGCACAAAATCAATCAGTACGTAGCACGGAAGAAGCATTTAATAATAATAAAGTATTAACTGCAGATATTGAGTTAGCAATCAATCAGTTAGTAGGCGAATTAAGTAGTATGATAGAAAATAAAAATAATGCAATTATGGCAGTACAAAATATATCAGCTATATCTGAAGAAACTGCTGCTTCGGCAGAACAAGTTAGCGCGTCTGCAAATGATCAACAAACGGAGTTAGAGAAAGTGGGGAATTCTATAACTCATATGAATACTATTGCCGAAGAATTACAAGAAGTAGTAAATCGATTTAAATTATAATAAAAACATAAATATATTAGAAGTAGAGAAAGTGACTCATGAACTGAACCCCGAATAGTAGACACTTTATAAAAAGTGTAGCTATTCAGGGTTTTTTCTTTTTCAAAACCCCGTTATACTAAAATTTACAAACTTTGAACGGGAGAAAACATTATGAGTAAAATACTTTTTAACGAACATCAACAG
>NZ_JAIZDB010000048.1 GCF_029533155.1 Psychrobacillus antarcticus | reverse complement strand
AAATTTTATAAACGACTCTCGATAGGATGATGGAATTGATTCATCAAAAATCACAATGTCTAAGTCAGATGTATTCGTCGCCTCTCCCCGAACGACGCTCCCTGCTAACAAAGCTCCATTACAATTCGGAAAATATTTATGTAAAAATTTTCGAGCTGCTTCTACAGGATTATTTTTAATCATTTCCCTCATCCCTTTCCTTTCTAATTTAAATTCGATAGAAAGGAAAATATCCCTGCAAAGAATTATCTTATATATATTCTTGGTATCAATAGGTAGCTCAAAATCTCCGGCTAAATGGAAATCCAATTAGTTTACTCATTGAGTCAATTCCATAATTACTTATTTTAAAATAAAAAACGAATTTTTATGTGGTTTTATAACCAATTATCCGCTTTTATAAAGTTGATCTGGAACACAACTATTAGAAACTAAATCATCCAAGTAACAATGGTTATTGCTACTTGGGAAATCAATGCTAATTAGCTTGTTAATTGCTATGTTTAAAGATATGTCCAAAAGTTCGATTCAAGATTCATGTTATACTCTTACTTCTTATTAATGAGAACACTATTTTGAATATTATAAAAATAATTGTATAGTGTAAGGAGATGCTAAATATTGTCTTATTCAACTAACGCCACATTTAGTTGAAGAAGGAATTTACGTCTTATAAGTAGAACTCATTTAATATAGAAGTGGGGTGATTATAATGATTATTTGGTTAAATGGAGCATTTGGTTCTGGGAAAACCCAAACTTCATACGAATTAGAAAGAAGGATTCCTAGTTCCCTTGTCTATGACCCTGAAAACATAGGTTTTTTTATTAACAGGAATATACCCAAAGAAATTAGTAAAGGTGATTTCCAAGATTATAGTATCTGGCGAGAGTTAAATTACACTACTTTAAAATACATAGATAGTGAATATGACGGGATTATCATTGTTCCGATGACCTTAGTAAATCCACAGTATTTTGAGGAAATCGTAGGGAAATTAAGAGATGAAGGAGTGATAGTCAATCATTTTGTACTTTGGGCTTCTAAAGAAACATTGCAAAAGAGGCTGCGAAGTAGGGGGGAGAGAAAAAATTCATGGGGTGAAAAACAAATAGATAGATGTATGCAAGGGTTATCAAATGATATATTTAAACATCGAATAGAAACTGATAAGTTGACAGTCGAAAGTGTAGTGGAAACAATTGCAACTATGTTAGACATTCATTTACTCGATGACAAGAGAAATAAATTCAAGAAAAAATTGGACAGAATTAAAGTACAGATAAAACAGATACGATTTTTAAATTAAATAGGTTACTCTCTTCAACTAACGGGTACGTTAGTCAAAAAAGGACATCAAAATATAATGAGCTGAGAACATATGCCTGCTCATTTTTATATGCATTTTAAATCAACCTTTATCTTTAACATAGCCTTTTATCTCTGCAATATATGTACAACTATTAATACCAAATAATGTTCCCTCTTCTCACGCAAAAAATTTGGAAATCAACATTTGCTGATTTCCAACTCTATTTTCACTTCATATATTTTTGTACTAATTCATAACAACGTTCTTTCGTCAGCTCTGCCTGTGTAGCTACGTATATAGTAGCCTCCATCGTTCCTCCTGCAAAAATTGAAGCCTCCTCTTTTGCCAATTTATCTCTTTGTATAATCCAATTTTGCTGTTCCTCTTTTAGACTACTCATTTCATCCGCAGACAGCTCTTTTTTCAATACACCATAGATCTCATTTAAAGCATTATCCCATTTACTTAGAATTTCCGACTTTGCTTCGCGCATTTCTGTTTGTGTTCCAGTGTTGTATTGATTGTTTAAATCACCTAAACTATTTTCAATGTCATCTAACTGTTTTAAATATTTCTCTTTTGTGCCTGAAATATTAACAGTCTCGGATTTTTCTGTAGTTACAGGTTCTTCCTTAACTACTGGCTTATCATTCGTGTTCTTATTTCCCTCCACTGTATCCTCTTTATTTTCTTCAACAATAGTAGTAGTTTCCTCTAAATCCGTTTCTTGAGCTTGTTCTGTCTCCTCGTTATGGCACCCTACTAATAAAAGTAGCGGGATTAAAAACACTAATAAATTCTTCATACTATTCCTCCTAGTATATGCCTATTAAGCCGGACTATTTTAAAGTCATTATGTATTGTATTAGACGTGAACCAAGTAAGAAAAGTTCGGAAATTTTTCTATCTTTTCCCACTTTTTCAATTCCATTGATTGTGCATACATTTCAGATCTCTATAGCTCAAGAACAATTATGGCCATCCCAAAACCGCTTCCCGCTTCCCCAGGTTTTAATATCACAATTTAGATAAGTAAATATAAGAAAAACCGGGCAAAAAGACGCCTGGTCCTCTAGGATCTAAACCTGTTTCTACTGTTTTCAAAGGGCTTTGTACAGATTTATTGCTATATAATTACCATTTGATTTTTTAAAGATGCTGGTCGTGACTGAAGTCACGACCAGCATCTTTTTTTCTCGGTAATCTTATGGCTATTAACTGTCCGTCGCCCTTCTACAACTTTTAGAAACGGGTTAGTTCATTTTTGGGGTAACTAGAGAAAAGATACTATCCTAATAATTGAGGAAGCTCACGAAGATGCAATTTCGTTCGCTATTTCGCTTCTTTATTGGGTAGACACTTCCTATTTTTCCTTATTTCCACTAGTAAAAAAGGAAATCTACTATCTTCATCCTTCATTACTCAATTTCGTTCCCAAATTCAACAGACGGTTTTATCCCTACATTAACTCGTACTACTCTTCTATTATAAGCGAGAGTCTATGCAATATCTCCTAGTTGAGTACTACTCACTTAATTGATTGGAGTGCAGGGTGGCGACTCCTGTGGGAACAGCACGAGCTGAAAGCCCCGCAGGAACGTAGTGACGAGGAGATTGAAGCCGTGCCACGGAGGCCAACAGGATGTTGGTCACAAAGGCGTTGCCACACGACGTGGCGCTATTAGCCTTTGTACTCCACCTGAAACGGAAATCAGTAGTATTAATCATTCTTAAAAGTCCTGTAAAACTGGTGTTCATGCTATATTTTTATATACTTTCTTATCTTTTAAAAAAAGATGAGCTCAATTGAACTCACCTCTCATATACTAATTATTTTTTCTTTTGTTAGACGGGTTTTTATTAATTTCATTCGTTATCTTATTTTTGGATATGTCCACAAACTCTTCTGAAAATTCCTCGTCTGGATTATTTTTTGGATTTTTGTACAATTCATAACTATTGTGTGTTCTTACATTTACCGTTTTATTGTTATTTTTACTCATGAATATTCACCTCCTAGAGTTTATTTTGCTCTAGTTGGTAGTGAATATTCTTTGTAAAGAAATTTAAGTCTAACTTTTCAAATTTGCACTTATTTTTTGGGTGAATTGGTCTCCACTTACTCTTCCATTCTTCCATACACTTCTTCTGCTGCATGAAACCCGTCCTGAATAACAGTACTTTCGAGATTGTCTATATTTACTGCAATTGGCGGTAGCAACAAGGATGGTACCTCCTTCTTCCCGTTATTTACTTGTCGATTGGCAGATACGATTTCTCCCTTCGCCATCGCCACCGCTATTTCTGCTACCTTTTGGGTAAGCATTTGAATAGGCTTATAGACAGTCATCGTTTGTGTTCCAGCTACGATTCGTTGGACACCCGCGAGATCTGCGTCTTGACCTGCTACTGGTATTTGACTGGCTAATCCATAATCCTTGAGTGCTTGTATGGCTCCACCTGCAGTAGCATCGTTGGCAGCAATTACTACATCTATCTGACCATTCGTATTCCGAATAGCTTGTTCCATATTGGCCTGAGCATTTGCAGGAGTCCAATCTTTCGTCCACTGGTCATAGACAACGTGAATATCTCCACGCTCTATATACGGTTGCAACACCTTGAATACTCCCTTTTTCAATAGATGGGCATTATTGTCCGTGATGGCTCCCCCTATAAAGACATAGTTCCCTTTTGGAACAAGTGCTGTCATAGCCTCAGCCTGCATTTTACCTACTTGTTCATTATCAAAAGAAATGTACATATCAAGCTCCGCATTTTTAACAAGACGATCGTAGGCAATTACTTGAATTCCTGCAAGATGCGCTTTATGAACGATTGCCGCAGTAGCTGCTGCATTATGAGGTACGATTACCAACAGATCGATGCCGCTTTGAATCAGTGTCTCTGCTTGTGATATCTGTAAAGCATCGTCCCCATTTGCGGCAACAATTTCTACTTCTGCTCCGAGGCTTTCTACAGCTTCTTTGAAAAATTCACGGTCTTTCAGCCAACGTTCCTCCAGCAATGTATCCATGGAAAACCCAATCCTAATAGGCTCTGCGTCTGGGATAATTGGACTTTTTTCTGGTTCTTGAGTTTCAGGGACAGAATTATCAGTGCATGCAAATAGAAATAGGATCATCCCGAAAAGACAAACCGTAATAAATTTACTTTTCATCTTTCTCCCCCTCTACACTTCAGCTGCTTTGCTCCATAATGTTTTTCTATATTCTTTCGGAGATACCCCACACATTTTCTTAAATACTTTGCTAAAGTAATTCGGTTCATGGTAACCAATCTCAAATGTAATTTCCTTTAAACTTTTCTCCGGATCATTTAATAATTTCTTAGCTCTTTCAATGCGACACTCCGTTAAATAATCTATATAGTTTACGCCTAGCTTTTCCTTAAACATTTTACTAATATAAATAGGACTTAAATTCACTCGATATGCCAACGCATCTAAAGAAATATCTTCATGCGAATGTTCTCGAATATACTGCTGTATTTGATGTATTTTATCGGCTTCTATTTTATCGAAATGGGCATTATAAAGAGCATTCATCTGTTCAAGTAGTAATAATGTCTCCGTTCGTAGCTGTCTATAATCATTTGCTTGAAAGGAGAAGAACAATGCATTTGTTTCCATTCCCATTTCATCCATCACTCGGTTTACCACCCAAAGTAACTCTAGTATTCGTTGTTGCGTATAGATTAATGAATTACCGACATTTTCATATTGCTGTATTACATCCAATATACGAGTACGAATAGCGCCCCAATCCCCTAGTCGAATATGGTCAAAGAAATCTTTCTGTTGCTGCTTTATAATTTGATGATCTGTTTCTAAAGTAAGTGCCGGAACATCTATATAAAATCTATACTTTACTGCTAACGATATATCCATAGTCGCAATAAGTGCCTCTTGATAAGACAGGCGTATTTCTTCTAGATTTTCATATATTTGACCTATCCCTAAAAACCAATTCGCTCCCTGACTATCCTTATCTAAAGATAAAATGGCTTTAACTAAAGTAATTACTTGGGAACGAAAGCTATTCTGAGAATCTCGAAAAATGATTAGAGGAAGCTGCCTTCCGTTTAAAGCACCAACCCAAGCATCCCCATACTCTCTAACCTTCGCTTTAATCGAAGAATAATAATTTTGTGCTCCTTCTGGTAGAACAACTACTACAACAAACTTTCCAAGTGTAGAACGAATATCCAGCATTTCTACCAGCATATCAATGTGAACCTCATGCACGTGGTCAAATAATAATTGGGTGACAATGTCTGTCTCTGCCAAAACAAGGGCTTGCTCCCACTTGTCAATCTGCATCTTACTATTACTGGCTACTTCTCGCTCCATCTGGCACTCATCCAATACCTTTCCAACAGTTAAGACTATTTCACTAGCTTTACTCGGTTTCAATAAATAATCCTTCACGCCAAGTTTAATAGCCTGTCTTGCATAATCAAACATATCAAAAGCAGTTACCATGACGAATTTGATGGTGGGATGAGAAAGTTGAATTATTTCAATTGCCTCTAAACCGGTCATGCCAGGCATCATTATGTCCATTAATACCAAATCAGGCTGAAAACTATCCGTTAGTTCGATTGCCATTTTGCCATTTTTCGCCTGTGCAATAAATAAATCTGGAAATGCCTTTTGCAAGATGGCTTCCATACCTTCCCTCTCTATAGGTTCATCATCCACGATTAATAGTCTCATCATTTACCTCCTCCCTAGTTTCTGGGATTTTTATGATTACCTTCGTTCCAATACCCTCTACACTCTCAATAGATACTAAATTATCCACACCGTAAAATAGTTGGAGTCTTTTTACTACATTTTGAAAACCGATTCCAGTGGAATGTCCTTCGTTTGAATCCATTTGTCCACTTAGTAGCAACTCGATATTTTCTTGTGGAATCCCTTTTCCACTATCTTCTATCTCCATGATAATCCAAGAACCATCTCTTAAAATTCTAAACGATATTGTACCGCCATTCTCTTCTGGCTCTATTGCATGTATGACAGCATTTTCTATAATAGGTTGTATTGTCAGACTAGGAATATTAACATGTAAGCAAGATTCATCGATGTGTGCATCAAAATGTAAACGGTCTGTAAACCGTGCCTTTTGTATTTCCATATATTGATAAAGTACAAGTACTTCTTCATATAGTGTGACGGAACGATCTATTCGTTTTAAGTTATAACGTAATAATCCAGCTACACTAACTAACAGATCGCTCGTTTCTTCAGCACCGTCCAAATAAGCTTTCTTAGACAAAGTATTTAATGTGTTGAATAAAAAATGTGGATTAATCTGGCTTTGTAAACTCTTTAACTGGCTCTCTTTCAATAGCAACTTACTCTGCTGAAGTTCATGCTCAAGTTGTGCCTTTTGCTGAATCTCCAATATCAGGTCATTAATATTTATCCGCATTTCATCAAATGTTTGGGCTAAAAATGCAATTTCATCATTAGATTCTACTTTTATCTTTTGGTTGAAACGTCCCTGCGCTAACTCATTAGCAGCCTTTGTTAACTGATGCACTGGTTTTGTAATACTAAGGGAGAACCAATAGGTAGCTAAAAGTAACACGGCCGTTACTAAGAGTAGTATCCAAATTCCAAGCTTTTTTAACTCCTCTGACTGATCGATAATTTCTCGATAAAATAGATTATAAGTTTTTAACTCCCGCTCTAAAATTGTTAATGTCATTTCAGATATGTACATCGATATACGATTTGCTTCATTAAACTCATTCTTGGAGCCCTCTAATTCCTGCTCCTCTGAAAATAGGATCGAACGATTTGCTGTCTCCACTAAACTATCGATTAAATGTATATAATTCGAAACAGAAAATGCATTTTCTTCATTGCGAAGCTTTGCTACATCTTTTTGTACCTCCTCAATTGTTTTAATACTTTTTTCTATCTGTACTTTATGTATCTCAGTAGGATCTAGCAAATAATTATTTAAATCGGTAATCATTTTCTGACTAGCTATCGTTACTTCATTCATGCGTAAATAACGTTGCAGAATTGTATTTGTTTGTTCTTGTGTTTGCTGATTGTAATATGTCAGCATCATCCAAATAATTCCCATGATGAGTAGCATAACCGAAACGAGTAGCCAAATCTTTCGTTGAATAGTTGTCATGGCTTATCACCATCCGATGTAAGCATATTCGTTTCCGTCAAATAACCATCTGATTTAAGAGGAACAGTCTTTCCAGAAATCCATTCCATGATCCACTTCACACTTTGTTGACCCATTTCCTCTGGTTTTTGTTCTAAAATACCATCTAGTTTACCCTGTTCTAAAAGAGAGCTCGATTCGACTCCATCATCAAACGTATATATATGAAACGGCTCTACCTGTGTTCGTCTTCCAATCTCTTGAATCATAGGTCCAGCATAATTTGCATTAATCGCAATAAATGCCGTAGCTCTCGGTGCTTCATTCATAAGCTGTTGGGTTGTCGAGATCACTTGTTCATTTGTAGCCTCTGTGCCTCTAATAATGATGTCAATCTCCGGGTATTTCTCGAGGACATTCTGTATCCCCGCTAAACGTTCTTTTTGATAATATGCCTGTACTTCATCCCTAAGAATAATCACTTCGCCAGATATACCCATTTCTTTAATGAGTTGATAAGCGACCATTTTTCCAGCCCCGAACTGGTCGGAGCCGACATATGTTTTGCGTAAACTTTCTTCCACCGGAACGTCATTAGCTACTGTGATAACAGGTATTCCATAAAAGGCAGCTTTAATTTTGGACAGTTCTTTAAATTCCTCGGTGTCTAAGCCCTGAACGATGATCCCATCTACTTTAGAATGAATAGCAATCTCCATCTTTTTCAAAAAATCGTCTTCGTCACTTCCATAACTTCCCCATACTTCCAACTCAACATTTTCTTCTCTAGCCTGCTTTTTGGCCCCTAGTCCGACCTTATTCCAAAAGGGGGTATCGAGCTCTTGCGTGATTAGTACAAGACGAACAGAATCCTCCATCTCGGAAAGGGAGACAGGTAATTCACTTGTAGTTCGAAAAGCCTTTGTTGCAGATACAATCGTTAAATAACTGAAAATGATAATTAATGTACCTAATAGAAGAACAATCTTCTTCCGCACCTCTACCTCCCCCTTTCCATAAGCTAGTTTCTTCCATAATAACACCCATATGGAAATTGACAATGCTATATCTAGGTGCTTTCTAGGCTTAAATTTTGGTAGAATTATCCATTCCGCAAGCATTCACATATGAGAGCAAGTAAACATAGATTGTAAGCAAGTATTGTTTACTTGTCCGAAAGTAAGTGATTACCGAGCGCAAGTAAATAACAAATGAAAGCAAGTAAGCCCCATATATAATACATGGCACCCTTATATAAGGGTGCCAAATGATAAAACTATAGCATTACGCTCGTTGCTTACGAGTCATTACATCAAAGATTACTGCCCCAGCTAAAACTCCTCCGCGAATCATGTATTGATACGAAATACCAACACCAAGCAAGTTCATCCCGCTTGATAGGCAGGCCATTACTATGGCACCAATAATGGCACCCGTTACTTTACCAACTCCACCTGCAGAAGACACCCCTCCTACATAGGCCGCAGCAATTGCATCAAGTTCAAATAGTGTCCCTGCTGTAGTCGTTGCTGATTGAAGCCTAGAAGTAAATAGAATCCCTGATAATGCAGCGAGCATTCCCATCGATCCAAATACGATATATGTAATCTTCTGTACATTGATACCGCTCAAATGGGCAGCTTCAGGATTACTTCCGACTGCATATATATGGCGACCTAGTACCGTTTTTGTCGTCAAGAAATGATAGATAACTACTACTATAATCATAATGATTACTGTCCATGACAAACCATTGTAGCCTGCTAGAATCCATGTAATATATCCAATAATTGCAGATATTAACACAAGCTTTACACTAAATAACCCGTTAGACATAACTTCGAATCCATAGGTCATTTTGTTTCGACGGGTAGAAATTTCATTGTAAACAAATAAAATAATTCCTACTAAACCTACTAATAATGTTAATAGATGCAAGCCATTTATTTGCATAATAGAGGGAATAAATCCATTCCCAATTGCATTAAACTGATCGTCTTTAATAATAATTGTTCCAGTTTTCTCTGTCACTTGAAGTAATGCACCACGGAAAATGAGCATTCCTGCAAGCGTTGCTACAAAGGCTGGTATCCCAATCTTTGCGACTAATACTCCATTAACCATTCCGATTAGTGCTCCGAGGATCAAAATTGTTGGAATAGTTATCCAAACAGATACGCCCATTTGTGTTAAAAATATTGCTGCAATGGCACCGAGAAATCCGGCTAAAAATCCAACCGATAAATCTATATGACGAATTACAATTACTAATGTCATACCAACTGCCAGTACAGCAATATACCCTGCTGAATCCAATAAATTACTAATGTTTCGTGAAGACATAAATAGTCCGTTCGTCATAATTGTAAACGTCAACATAATCACTACTAACGCAATATACATTCCGTAATCTCGAATGTTGGCTTTGACGAGTGCTTTTGCTTCTCCAAAAAAGTTCATCATTATCCTCCTTTTATTGCGTCGCAAGTTCCATTATTGTTTCTTGTGTCGCTTCCTCCATCGTTAACTCACCTTTAATGGAGCCTTCCGCCATGACGTAAATTCGATCACTCATCCCTAGTACTTCTCCTAGTTCAGATGAAATCATAATAATACTCATTCCTTCTTTGATCAGTTCATTCATAATTGTATAAATCTCGAACTTCGCTCCCACATCAATTCCTCTTGTAGGTTCATCCAATATCAAAATCTTAGGTCCAGTAAACAACCATTTACCAAGGGATACTTTTTGTTGATTTCCACCACTGAGCTTCCCTACAATCTGTTCAAGTGAGCTCGCTTTAATATAGAGTGAATCCTTATACTCAGTTCCAACTTTTACTTCTTCGTTTAAGTTTAATATTCCCCTTTTGGAGACACCTTTGAGATGCGCTGCAGAAACATTACTTTTAATATCCTGCAATAAGAATAATCCATCCCCTTTACGATCTTCCGTTACATAGGCAATACCTGCTTTAATAGCCTCACTTGTATGCTTTAATACCTTTGTATTCCCATACATTTTCATGTTGCCTTGTAACTTATAATTTTTAGGATTCCCAAAAATGCTAAGAGCAAGCTCTGTTCGACCTGATCCCATTAGACCAGCAATACCAATAATCTCGCCCTTTTTCACTTCAATCTGTACGTTATTTACAACATTCCTACCTAACTGTGAATCATAAGCAGTCCAATTAGATAATTCTAGAATTGTTTCACCGATATTCCTGTCTAGACGCTTTGGATAAATATCTTCAATGTCACGTCCAACCATATGTTTAATAATGACATTTTCAGATACTTCCCCTGCACTCGCATCAAGCGTACAAATCGTCTGTCCATCACGTAGTACGGTTACTTTATCTGCAATATTTATGATCTCTTTAAGCTTATGAGAGATCATAATACAGCTAATTCCTTGGTTTTGCAGTTCCTTAATGAGTACCAATAAATTTTCACTATCATCTTCATTAAGTGCGGCAGTTGGTTCATCTAATATAAGCAAGTTAACATCTTTACTTAAAGCCTTGGCAATTTCTACTAGTTGTTGTTTCCCTACACCTAATTCCTTGATCAATGTTTCTGGTGTCACCTTTAACTTCACTTTTTCCAATAGCCCGGTTGCATGAACAATTGTTTTGTTCCAATCTACGAAGGGACCTTTTTTTAGTTCGTTTCCGGCAAATATATTTTCATACACAGTCAAATCTGGAAATAGAGCTAGTTCTTGATATATAATACCAATCCCTGCTTTAACACTATCCGTAATCTCATTAAACTGTTGCACCTTACCTTTAAATACGATATCTCCCGTGTAATTGCCATATGGATACACTCCACTTAGTACTTTCATTAAAGTTGATTTACCAGCACCGTTTTCTCCAACCAAACAATGAATCTCGCCTTTTTTTACTTTGAAATTTACGTTTGAGAGGGCCTTGACCCCTGGGAATTCTTTAGAAATATTATTCATCTCTAAAATATACTCACTCATATTATTACCTCCCCCTACTAAAACAAATAAAAATAGAGAAATAGTGATAGATGAATCTACCACTATTCTTCCTTTTCAGCTGTCTTACTCTAAACCTGTGAATTCGCTAGCTTCGTAATACTTAGAATCAATAAGTTCTGCTTTTACGTTGTCTTTGTCAACTACGATAACATTTGTTTGTTTTGCTTTTACTTCAACCGCTCCATTATCATAAGAACCTGTTGTTTCTGGCGTGTTGCCATCTAACACTTCTACTGCCATACCCATTGCATCTTTTACTAATGTACGAACATCCTTGAACACTGTCATCGATTGTTGTTCATCAATAATGTATTGAATAGATGCTTTTTCTGCATCTTGCCCTGTTACAAAATATTTTGTAATTGCACTATCTGAAGCAAATACATCTGCGATAGAACGAGCAGTTCCATCATTTGGTGCTAGAATGGAAACGTCTCCTTTTAAGTCAGCTTTAGCTGCAGTTAAATGAGTTTGTGCTTTGTTTTTCGCATCATTTGCATCCCAGTTTGTTGTAATCTGGCCGATAATCTTCCCTAATTGATCACGTGACAGATCTGCTGAATCCTTTAAAGCTTCTGCTTCACTTGAGTTGGCAATTTTAAAAGTACCATCCGCAATTTTCGGTTGAAGTACTTTCCATGCTCCCTCGAAGAACAAGAATGCATTGTTGTCAGACGCTGCACCTGCATACAGATAAAGTGGAACATCTGAGCCATTCGCATTGTCTACTAAATACTGAGCTTGTGCGGCACCAACTGCTAAGCTATCAAAAGTTACATAGTAATCTACTGCATCCGTATCCGTGATTAAACGGTCATATGCAATAACTGTTACACCCTCTTTTTTCGCTGCCTCTACTGCTGAAGCAGCAGCTGCTCCATCATGAGGAGTGATGATTAATACTTTTATTCCTTTATTTAATAACGCTTCTACATTTTCTTTTTCCTTCGCAGAAGATCCTTGGCTGAACAGAATTTCCGTGGAATAATCCGAATCTGCTAAAGCATCTTTAAAACGTTGCTCATCCTGAACCCAACGTGGCTCATCCTTTGTTGGTAATACGATACCCACGTCTACCGAACTATCTCCGCTTCCATTGTTACATCCTGCGACAACTAATACGAAAGCCATCAATATTGCTAAAAAAGTTAACCCCTTGAACTTCTTCATTCTTTTATCCCTCTCCCTTTTTCTGAAAAATGATTACTCCTTAATTATAAATTCAGATTATTTATATGAAAGCGCTATCAACTGTATTCTTTTATCATTACCTATACTTTTTCAACTTTTGAAATAAAGTATGGAGTTTTACACGGAAGTTAGCTTTTACATCAACATAAAAAAAGCTAGTAGCATCAGATGCTACTAGCTTTTTTTATGTTCTATTTTATGGAATATCCCTTTTTGTTAACTATTTCGCCATTCTTCATCCACGGATCATGTTAATCATTTTCTATATTTTTCTCTTTATCTTGTACTATTTGATCAAATGATTCCATCAAGCTTTGGAGTAAAATATTTTCTTCCTCGTAAGTATCTTTTGATTTAACTTCTACCGATAAATCATTAGATGGAACTCCAGTTAGCTTATGGACACTCACATCTAACGCTTCCGCAATTGACTTAATATATCGTCCATCTGGGACATCCTTGCGTTCCCAATTAGAAATAGTACTAATCGTCACTTCTAACTCTAAAGCCAGTTCTTCCTGTGACATGTTCTGCTCTTTTCGTACTGTACGTAATACCTCTCCCTTAATTTGAATAATAGATTCCCCCTTCTAACTATTATTTAATAAGTAACCTACTAATATTTACCCCACTTTGTAGATATCATGTAAGTTATTAGATAATTACTAGAAAGTACCTAGACTATATTCCCCAATCCTCTTTTAAAACTTCTTTAATGGACTCTAAATTTTCCCTACCTATTTGATTTGCAATTTTATTCTCTAGCCCAGCCTTAAGGGATTCATTTTTTTCATAGCATGCATCTCCTAAGGTAGTTAACCGAATAGATTTTTCTTTTTTATTGTCTTTGACTCCGCTAATTTCTACTAATCCTTTTGATTCTAAGCTTCGTATGATTTTATGCGTTGCCTGGCGTGAGATATTTACTTGTTTGTTAATATAGGAAATGGTCGGATTCTTTTTATAGATTTTCGCAATGATGAACCACTCTGAATTGGATATATATATATCATTGCTGTTATTCCATAATTCTTCCGTAACTCTTTTAATCATAATATGTCTTTCACTTATTAAATCGATTAGATCTAAACTATTTACATCATAGTCGTAATTCAAGCATATTCCCCCGTTCACTATTTATCTGTTACTAAATATACAAGGACTATTACCTATCGTCAACTAAGTTGACTATTTTAAAAATTTAGCTTATACTATACTTAGTTAACTAAGTTGACAATAATGTTTAGAGGAGCATGTAGATGTTTGAAGTCGGCGAACTAATTAATTATTCTTCTCACGGCATATGCCAAATTGACGATATTTGTGAAAAAACATATTTCGATATTACAAAGAAATATTATGTTTTGCACCCATTAGATAATCTAAAATTATCGATAAGTACTCCGGTAGATAATAAGGCGGTATCTATGCTTGAACTCCTTGAACCAGACGAAGCGAAAATAATATTAGATTCCTTCCATTCTCCAGGTATTGAATGGATTGAAAATAACAAAGAACGCACAAAAACATACTCTGAAATTATAAATAGCGGCGATCGAAATAATCTTTCGAAAGTAGTGAATACATTAATCCAGAAAAAATTTGAAGCAGAACTGGATAAGAAGAAATTACTTGATCAGGACTTAAAGCTTTTAATTTCCGTGCAAAATATTTTGTATAGAGAACTGGCACACGCTTTAAATACTTCTTTTGAATCTATAATGGATGAAGTTTCAAACAGTATTCTTTCTACGATGGAAGTACCAAATACAGTGTGAATATATTCAATACAAAAAAGCCTCCGACCAATTCAGTGAATTGATTGAAGGCTTATTTTAGTTTTAAAATAAAATATCCGTCCAAATTTTTAGTGCAGTAGCTAAGATTAACAATGCCAAAATGACTTGAAGAATTTTAGTATTCATTTTTTTGCCCGCCATCGCACCTAGTGGGGCTGCTATTAAGCTTGCGACTATCATAATTACAGCCGGGAAGTACTCAACCTGTCCTGTGGAGACTTTCCCAACTGTTGCGCCAATGGATGAAATGAAGGTAATTGCAAGGGAAGATGCAATGGTTACCCTAGTCGGTATTTTTAATACGACCAACATAATTGGCACTAATAAGAATCCACCTGCGGCACCTACAATACCTGAACCGATACCAACAATAAATGCTAAGATTGCGGCTAGCCACTTGTTAAAAGTAACTTGATCCAAAGGAATATCATCTATCCCTTTCTTCGGAATAAACATCATGACAGCAGCTATTAAAGCAAGAACACCATAGACTATATTTATGCCATTTTCGGACATCGATTGAGATCCGAAACTCCCGATTACACTACCGATCAACACGCTAACACCCATGTAAATGATTAATGTTTTGTTCAAAAATCCGCCTTTGCGATATGCCCATACTCCTGCTATGGAAGCAAACAGCACCTGTACTGCGCTTATGCCAGATACCTCATGGGCACTGAAAGCAGCTAGACCGAACAATGGTGGGATAAACAAGAGCATCGGGTATTTAATGATTGATCCGCCAATACCTAGCATTCCAGAAATGTATGAGCCTATAAATCCAATTAAAAAAATGGTAATGATAAACGTTAAATCCATTTTAATACCCCCTATAAAAGAAGGGAACCTTCCTTCGGTTCCCTATTCTTTATCAACCTTTTTTAATCCAGAATTTAAATACACCGTTTTCTTCAGTGGACTGAACTAGTTCGTGCCCACCTGATCTAGACCAAGCGGCTAAATCTGCTTGAGCTCCTTTATCCGTTGCATGGATTTCTAGAACTTGACCAGTTTCTAAATCATTCATCGATTTTTTTGTCTTCACGATTGGCATTGGACAAGCTAGTCCTTTGGCATCCAATAATTTATCTGCATTCATCTAATATCTCTCCTAATTACGTATTCTTTTTAGTGTAACTTTTTAACGAACTGCACAACGATTTGGTCCAATTTCCATTTCACGTTGCTTGTCATCATCTGGTGTAATTTTCCCCATATTGGTTTCACGAATTTCTTGATAGGAGTTTGGCTGCGGAGGCAAGTTACCAGTAACCATTTGTCTGAATTCTGCTTCGTCGGCAATGTTCAAGCCATGATTTTCTGCAAATAAAGTTCCTAACTGTTTAGCCACACTGCCGTCGTCATTTAATTCCTCGATAATCATAAAGTGAGCAGGTAGTACGATTAAATCAGTTGAAAGCTCTCTATAACGGTTATAAAGTGTTTCCCTTAAATCTCCAACCCAATCCTCGGCCAATCCTGCAAGGTCTGGTCTCCCAATAGAATCAATGAACAAAATATCACCAGAAAGTAAATATTTTCCATCAATCACAAATGAAGTAGAACCAATTGTGTGGCCTGGTGAATACAAGGCAAGGATATCAATTTCCGTATGACCAATTGTCACCACATTACCACCTTCCAATGGGGAGTACTCAAATGTAACCTCCTCCGCGTCTTTTGGTGGTAACCAGTATGTTGCATTTGTGATCTCAGCGATTTTTCTTCCACCTGAAATGTGGTCAGCATGTAAGTGTGTATCAAACACATGGGTGATTTTAGCTCCAATAGTTGATGCAAATTCAACATAAATAGCTGGATTTCTTGTTGAGTCAATAACAGCAGCTTCTCCATCAGAAACGATCATGTAAGACAAGCACCCTTTTCCTAGACGTACAAATTGATAAATTTCTCCACCATTTGTCAAATCGCCTATTTTTACAGGTTCCAAGTATTCGCTCCAAGCTTTCATACCACCTTTTAGATAGGAAGCTGAAAGCCCAGCATCTGATAACATTTCAGCTACAAAAATCGATGAACCCTCTTTTGCACAAACTACTAGTACGTCTGTATTCGTAGGGATGGAATCCATAATTTCCTCTACACCATCTAGTAAATCAAAATAGGGAGTATTCAATATTGCAATATTTTGTCCTTCTATTTTCCAATCATTAAAATCACTTTCATTACGAACGTCCAAAATAAATAATTCTTCTTTATTGATTACTTTTTTAGCAACTTCTTTAGCTGTCATTTCTTTTACTGACATCAATATGCCTCCTATTGTTTGATTGATTAAATTAGAATGTTAGAGTTACATCTGCAGTTTTTGCAAATTCCAGGAAAGTTACAGCGCCACCAACTTCGATACCATCTACAAAATCTTCTTTTTCAAGTCCCATTACATCCATAGTCATTTGACAACCGATGAACTTCACGTCCATTTCTTGCGCCATTGCAAGCAATTCAGGAATACTTGGTACATTTGCTTTCGCAAATCCTTCAGCAAAATGTTCTTTTCCTTCAGGCATTGCAAGTGCTTGATTTGCTTCTTTATGGATTAAGTTTAATCCTTCAAATGTAAAGAAAATGGCTACTTCTTGGTCAGTTGCTGCTGCCGCCGTTGCAATATTAAATACTTTGTATGCATCAAATAATCCACCGTTGCTTGCTATAATTGCTACTTTATTGTTTGTCATTTTTTATTCCTCCATTTTAGTTAATATACTGATTTTCCAGTTGGTCCAGTCCATTCACTCATACCAGGCACGATATTGATGACTTGCTTGAACCCTGCCGCTGTCAATTGTTGTGCCGCAAGATCACTACGATTTCCCGTACGGCAAACCACATATATTTCAGCTTCTTTATCAAATTCATTTAAGTATTCATCCAAGTCACCTAGGGGAACGGACTTTGCATTCGGGATATGGCTAAATGCATATTCCGCTGCCTCCCGTACATCCAGTACCACTATATCTTGGTTTGCATCTATTTTTTGTTGCAATTCTTCATTTTTCATGACATTAGGATGCTTTTTTTCTCTTGTTTCTTCTTCACTTGATTTACGAAGGTAGTGTTTTAAGACTGTCCCTTCTTCAACTGTTCCGAGGTATTGATGGCCTGTACTCTTTGCCCAAGCTTTCAAGTCGGCAGTCGATCCTTTATCAGTCGCTTGAATTTCCAACACGTCTCCAGACTCCAACCCGTTTATGGCCTTCTTGGTTTTGACAATCGGCATTGGACAAGCTAAACCTTTTGCATCTAGTACTGAATCTGATTTAATCACGTTAATTTCCTCCTTATTTCAAATACGTATAGGGGTATGCAATATTCCAAAAAAAATTATTCAGTCGGACCGTTCCACTCAAGCATTCCGCCTGTCATGTTAACTACTTTATATCCGTGATCTTCAAGTAAAGTAGCTGCTTTAGAACTTCTACCTCCTGATCGACAAACAATGATATATTCTTTCGATTTATCTAGGTCCTGCATCTTAAACTCCACCAATCCTAATGGAATATGCATAGCAGTTGGAATTTTTCCTGCATTCACTTCTTCAGTCTCACGTACATCAATAATGTGGATAGCTGATTTGTCTTTTAGTAAATATTCTACTTCATTCGGGTTTATCTGTTTCATTCTATTATTTCCTCCTTTAATTAGCGCCAAGCGCCCATTCCACCTTTTACATTGGTGATATTTTCAAATCCCATTTTTTTCAATACTTTAGTCGCATTGCTGCTTCTCATTCCACTTTGACAAATTACGATTACTTCTTTGTCCTTAGAAAGTCCGTTAGCTTTATTCTGAAGAACATGTAAAGGAATATTTTTAAACTCTTTAATGTGATTTCCTTTAAATTCATTTGGCGTTCGGACATCAATAAACTGTTTATCTTTGTTTTTTAACTCCATTTTTAATTCTGCTGTACTTATAGTACGGATTCCTTTTGTCGGTACAAATCGTTTATATAGAAAAAAGGCAACAGCACCGATTATTAATAGGTTTACCAATATATCCATCATTATGGGGAGCACCTTTCTATCGTCTAATTTTATTATGTCTAGATAAATAGGTTCACGTTACCGTCTTCTGCGTCTGCCAGATATGCAGCTACACCGGCATATTCAATGTCGTCCAATAATTCTTGTTCTTGTAATCCCAATAAATCCATTGTCATCGTACATGCGATCAGTTTAACGTCTTGTTCTTGAGCCATTTCAATTAGACTCGGGAGTGTCATTACGTTATGCTTTTTCATAACATGCTTAATCATTTTAGGACCTATTCCAGCAAAATTCATATTGGATAATCCCATTTTGTCTGCACCTCTTGGCATCATTTTGCCAAACATCTTTTCCAGGAAGCCTTTTTTCAAAGCTAATGGTTCATCTTTACGCAGTGCATTCAATCCCCAAAAAGTATGGAATATCGTGACTTCATGATCATAAGCTGCAGCACCGTTTGCAATAATATAAGCTGCCATCGCCTTATCATAATCTCCACTAAACAAAATAATCGTAGTCCTTTTCACTTCAGTCATCTACTTGTTCCTCCTTCAATTCTCTTCATACCTACCGGGGTATATATTAATATAAAAATTTTTACCAATACCAGTATGGGTATATATTATGCTAAAAAGAAAAGTTCGTCAACTCTTAAGTTAAAGAGTTAAGGAACATCTCTTATCTACTTTTAATCAATAATTCAACTGCTTCTTTAACAAGATATTCGGTATCTTCACCATTCTCGACGTTCTTCCGAACACATTCCTCTAGATTAGTACTAACTATAACACCCATTGTGCGATCAATTGCGTTGCGTGAAGCTGATAATTGCATAATGATATCTTTACAGTCTTTTCCCTGTTCCATCATGCCAAGTACACCCTTTATTTGTCCTTCAATTCTTTTTAAGCGATTTACTACACTTTTATCGTATTCCATATGTAACCCTCCTTCGTTATTTACAAAGACATAGTTTTTAGTTACAAACTCATATTATACCCCCACAGGTATAATGTCAAGTGCTTTAATTTTATAATAAACATACCCCTATGGCTATTTTGAAAAACTTAATAAGAAAAACCGGAAAAAAACGTCCGGTCCTTTAAGTTCAAAACCTGTTTCTGTCGTTTTCGAAGTGCTTTAGACAGACGTTTTGCTATATAATAACGGAGTGAATTTTTAGGGGTGCCGGTTGGTTGTGACTGACGTCACAGCCAACCGGCATCCCTTTTTTCGGTAATCTTATGGCGTTTGTCTATCCGTCGCCCTCCTACAACTCTTAGAAACAGGTAAGTACATTTTTGGATAACTAGAGAAAAGATACTTTCCTATTCATAGCGGAAGCTCACGAAGATGCAATTTCGTTCGCTATCTCACTTCTTTATTTAGTAAACACTTCCTAATTCTCTTATTACCACTATATAAAAGAAGATCTCATTTCTTCCTCATTTATTCAATAGTCGATTTTATCCCTATATTAACTTTGTCTACTCTTATCGTCTTAGCGATAAGCTCTGCTAATCTTCTTAACGAGTACTACTCACTTAATTGATTGGAGTGAAAGGTGGCGACTCCAGCGGGATGAGGGAGACAGATGAGACATCCCATCGACGAAGAGCGACGGTGATGGCTCATTGCTCACCCCACGGAGGCCCACAGGATGTGGGTTATGCAATCGTTGCCGCAGGCCGCGGCGAACTTAGATTGCCTTCCCTTTGAGAGGTGGCGCTCTTAGCCTTTGTACTCCACCTGAAACGGAAATCAGTAGTATCATTCATGCATTAAATGTTCTGCAAATCTAATGTTCATACTGCATATTTTTATACTTTCTTTTAACCAAAAAGGCAGCTCAAATGTGAGCTGCCTTTTTGGTTAATGTTGCTTATTTATCTTTTAAATCTTCAATTGAATCAATATCCACGTATGCAGGTACAACTAATCCATTTTTTGTTCCTTGAAGATTCGGTCCAAGGTCAACTAAATCATTCTTATACGTTTCATAATATTCGACATGTGTACTTGGTAGCCAAGCACCAACCATTGCATCCGCACTATTATTAGCGACACCAGCAAACATAGGTCCAACTTCCACTTGAACATATTTCACTTTGTAGCCATTTTGCTCAAGTACTTTACCAACGACATTTGTACTGGCAATCTCTGAGTCCCAAGCGACAAACACAAGATCAATACTTTCGCCATTTCCTGCTTGAGCACCATTCGTCCACTCAGCCACTTTATCCGGATTGTCATTAATCCAATTTTCCGCAGCTTCAGCTGGACTAGATCCATTTGACACATCAACCATGACACTTTCCATATCACTCGCTTCCCAGATGAATTGATCTAGGATTTTATATGCACCAGGGGCATCCTGTTCAAGCCCTTTTCTGACAAGTGTATTAATATCTTCAGCTCCACCAAATGTACCCATAGGATCATCCAGGTATTTCAAATCGAAAGCAGAGAACATCCAATGTGGTGTCCAACCCGTCACTATAATTGGCTCTTCTGCTTCATAAGCTTTTTTCAACTCTGCAATCATTGCAGCTGAAGAACCTTCAACTAGATTCCAATTATCAAGACCATAATCAGTTATGACGGTTTTAGTTTGAGCCATAATTCCTGCACCAGGCTCAATACCAATTATTTCATATCCTGTCGCAGTACCAACTTTACTAGCATTCTCATTCACTGTTTCTGCTTGAGGAA
This sequence comes from Psychrobacillus antarcticus, assembly GCF_029533155.1. Lineage (GTDB taxonomy): Bacteria > Bacillota > Bacilli > Bacillales_A > Planococcaceae > Psychrobacillus > Psychrobacillus antarcticus. The sequence goes on along the minus strand of NZ_JAIZDB010000048.1, from coordinate 7,245 downwards.
TTGCTAATACAATCGCAGCACCGCCAATAAGTACAGCAAAAATTAAAAAGACGATTTTTGGCTTAATCACATTTTCATAAGCTGGCTTGCGCAAGTTTTGTGTAATGCGATCGAGAATGACAGCAATAATAACAATAGACAATCCAGCTTCAAAACCTTGTCCTACATTAATTTGGCTGACAGCTCTGTATACATCTGCTCCTAGACCAGGTGCTCCCACTAAAGAAGCAGTTACAACCATTGAAAGAGCAAGCATAATACTTTGGTTAACTCCTGCCAAGATCGTTGGCATAGCTAATGGTAATTGCACTTTAAACAATTTTTGATTAGTTGTTGCTCCGAAAGCATTTGATGCTTCGATAAGATCTCCCGGTACTTCTCGAATACCAAGATTCGTCATACGGATAGTCGGCGCAATTGCGAAAATAAACGACGCAACAATCCCTGGTACTACTCCAATTCCAAAGAATAAAATCGATGGGATCAGGTATACAAACGCTGGCATTGTTTGCATAAAATCTAAAGTAGGAGTAACTACTTTTTGAACTGTCTTATTTTGTGCACACCATATTCCTACTGGAATCCCGACTAGAATAGTGAAGAACCCTGATACTAAAACAATCGAGAGGGTTTGAATTGTCGACTCCCAATACCCTAAATTATCAATCAGAAGTAAACTAACTATGGTAAATACACCTAATTGCCATTTACTCGTATAGGTGACTAAAAGTGCTAAAACGATTATTAATACGATAGGAGGTCCTACACTCAATACCTCAACTATTAGGTCCAAGCCCCAATCAATTACGGTTGTAAAAAATTTAAAGAAACCCGCAAATGCAATGGTTATCCATTCAACTAGGGTATCAACCCATTCTCCAAGTGGTATTTTCGATATATTCATTTAATCAATCACTCTCCAAATCGTTCAAGGAATTTTTGTTTCCAGCTAGAGCTCCAATTAATGCGCCCCGAATAACAATTCCTTTAATTCTTTTCTCTTCATCTATCACTGATATTGGCAGAGTAGATGTTGCCATCTCTTCCATAATATCAACAAGTAAGGTACCCTCTGTTACAGTTGGGATGTCCGTAGTCATCATTTCAGCAATTGGTTTTCCTTGATCTATTGCAAGACGTGCATTCTCAGCACTAAGTGCACCTAACAGCTTTTGCTTACGGTCCACAATGAATATACTAGAATAACCTTGTTTTCTCATGATTTCTAGTGCAACCCTTGGACCTCTGTCTATACTAATCTTCTCTGCACGTTGCATCACATGTGAGGCAGTTAATATTTTAGATAAATCGACATCTTCTACGAACTTCTCTACAAATTCATTTGCCGGCTCTATCATTATTTGTTCAGGTGTTCCGAGTTGAATGATGCTTCCATCCTTCATTAAAGCAATTCGATCACCAATACGTAGAGCTTCATCTAAATCATGTGTGATAAAGATAATAGTTTTCTTGAAGTTTTCTTGAATTTCAATTAACTCCTCCTGCATATCCTTTCGAATTAATGGATCTAGTGCACTGAATGCTTCATCCATCAAGATGATTTCTGTATCGCTAGCTAGCGCACGAGCAAGTCCAACCCTTTGTTGCATCCCACCACTCAATTGTGAGGGAAACTGGCTCTCATACCCCTTCAACCCAACAGCTGCTAACGCACTCATTGCTTTTTCATGGCGATCCTTTTCGGAAATTTTTTGAATCTCTAGCCCAAACCCTGCATTTTCTAGAATTGTTTTATGTGGAAAAAGGGCAAAGTTTTGAAATACCATGCTTATTTTTTTCTGTCTCACATCTCTTAGACGTGCAGCATCCATTTTTACAATATTTTCATTATCGATCAAAATCTCGCCTAGTGTAGGCGTAATTAAACGGTTGAACATACGGATTAATGTAGACTTACCACTCCCTGATAATCCCATTATTACGAAGATTTCACCTGGGTATATGCTAAAGTTCACATTTTTAACGCCGACAGTTTGCCCTGTTTCTTTTAATATGTCTTTTTTTGACTTGCCTTGTTTTAATAACTCCACTGCAGCTTTTGGAGATTTACCAAAAATCTTCGTTACATTTTTTACTTCTACAATTGGTTCCATTTATACACCTCGATCATCGTTCTCTTCAGAAAAAGACATACTCATCCCTTTTCATGAAGGCAGATTATTAGACTTTAGTTTAGTTTTCGAAAGTAAAGAAGGGTTATGTAAACAATAAAAGATTAAGCGATGCATTTATCGCTTTGCTTTTATTCCACATAAAACGTAGAAATACTTCAAAAGTAGAATTTTAAATATACTTTTTTATTATTTCTCTAATTACAGTTATTCATACCAACTTTAGATTTTAAAATGAGAGGATTAAAAAAATAAAAGGGGAGAACTGCATTCGTTTCATTTTTAAGGAGAAACAGGATGTTTACTAAGCTATAACTATATAGTTATTTAGGAGTAATTTCAATTTAACAGTTCACTTTAAAAATTAGAATAAGGTTAAATAGACCTATATATATGAATTTTTCAAAAAATTCCATAAAGCATTGGTACTATTACCTTCAAAAGGAATTTCACTAGTAGAATTAAAGTAATAAAACCCTTTATTTAATTTTTCGAAAATAATCCATTTGACCTATTGAAAATATGTTCTCACTTTAATATTTACAGCAAACAAAATATAGCTTCTCTTGAGATTAATACTCAGGAGAAGCTATTTATAGATCAAATTATATTCTATATGCTGATAAATTATCATAATGTACTGAGCCGAAGTTCGTAAATATACTGCACAATCGGATGCTTTGACTTCATCTTTTCAGTCATGTTTAAAATTCGTTTTTTTCCAATCCGTCTGTCTACTAAAGCTAGAACATTTAATAGGATATCTTTGCTGTCTATGCTTTCCTCTATAGAAGTCGATAAAAACTTATTAGCTACAACGATAAAATTTGATTTACTTAATGATGATTGCGCTAACAAAAGTTCCTTTGCATGTTCTGATAATTTTCTTCCTCTTGCAATTACTTGTAGACGATTCTCGGGAACTATTCCCTTTGTTTCTTTTCTTAAATCATCAATTTCCTCATTGCTAATAGGAATTTGGATACCAGAATCATTCTTAATTTCCAACTCTGTCTGATACCATCTGATTAAAGTCGTAGGATCACTCATATTGAGTACATTCTTCTTATCTACCGCAATATAACAGGTTCCTGCTTTACCAGGTAAATAACCGTAGCTGGTTGAACGGTATTCAAACCTTCCATGTAACGCAGGACAGAGAAAACTCTCCAGATTTTGCTTCAATTTGCTCCAGGCCATGTAATTCTCCTTCATCTATATATTTTAAGTATTTGTTAAATTAGTTAGTCTATTATTCACCAAAATCCTATTTTGCTGAATTATTGAATTCATTTTAGAATAATGTATGACAATTTTCTCCAATACATCTATACCTATTAATATATCATCTAGATCTGTATACTAGATGCAAGTGTACAACTCTGTTCTTCGTTTGAGTATGCAGTTCTAGTAACTCCGTTTCCCTTAGCATCAGAGCTATATTGGTTAATATTATTAAATAGTAACTCATATCTTTTCTTACTATCCACACAAATATCCCCATTTCCCATTATATCTCCATAAATTATTCTTGGTCAGAATGAATAATTTCTTCATCATGCGATTAACGCTTCAATATTTATTTTATAGAGCTCTGACTAGACTGTCAGTATAGAATGCGAACAAGATGTATGTATGTATGTATGTATGTTTATTTTTTTTGCACAGTATACAATGGTGTAAAATTAATTGAATGGTATACTTCACTCTAAACTTTTACTTGACTGGAAGTGAATAAAGATAATGAAAAAAACGGTAATTTACAAAAATGACGATCAATTTAATATAGAGGCTGATTTCTATGGAACTCATCAATCTAATTCTCCAGTGATTATCTACATTCATGGAGGAGGCTTACTTTGGGGTGAAAAAGAGGAAATCAGCAAGGAAATGATACAACTTTTTACCAGTAATGGATATGGATTATTCTCTATTAATTATAGACTAGCCCCTGAAACTAAGCTACAAGATACTTTGGATGACATTAAAGTTGCAATAAAATGGTTAGAGTCAGAAGGACAAAATCAATTATCTATTGATCCCCGAAAAATAGCTGTTATCGGAAGTTCAGCAGGGGGATTTCTTGCGCTTAGTGCAGGAAATTTCGAAACTAAACCACGTGCTATCGTGTCTTTTTATGGATATGGTGACATTAGTGCAGAATGGGCTACTAACCCAAATGACTACTATCGACAAAAGGACTTGGTCTCAAAAGAAATGACACGAAGTCTAATTAGCAAAGAGATTATAACAAATGCATCACTTGAAAAGCGTTTTCTTCTGTATTTACATGCTAGACAAACTGGTGAATGGATTCAAGAAATAACAGGTATTAATCCAACACTTAACAAAGAAGCTCTCATAAAACTTAGTCCCATCTATCATATAGCGAAGGATTACCCACCTACCTTATTATTACATGGAACTAACGATGTAGATGTACCATACTTACAATCTGTTTTTATGAGAGCTGCATTAATCAAGGAAAACATACAAACAAAATTAATTACAATTCCAAATGGAGAGCATGTATTTGAAAAAGATTTCTATAACCCCGTTGTTCAAAACGCTCTTCAAGAGGTTATCGATTTCCTTCATGTCCACCTATCAGATTAATATAAGAAAAACCGGGTAAAAAAATGCCCGGTCCTCTAAAAATAAAAACGTAGATATGCCGTTGATTTCCGCTACGAGCGGACGCTTTCCGTGGGCACGGCTTCAGCCGCTTCCCTCGCGATGCTCAGTCCAGGGTCTTCAGCTCGCGCTGTTCCCACTGGAGTCGCCGCTCTGCGCTCCAATCAACTAGGTCCACTTTATATAATACTACCCCTAATTCAAGAGTCCGTTTTACCCCTCTAGTAACTTTGAATACGCTTATCATCAAAGCGATAGGCTATGCAGATCTACTAGTGGAGTACTACTCATTTAATTGATTGTAGTGAAATGTGGCGACTCCAGCGGGAACAGCGAGAAAGTCGAGACCCCCCAGGCAGCGCAGCGCACGAGGAGGCTCGGCCTCGCCCGCGGAGGCCAACAGGATGTTGGTCACAAAGGCGTTGCCACAGGACGTGGCGCCCTTAGCCTTTGTTCTCCACATGTAACGGAAATCAGTAGTATTATGCATTCTTAAAAGTTCTGTAAAACCAGTGTTCATGCTGTATTTTTATATACTTTCTTATCTTTTAAAAAAGTGCAAGCGTCCATTAAAAATAATGTACGCTTGCATTACAGTTACCGGCTCACCTTAGGCTTCACATTAAGCTATACGATGAAAGTGGAAATTATTCAAGTGTCTCAAATATCGGCCTTTCACTGGCAGGAAACTTCCGTGCCAATGAGTTTAAGTGACTTTGGCAATAAAAGAAGCAAATACTCTATAAAATCGATACATAGCTAGTACATGACCATAATTTTCTAAACTAGATGGATGCAGGGAAAAGTGCGAGCTGAATACCTGGACTAAGCGATGCGAGGGAAGCGTCCTTCTCTGTAGCGCAAATCCCTGCCGAAACCACTAAGACGCATTATTACTAGAAAACGAACGAAAATATCAAGTAGAGCAAAATGGTTAATTCACTTGCGTCTAAAAAATTTAACCTTTTTTATTTTAGCTAAATATAAGCCACCTTTTTCAGATATATAACCTAAGATAGCGCCTATCAACATGGAGTATATTGTAGTCGATAAGTCGAAATCATTTCCAAAATAGATCGCACTGCCTGCAAAAGTACCTGGAACAAACGATAATACACTCCATTTAGATTGGACCACGATAATCATGCAAATAATTGTCGTAATAATAAATGAAACAAATGGAAAATGTAATATTCCAGGAATATAAGCTATTAGGAAACCATATAAAGCACCTGTAAAATTTGATGGCAATGTTTTTAATAAGCCTGCATTTCCTCCACCAGCCGCATAAAAACATGCCCATGATACAAAACCAACCCAAGAAATGAGACCGAATATGTGGGCGGTCCCAGCCCATGTAGCTGACAATAAACCAACGCTTATTGCTAGGGCAATCGTTTTATCCATAGTTGTTCCTCACTTATTATTCAAGTTTGGAGTATTCATAAACATTTCTAATTAGTAGACTCGACATTTTTCCAAAGCCGATCTAATATCATAGCGACAAACGTCCCTAAGAGTAACCCATTTGATAATAAATGCTGAAAAATACTAGGCAATCCATTGAATGTTTCACTTGGTAAAAACATAATACCTATTCCTATTAAAAAAGCAACACCGATAATTGTTGAATTCCTCTCGTTAAAAGATTCTTTTCTCAAGGAACGAATTGCGATTGCTAACATTTCTATTAACGTTGCTAAAAGGGCGGCACTGGCTACCGGCAATGGTAATGTAGCTAATATACCTACAATTCTCGGAAATAAGGAGATAGCAATTAAAGCCAAACTAGCAATTATAAACGGAAAAATGCTATACTGTTTCGTCAGCTTGACAAAGCCAGCAGTAGCTGGCAGAGGCACAACCGCTATCGTTGAGAACATTGCAGATAAGATATGGGATATTCCACCAGTCCACGTCCCAGCGTAAAGCCTTTTTTCAAATGTCCCCTCTTTATGCGGAATGGCTTCCTGTGTAGCAGTGATAGCTGCAAACGTATTAGATAAGAGCAAGAAGGTAAACAAAATAGCTGTTACCATCATTCCGCCATTAAGCTTTGGCAAACCCCAAACAAAAACTTCTGGAAGGCTGATTAGTTCAGATGAAACAATTGAAGTGTCTGGTCCTTTACCTAATATGACAAATATTGTCCAGCCAATTAGAATTCCTAATAGAATGGAGTAACCCTTAATCCTTCCTTTTCCTTTTATATTTATTAATAAAATGAGAAGGAACACGAACACAGAAATGAGAAAGCTAACGATATCCAGTTTTCCATTATTTACATTAGAAGAAACCATTCCCGTAAAAAACACTCCGCTTAATTGAATTGCACTGACCTAAACAAATGAGACAAATAAAAACACCTTTCGTTGAAAAACGGGTATACAATACCTAAATTCAACACGGAGGTGTTTTTTCTATGGGTACAAGAGTGAGTTATCCAGTAGAAGTAAAAATGAAGGCTATTGAAATGCGA
>NZ_JAIZDB010000047.1 GCF_029533155.1 Psychrobacillus antarcticus | reverse complement strand
GTATTGTACTTAACAATTGACTTAAACCTTCTAAAGCATAAAATTCACATTGTACCGGAATAATAATCGCATCTGAAGCAGTTAATGAATTAATCGTCAATAATCCTAGAGATGGCGGACAATCTATAATAATATAATCATAAAGGCCTTGTACTTCCTGCAAGGCTCTTTTTAAGCGAACTTCTCTGGAGATGGTTGATACTAATTCTATCTCTGCACCTGCTAAAGAAATAGTAGCGGGAACTATATGTAAATTCTCAACTTTTGTTTCTAGGATGGTTTCTTTCACATTCACATCATCAATGAGTACATCATAAATACACTGCTGAACTTCACCTTTATTGACCCCTACTCCACTGGAAGCATTTCCTTGTGGATCTATATCAACTAGTAATACTTTTTTCCCCAAGTATGCAAGGCAGGCACTTAAATTTACGGATGTAGTTGTCTTCCCTACCCCACCTTTTTGATTGGCAATTGCTATAATTCTTCCCACGCTTGCACCTACTTTCTAGCTATATTAATGACCACTACTATATTCTATCAAATTTCGAATGAAAAATGGGTATTATTCTTGTTACAAAAGAAAAACTCTCGCAAATTATGTGCGAGAGTTTAATAAAATAGTATATTATGATTTCTTTTTAGGTATTTTAACGGTAATTTGATAAAATTCTTCGGTATCTTCTTCTTCAGTTTTAATATTAATACCACTTTTAGTAACCATTGATAAAGAATGTTTAATCGTATTTAATGCAATACGCACATCTTTACTTATTACTTTTCTTTTGGATCTATCCTTTTTACCATTTTTCACTGGTGGATTAATAATATCATTAACCTTTTCTTCTAACTGTTTAACATTCCAATGTTTTTCAATTGACATGTTCATCAGTTCTAATTGTGTCTCTACTTCTTTAATAGGCATTAAAGCACGAGCATGTCTTTCTGAAAGTTCTTTTTTCATAATAGCTTCTTGAACTTCTTGAGGTAATTTTAGTAATCTCAGTTTGTTTGCAACTGTAGATTGCCCCTTACCTAAACGCTGTGCTAGTGCTTCTTGAGTTAGTTCATGCAATTTCAATAATTTTTGATAAGCTACTGCCTCTTCTATAGCTGTTAGTTCTTCACGCTGTAAGTTTTCTATTAAAGCAATAGAAGCAGTTTCTTTATCACTTAGATTACGGATTATTGCTGGAACCTCAGACCATTTTAACTTGGTCATCGCTCTAAAACGACGCTCTCCAGCAATTATCTCGTACTTCTCATCTTCCATCTGCCGAATAATGATTGGTTGAATCACACCATGGGTATGAATGGTTCTTGCTAGTTCTTCTATTCTATCATCATCAAATACAGTTCTCGGTTGATACCTGTTAGGAACAATTTTCTCAATTGGAATATTTAAAACTTCTTCTAAATGATTTTGCCTTGGCTCTATCATCTCTTCCTGTTCCTGTTTTTCAGAACTTCCAAAAAAACGTGAAAATGGACTTTTCATCTTACTCGCACCACCTTTTCGAAACTCTATACACAAAATATTCACGATTAATCTAATTATACATTAAATGTTTCACGTGGAACGTTCCTCATTAAATAATTGGTGTTTTGTTTGGAATACCTGGTTTTCGAGGGTATCTTTTCGGTGTGCTTTTAGTTTTAGAAAAGACATACAACGTTCTTTCACTATTTTCTATTGGTAACAGAAAAGAATAATCTGCAGTTTTTTCTGCACCTAAAACGGTTAATGCTTTAGAAGCATCTTTTAGTTCATCAGAAGCACTAGCAGCTTTCATCGCTATAAATTTCCCTCCAACCTTCACTAAGGGAATGCAAAGTTCAGATAACACTGAAAGTCTTGCGACTGCTCTTGCTGTTACAATATCATAATTTTCTCTATATTCCTTATTTTGCCCGAAATCTTCTGCACGAGAATGAACAAAATGAACATTTGTTAACCGGAGTTCTTGACTAAGGTGAGTTAAAAATTGAATTCGCTTATTTAAAGAGTCTACAATTGTCACACTTAAATTAGGAAAACATATTTTTAAGGGAATACTAGGAAAGCCTGCTCCTGCTCCAACATCACAAATAGAGATGGATCCTGTGAAATCTTCATAAAAAGACGCACTAATGGAATCGAAAAAATGCTTTAAATAAACAGATGCTTCATCAGTTATTGCTGTTAAGTTCATCTTTTCGTTCCATTCTACTAATAGCCTAAAATAAGTTTGAAATTGTTCTACTTGTGTACTACTCAAATCTATTCCTTTTTCATGAAGGGCTTGTACAAATTGTTCTTCGTTCATGTAGTTCTCCTTATCATTTAAGACTATACAGTGATTTTAGCTATTTTTCCTTGTTCAATATATATAAGAAGAATAGATATATCAGCTGGATTTACTCCTGAAATACGAGATGCTTGAGCTATGGACAATGGACGGACTTCCATTAGTTTATGTTTTGCTTCTGTAGCAATACCATTAATCGCATTATAATCAATATTCTCAGGAATCTTTTTGTCTTCCATTTTTTTAAGTTTTTCTACTTGCTGAAGAGATTTTTCAATATACCCTTCATACTTAACTTGTATCTCTACTTGTTCTTTATCTTCTAAAGTTAACTCTACCTCAGATGGAGATAATTGAGCTACTAAGTCATAGTTCATTTCAGTACGCTTCAACAAATCTGCTGCACGAATTCCATCTTTCAATTCGCTACCATCCACACTTCGTATTAAAGATTGAGTCGTTTCATTTGGTTTTATCATTATCGAACGTAAACGAACTAACTCATCTTCTATTCTTTTCTTTTTCTCTAAAAATTTATTATAACGTGTTTCCGGAACTAAGCCAATTTCATATCCAACTTCTAATAGTCTTAAATCTGCATTATCGTGACGCAGTAATAAACGATATTCTGCACGAGATGTAAGTAAACGATAAGGTTCGTTCGTTCCTTTCGTTACTAAGTCATCAATTAATACACCAATATATGCATCTGATCTGCTTAACACTTTTTCTTCTTTGTTAAGTGCTCGTAAACCAGCATTGATACCTGCCATCAAGCCTTGACCTGCTGCTTCTTCATATCCAGAAGTCCCATTAATTTGGCCTGCTGTATATAAATTCTTCACTTTTTTAGTTTCTAATGTTGGCCATAATTGTGTCGGCACCATTGCATCATACTCAATTGCGTATCCAGCGCGCATCATTTCTGCGTTTTCTAGTCCAGGGACAGATGCTATTAGTTGGCGTTGTACATGTTCCGGAAGGCTTGTAGATAATCCTTGAACATATACCTCACGTGTATTTCTTCCCTCTGGCTCTAAGAAAATCTGATGTCGTGGCTTGTCGCTAAAGCGAACTACTTTGTCTTCAATTGAAGGACAATATCTTGGTCCAGTTCCTTTAATCATACCAGAATACATTGGTGATAAATGTAAATTGTCATTAATAATTTGATGTGTATATTCACTTGTATAGGTTAGCCAACAAGGTAATTGATCCATAATAAATTCAGTTGTATCAAAACTGAATGCTCTTGGAACGTCATCTCCAGGTTGGATTTCTGTTTTGCTGTAATCTATTGTTTTACTATTAACGCGTGGTGGTGTACCTGTTTTAAATCGGACTAGATCAAATCCTAAATCACGAATGCTGTCCGCCAATTTTATAGAAGGCTGCTGATTATTTGGCCCACTTGAATATTTCAAGTCTCCAATAATAATTTCACCACGCAAGAAAGTACCAGCCGTTATTACAACTGTTTTTGCTCGATAAACTGCTCCAACTTGAGTTGTAAGCCCTACAATTTCATCGTTCTCTACTATTAAGTCTTCTACAACAGCTTGATGAATCGTCAAGTTTTCTTGCTCCTCTAAAAGACGCTTCATCTCCTGTTGATACAAAACTTTATCTGCTTGCGCACGCAATGCTCGTACAGCAGGTCCTTTTCCTGTGTTCAACATTCTCATTTGAATATGTGTTTTGTCTATAACTCTTCCCATGGCCCCGCCAAGTGCGTCTATTTCACGCACAACAATTCCTTTTGCAGGTCCTCCGATCGATGGATTACAAGGCATAAATGCAATCATATCAAGATTAATTGTTAGAGCTAAGGTTTTTGCACCCATTTTAGCTGCTGCTAATGCTGCTTCTACGCCTGCATGTCCTGCTCCAACAACAATCACATCGAACTTGCCTGCTTCAAACTTCGGCATGTTCGTAACTTCCTTTCAATTTTTATTTTCCTAAACAGAATTGTGAAAACAGTTGATCTATCAAAGTTTCCTCAACTGTATCCCCTGTTATTTCGCCTAAGATTTCCCATGTTCTAGTAACATCTATTTGTATCATATCCACAGGTACATTACTCTGTGCTGCTTCTAATGCATCTGTAATTGTTGATTTTGCCAAAGTTAATAATGATATATGACGAGCATTCGAAACATAAGTCAGGTCTGACGATTCGATTGAACCCTCAAAGAATAATGAGGCAATTGCTTCTTCTAATTCATCTACACCTTCTTCTTGTAGCAAAGATGTAGCTACAATACGCTTTTGACCTGTTAAGTTTCTTACTTCTTCCATCTCTATTTCGTTTGGTAAATCAGTTTTATTGATAATTACGATATAATCCATTCCTTCAATTGCTTCGAACAATCTTCGGTCTTCTATCGTTAACTGCTCAGCACTATTCAATACAAGCAATATAAGATCTGCTTCTTTAAGTACCTGTCTAGATTTTTCTACGCCAATTCTTTCCACAATATCTTCTGTTTCTCGAATACCGGCAGTATCAACTAATTTAAGTGGAACACCACGAACATTAACGTACTCTTCTATAATATCTCTCGTTGTGCCTGCTATATCCGTCACAATCGCTTTATTTTCTTGTATTAAACTATTTAACAGAGATGACTTCCCTACATTTGGTCTACCAATAATCGCCGTAGATAGGCCTTCTCTTAGTATTTTACCTTGGGATGATGTTAAAAGTAATTTGTCGATTTCTTCACTGACCCATGTACATTTTTCGATCATCATTGGAAGCGTCATTTCTTCTACATCATCGTATTCTGGATAATCTATATTTACTTCTACTTGCGCTAAAGTCTCTAAGAGTGCTTGCCTCAATGTTGCAATAAGTCTTGATAATCGACCTTCCATTTGTCCTAGGGCTACATTCATCGCTTTGTCGGTTTTCGCTCTTATTAAATCCATTACAGCTTCAGCTTGTGACAAATCAATTCTTCCATTTAAAAAAGCACGTTTGGTAAACTCACCTGGTTCTGCAAGTCGAGCACCGTTAATTAACACTAACTGTAATACTCGGTTAACAGATACTAATCCTCCATGGCAGTTTATCTCAATAACGTCTTCTCTTGTAAATGTTTTTGGACCTTTCATTAAGGACAGCATGACTTCCTCTACAACCTCATCTGTTTTTGGGTCAACTAAATGTCCATAATGAATAGTATGAGAACTCTGGTCAAATAAACTTTTTCCGTTTGGTGATTGGAATATTTTATTTGCAATAGCTATTGCGCTAGATCCACTTAATCTCACTATTGCAATGGCGCCTTCACCCATTGGAGTCGAAATAGCAGTGATTGTATCAAATTCCACAGGTGTCCACCTCCTTACAAATCCATACTTATCCACATGTGTATAACTAAAACGAACACGACTATCTAACATATAACAATACCATAAAACAACTGAAATCAGAAGTGTAGAAACTTTTGCATATGTGAACAAACATACAAAAAGTTACATAAATGGTCATTATGCATAAGAAAACGGATTTCAGTTTTTTCTCAGCTGAAATCCGTTTAATAATTATTTAATTGGTTCAATGACTAGATAACGATTTGGATCCGTTCCCACAGAATAGGTTTCAATATCTACTCGTACAGACAATGCATTATGAATGATTTTTCGTTCAAATGAAGACATTGGTTCAAATTCTACCTTGCTACCAATTCGAATAGCTTTATCTGCCATTTTTTCTGCTAGCTGCTCCAATGACTCTTGTCTTCGTTCTCGGTAATTACCCACGTCTAATTTAATAATGATAAAGGAATTAGAAAATTTATTGGCAACTAACTGTGATAAGTTTTCTAAAGCGTTTAGTGTTTGCCCACGCTTCCCAATTAATATAGCTGCTTTCTCGCTTTTCAGGTGAAGATGAATAAACTTCCCTTCTCTTTTCTCATTAATAACTAAATCATCAATATTCATTTCTTTTGCAATCTCATTTATATAGCTTTTTGTTTCATTAACTGCTTGTTCATTCGTTTCTGTAATAGTTGGTTCTTCTTCCATAACCGATCCATTTGCGACTGTCTCTTCAAGTTCGACTATTTCTTCAACTTTTACTTGTCCTAGAACTCGCTCTATTTTTTCTTCTGGTTCTTTTTTCAAAACAGTTACTTCAACAACTGCAGGTTTTTTTCCAAATCCAAGAAAACCTTTTTTACCTGCTTCCACTACCTTAATTGACACGTCATCTCTGGAAACGCCAAGCTTTTCAAGTGCAACTGATATAGCTTCTTCTTTTGTAGGTGCAGTTTGTGTAATCTGATTCATTTTTTTGGTCCTCCCGTTTTAGCAACTTTAACAGGTTTTGTTTTTGATTTGTTCCAAGGTTTGTAAATGAATAAATTTTGAATGATTGAAATAATATTTCCGATAACCCAATACAAAGTCAATGCAGCAGGTAAAACGACACCAAATCCCATGATCATAAATGGCATTATATACATCATCAGCTTCATTTGAGGGTTATCCATTGCTGGACCTGTGCGTAAAACAACTAATTGCATTAGACCTGCCAGAATTGCTAAGAAAATACTTGGATCTGCAAGTGCAAAGCCTGCAAAACTACCAAGATTAATTTCTGGAGTGTTGTTCATTCGACTAATCGCATGGTAGAAGCCGATTAATATCGGCATTTGAACGAATACTGGTAAACAACCCGCAGCTGGATTTATGCCTCTTTCTTTAAAGAGTGCCATCATTTCTTGTTGATATTTTTGTTGTGTAACAGAATCTTTAGAGCTATATTTTTCTTTTAACTTCGCTAATTCAGGTTGAACTTCTTGCATATTTTTAGAGCTTTTCGTTTGTTTGATCATTAATGGTAATAATACTAAACGTATAATAATCGTTACTGCAATAATACCCAAACCATATGTCCCTAATAGTTCCTTAAAGAACGTGATAGATGATACTAATGGCCATACGATGTATTCATTCCAGAATCCTTGCGAATTATCATAGATGGGATCTTTAAATTCTGTACATCCTGCTAGTAATGCAGTAGTTACTATTAATAATAGTACAAGTGATAAACGTTTATTCAACCTTCTTCCCCCTAATAAGTCTTCTATATCTCTTCATTTTACCATTTCTTTAAAGAGTTATTACTAACTTTTTCTATTTAAGACTTTGGCTACTTTCAATACATGTTCCAAATTTTTTTTGGTTTCATGAAAGTCTAATTTGGACGCCGGATTCCTGGCGATAATAATATAGTCCATGTTTGGAGATACTTGATCATGTATTTCCAGAAAGGATTGTCTAATGTATCGTTTGATACGATTACGGACTACTGCATTTCCTACTTTTTTACTGACAGATAAACCAACTCTATAATAATCTTCTTCTTTATTTAAGCAGTACACAACAAATTGTCTATTCGCAAAGGACTTACCCTTTTTAAAAATTGTTTGGAACTCTGCATTCTTTTTAATACGTTGTTTCTTATTCAACTTCTCACCAGCTCCAACTAATCGTTTTAAAAGAAAAAAAAGACCACTGAAATGGTCAGTGGACTTATGCTGATAATAATTTTCTTCCTTTAGCACGACGGGCTGCTATTATGCGTCGACCGTTTTTTGTACTCATACGTGCGCGGAAACCGTGATTTTTGGCACGTTTACGTGTATTTGGTTGGAATGTACGTTTCATCTATATGACACCTCCTGAGTGATCATCTTCAATTTCAATCTTCTAAGACAGTCTACGATATTATATATAAACTATAGGGCATTTGTCAATCACTTTCAATATTATTTTTCTCTATTAATAATAATCGGTTATCCACAATTAGGAATGAATACATTTAAAGTGCTGTGCATAACAAAATTCTCGAAAAAATTATCCACAACACTTACTAACAATCTTTTCACATATTATTCTATTGTGGACAACTTGTATTGTTAATAATTAAACAATTGTGGATAACTCTTAAATATCTTGTAATCCCACCGATTTTTTGTTACGATGTTTGTGTTTTACTTTTTCAAAAACATTTCACTCTTTTTTCTTATCCACAGTTGTTAGTAATCTGTGGATAAGTTTATTCCCATAACTTTATAAAGGTTATCCACAGGCAGTGGATTTGTGTATATGTCGAATTTTGTCATACATATTTATTTTTTTTAAAAAAAGTTTAACTAACAAATCTACAAGTAAAGGAGACTAGATAATTGGAACACTTAGAAGAACTTTGGGCTAAAGTTCTCTCTGAAGTAGAAAAGAAAACATCTAAACCAAGTTTTGAAACTTGGCTTAAGTCGACTAAACTACTTTCATATCAAGGAGAAACTGTCACGATCGCTGCACCCAATTCATTTGCAAGGGATTGGTTAGAAAATCATTATGTTCACTTAATAGCTGGTATATTAACCGAGTTAACTGGTAATGAACTACTTATATCTTTCGTCGTACCAAAAAATCTAGATATGGATGATTTCGACATGCCTAAACCAAAAATCACCAATGGTAGTGATCAACCAGATTTTTCACCAGGGATGTTAAATTCTAAAAATACATTCGATACATTTGTCATTGGATCCGGTAATCGCTTTGCGCATGCAGCATCTCTAGCTGTAGCCGAAGCTCCTGCAAAAGCGTACAACCCTCTTTTCATATATGGAGGAGTTGGATTAGGGAAAACTCACTTAATGCATGCGATTGGTCATTATGTACAAGAACATAATCCAAATGCTAAAGTGGTTTATTTATCTTCTGAAAAGTTTACAAATGAGTTTATAAACTCCATTAGAGATAATAAAGCGGTCAATTTCCGCAATAAATATAGAAATGTAGATGTTCTACTAATAGATGATATTCAGTTCCTTGCAGGAAAAGAATCAACTCAAGAAGAATTTTTCCATACTTTTAATGCGCTGCATGAGGAATCCAAACAAATTGTCATTTCAAGTGACCGTCCACCTAAAGAAATTCCTACATTAGAAGATCGTTTGCGTTCTCGTTTTGAATGGGGATTAATCACAGATATCGCACCGCCAGACTTAGAAACTCGTATTGCTATTTTACGCAAAAAAGCACGTGCTGATGGATTAGATATATCAGATGATGTGATGGCATATATAGCAAATCAAATAGATTCCAATATTCGTGAACTAGAAGGCGCCCTTATCCGAGTAGTGGCCTATTCATCACTTATAAATAAGGATATTAATATCGATTTGGCAGCAGAGGCTCTTAAAGACATCTTGCCGAATGCTCGTCCAAGAATAATTACGATATTAGATATTCAAAAAGTAGTTGGGGAACATTTTCATATTAGATTAGAAGATTTTATCGCTAAAAAACGCACAAAGTCGATTGCATTTCCACGACAAGTTGCAATGTATCTTTCTCGAGAGTTAACTGATTTTTCGTTGCCTAAAATCGGGGAAGAGTTTGGTGGCCGTGATCATACAACCGTTATTCATGCTCATGACAAAATTTTCAAAATGCTAAAAGAAGATACAAATCTTCAAGATGATGTGAAACAAATTAAATCTATTCTTGGAAGATAAAAAAGGTTTGTGGATAACCATGTAAGTTATTAGCTTACTTAAACACAACTTATGCACATGTGGACAAGTAGGGCTAAGTAAGTAAAAAGAGACTTATCAACATATCCACAAGCCCTAGTACTATATCTATTATTCTTTTAAATAAATAATAATTATATAAGTGAGGTCTAAAAATGAAATTCGAAGTAATGAGAGATAGTTTATTAGAGGGATTAAGTAATGTTATAAAAGCAGTAAGTTCCAAAACAACAAATCCAATCCTAACTGGATTGAAATTAGAGGTAACTAATAAAGGACTTTATATTACTGGTAGTGATTCCGATATTACTATTCAAACTTTTATACCTGTTGAAAAAAATGGAGAACAAGTTATTACAATTACAGAAACAGGTTCTATCGTTTTACAAGCAAGAGTATTCAATGAAATTGTACGTAAGTTACCAACAAATGATGTAGAAATTGAAGTAACCAATCAATTCCAAACACATATTAAATCAGGGAAATCAGAATTTAATTTAATAGGGGTAGATGCATCCGAATATCCTTTGCTTCCTGAAATAGAAGAAGAAAGACAGTTCTTTATTCCATCTGATTTACTCAAATCTATTATTAAAGAGACTGTATTTGCAGTATCAACTTCTGAAAGTCGTCCTGTACTCACAGGAGTTAATTGGCAAGTTAAAGAAGGCGAACTTCACTGTGTCGCTACTGATAGTCATCGGTTAGCGAAAAGAAAAACAGTTATTAAAGATTTGCCGAATGAGGAATACAGTATAGTAATTCCTGGGAAAAGTTTAAATGAATTAAATAAAATTTTAGAGGAGACAACATCAGAAGTAGCAATCGTGATGACTCAACAACAAATTCTATTTAAAACAGGTGATGTACTATTTTATTCTCGATTATTAGAGGGTAATTACCCAGACACTTCCAGATTAATCCCAAGTGAGAGCAAAACAACTATTTTGGTAAACAGTAAATCATTATTGCAGGCAATAGACAGAGCGTCTTTACTTGCACGTGAAGAACGAAATAATGTGGTACGCTTTTCCACTTTAGGTAATGGGTTTGTAGAGGTATCTTCTAACTCTCCAGAGATAGGAAATGTAGAAGAACAAATTCAAGCAGAAGAAATAGAAGGCGAAGAATTAAAAATTTCCTTCAGCGCCAAATATATGATGGATGCTTTAAAAGCTATAGATGGTCAGGATGTAAAGATTTTATTTACAGGTGCTATGAGACCTTTTATATTGAAATCCGTACATGACGATTCCATATTGCAACTGATTTTACCAGTAAGAACTTACTAATACTTTTGAGATAGTCACATTTGTGGCTATCTTTTTTTTGAATAAATAAAAAGTACGATGTGGGGAAGTTACTAGTTGTGACAAGATGTGACGTACTAACTTCTCCTCTGGAAAGGACTTCTTTCCATGAAATCCTTCCAGCACTTGTTGGAACAGACATAAGTGTTTACACTTTTCTTTGCTTATTTCAATATTTGGAGTTAAAATGAAGGGATAAGAAAATGAGAAGAGGTTGAGTTATTGTTGGAAGAAATTCGAATTGACTCAGAATATATTACACTTGGGCAATTATTAAAAATGACAGACACGATTAGCTCCGGCGGAATGGCCAAATGGTTTTTAAGTGAGCATGAGGTATACATTAACGGAGAAGTAGATCAAAGAAGAGGTCGTAAATTACGTAATAATGATGTAGTGAATATTCCAGGAGTAGGAAGATTTAAATTGGTTGGACCTGAGAACGGGGATTGAAATGTATATTGACCGAATAGAGTTAAAAAATTTCCGTAATTACGATTCAATTGAAATGAATTTTTCCTCTAAGATCAATGTGTTTATAGGCGAAAATGCGCAAGGTAAAACAAATTTAATGGAATCCCTATATGTATTATCCATGGCAAAGTCTCATAGGACTTCTAACGATAAAGAATTGATACGTTGGGAAGCAGACTATGGTAAAATAAAAGGGGATATACAGAAAAAGTATGGGCATTTGCCTTTGGAATTAATTCTTTCAAAAAAAGGGAAAAAAGCCAAAGTAAACCATCTAGAACAAACACGATTAAGTGATTATATAGGTCAGCTTAATGTCGTAATGTTCGCACCAGAAGATTTATATTTAGTTAAAGGTAGTCCACAAGTAAGAAGACGATTTCTCGATATGGAAATTGGTCAAATATCCCCTATCTATTTACATGATTTACTTCAATTCCAAAAAATAATGAAGCAACGAAATCATATTTTGAAACAGCATCAAGGTAAACCTATGTTAAATGATGTGATGTTCGATGTTTATACAGAACAATATATAGATGCTGCAGTAAAAGTGATACAAAAGAGATTCCACTTTATGCAATTGTTACAACAATGGGCTGAGCCAATTCACCTTGGCATTTCAAGAGGCTTAGAGAAATTGCGAATTACCTATAATTCTTCTACTGGAATTCAACCAGAATGGTCCTCAAATGAAATGAAAAATCATCTTGAAAAAAAAATAGCAGTTAATCAGAATAGGGAACTCTATCGTGGAGTATCCTTAATCGGACCACATCGCGATGATTTACAATTCTTTGTAAATGATTATGACGTACAAACTTATGGATCTCAGGGACAACAACGTACAACGGCATTGTCTTTGAAGCTAGCTGAAATTGAATTAATAAAACAGGAGGTTGGCGAATCTCCTGTTTTATTACTGGATGATGTTCTATCCGAACTAGATGACTATCGACAATCTCACTTGTTAAATACAATTCAAGGAGATGTCCAAACGTTTGTTACAACTACAAGTGTCGAAGGAATTGCACATGAAACAATTCAACAAGCTGAATTGTTTCATGTGGAACAAGGTGCAATAGTAAACCAATAAAAACATGTAAAAACAAAGGAAGTTTTTAAAAGAATCACCATTATTGAAGCAATGAAAGAGTGGGTGAGCAAGTTGGCAATGGAAGAAAAAGACCTTAATGAATCTTATGATGCTGATCAGATACAAGTGTTAGAAGGATTGGAAGCTGTTCGAAAGCGTCCAGGGATGTATATTGGTACGACAAGTTCAAGAGGTCTTCATCATCTTGTTTGGGAAATTGTCGATAACAGTATTGACGAAGCATTAGCAGGACACTGTGACCATATTGTTATTACAATCGAAAAAGATGATTGGATTCGTGTAGAAGACAATGGCCGTGGTATACCAGTTGATACACAAGAAAAAATGGGTAAGCCAGCAGTAGAAGTAATCATGACCGTTCTACATGCAGGTGGTAAATTTGGAGGCGGTGGATATAAAGTATCCGGAGGACTACATGGTGTAGGTGCCTCAGTAGTAAACGCCCTATCCGAATATACAGAAGTATATGTTAAACGTGACGAAAAAATTCATTTAATTAAATTTGAACGTGGAGCAGTTTCTTCTCCCCTAGCAGTTATTGGAGAGACAGATGTTACTGGAACAACTACAAGATTTAAAGCAGATAATGAGATTTTCACGGAAACTACTATGTACGAGTTTGAAATTCTTGAGCATCGTGTACGTGAACTTGCGTATTTAAATCGCGGATTATCTTTAACGCTTGCAGATGAAAGAGAAGGAAAAGAAAAAACAGCTAAATATTACTATGAAGGTGGTATTAAATCTTACGTAGAAGATTTAAACGAATCCAAAGAGCCTATAACAGAAGAAGCAATATTTGTTGAAAGTGAAAAGGATGGAATTTCTGTAGAGATTGCTATGCAATATAATTCAGGATACTCTTCCAATATTTTATCTTTTGCAAATAATATTAATACCTATGAGGGTGGAACGCATGAATCTGGTTTCAAAACAGCATTAACGCGTGTCATAAATGACTATGCTAGAAAAAATGGCTTGTTAAAAGAGGCAGATACCAATTTATCCGGGGATGATGTACGGGAAGGTTTAACTGCAATTGTTTCCATAAAACACCCCAATCCTCAATTTGAAGGACAAACAAAAACAAAATTAGGTAACTCCGAAGTAAGCACTATTACTAATAGTCTTTTTTCTGAAGGATTTGATCGATTTTTATTAGAAAATCCTCAAATTTCTAGAAAAGTAGTAGAGAAAGGCTTGATGGCTGCTAGAGCTCGCGTAGCTGCTAAAAAAGCAAGAGAATTTACACGTCGAAAATCGGCATTAGAAGTTTCTAGCTTACCTGGTAAATTAGCAGACTGTTCTTCTCGTGTTCCTGCAGAAAGTGAACTATATATTGTAGAGGGTGACTCTGCCGGTGGTTCTGCAAAATCTGGTCGTGATCGTCATTTCCAAGCAATACTGCCTTTACGTGGTAAAATCCTGAATGTGGAAAAAGCCCGTTTAGATCGTATTTTAGGAAATGCAGAGATTCGTGCGATGATTACTGCTCTTGGAACTGGTATTGGAGAAGAGTTTACATTAGAAAAAGCTCGTTATCATAAGATTATTATCATGACAGATGCTGACGTTGATGGAGCACATATTCGGACATTGCTACTCACATTCTTCTTCCGTTTTATGAGACCATTAATAGAAGCTGGCTATGTATATGCAGCCCAACCACCATTGTATCAAGTGAAACAAGGAAAGCATGTAGAGTATTGCTACAATGATGAACAATTAAAAGAAATATTAGATCGTTTACCTAAAACTTCAAAACCAAATATTCAACGTTATAAAGGTTTAGGAGAAATGGATGCAGTCCAGCTTTGGGAAACAACGATGGACCCGGAACAACGTACATTACTACAAATAAATTTAGATAATGCAATGGAAGCGGATAAGGTCTTTGAACAACTGATGGGCGAGGAAGTAGAACCAAGACGTCTTTTCATCGAAGAAAACGCTGTATACGTGAAAAACTTAGATATTTAAGAAGTGTGTGACTGGAGGTCTTTTGGATGTCAGAAATACCGAATAAAGGCGTAAAGGGGATCAATATTAGTACAGAAATGAGAACCTCATTTCTAGACTATGCGATGAGTGTTATTGTATCGCGTGCCTTACCAGACGTTCGTGACGGGCTAAAACCTGTACATCGTCGAATTTTATATGGCATGCAAGAGTTGGGAAATACACCTGATAAACCCCATAAAAAATCGGCTCGTATTGTAGGAGACGTAATGGGGAAATACCATCCACATGGTGACTCATCTATTTATGATGCAATGGTACGTATGGCGCAAAACTTTAGTTACCGTTATATGTTAGTAGATGGTCATGGGAACTTTGGTTCCGTAGATGGTGATGGAGCAGCGGCTATGCGTTATACGGAATCACGTATGTCTAAAATTGCTTTAGAATTATTGCGAGATATTAATAAAAATACGATTGATTACAAAGACAACTATGATGGACAAGAAAAGGAACCAGTTGTGTTACCTAGTAGATATCCTAACTTACTTGTAAACGGTGCTTCTGGGATCGCTGTTGGAATGGCTACGAATATTCCATCACATAACCTAGGAGAAGTGATTGACGCAGTATTGGCATTAGCTGAAAACCCGGCAATTACGATTGAAGAATTGATGTCTATAATTCCAGGACCTGATTTTCCTACAGGTGGGATTATTTTAGGGCGTAGTGGTATTCGTCGTGCTTATGAAACAGGTAGAGGTTCCGTAATGATTCGTGCAAAAGTAGAGATAGAAGTAAAATCAAACGGTAAAGAAGTAATTCTAGTTAATGAGCTACCATATCAAGTAAATAAAGCTCGATTAATAGAGAAAATCGCTGAATTAGTGCGCGATAAAAAAATAGATGGTATTACTCATTTAGCGGATGAATCTGACCGTAATGGAATGCGAATTGTCATTGAAGTACGTAAGGATGCAAACTCCCACGTATTGTTAAATAACTTATATAAACAAACTGCATTACAATCAAGCTTTGGGGTTAATATGCTTGCCTTAGTAGATAACCAACCAAAAGTGTTGAACATAAAAGAAATGCTTTATCATTACTTAGAACATCAAAAAGTGGTTATACGTCGTCGTACGCAGTTTGAACTGAACAAAGCTCAAGATCGCGCACATATTTTAGAAGGACTTCGAATTGCTTTAGATCATATTGATGAAATTATCAAGCTAATCCGTGCTTCCCAAACAGGTGAAGAAGCGAAAAATGGCTTGATCGAGACATTCAATTTATCTGAAAGACAAGCCCAGGCTATTCTAGATATGCGTTTACAACGTTTAACTGGCTTAGAACGAGATAAGATTGAAGAAGAATATAAAAACTTAATGATATTGATTGAAGAACTAAAATTCATTTTGGCAAATGAGTATCGTGTACTTGAAATAATTAAAGAAGAAATTACTGACATTAAAGATCGTTATGCAGACAAACGCCGAACAGAAATAGTTGCTGGAGGAGCAGAAGTTCTAGAGGATGAAGACTTAATCCCAGTAGAAAATTCTGTACTTACTTTAACAAACAAAGGATATATTAAACGTTTACCTGCAAATACGTATAAGAGCCAAAAAAGGGGCGGTCGTGGTGTCCAAGGAATGGGTACAAATGAAAATGACTTTGTAGAGCATCTATTGTACACATCGACACATGATACAATTCTCTTCTTTACGAACAAAGGGAAAGTTTATCGAGCTCGAGGATTCGAAATCCCTGAATATGGTCGTACTGCAAAAGGCTTGCCAATTATTAATCTATTAGGTGTAGAAAAGGACGAACATATTACCGCTATGATTCCAATGGCATCGTTTGAAGAAGATAATTATTTTATCTTTACAACGAAGTATGGGGTAACTAAACGTTCTCCAGTAACTGGATTTGCTCATATACGTGCGAATGGATTAATTGCTATTTCCTTACGTGAAGAAGACGAACTGATGGCTGTTCGTTTAACCGATGGCAGCAAACAAATCATCATTGGTACACGTCAAGGTAAATTGGTTCGATTCGAAGAGACGGACATACGCTCCATGGGTAGAACAGCTGGAGGAGTAAGAGGTATTCGTCTGAAAGAAGATGACTATGTAGTTGGCATGGAAATTATTGAACCCGATCAAGAGATTTTAGTTGTAACGGAAAATGGTTACGGTAAACGTACTCCGGAGTCAGAGTATCGTTTACAAAGTCGTGGTGGGATGGGTGTAAAAACTTGTCAAATTACAGACAAAAACGGCCCGTTATCTGCTGTTAAAGCAGTTGATGGTTCGGAAGACTTGATGCTGATTACGATTAATGGAATGCTTATCCGTATGGACGTAAACGATATTTCTAGAACAGGTCGTAGTACGCAGGGTGTTCGTTTAATGAGGTTAGCAGAGGATGAGCTAATTTCTACTGTAGCAAAAGTTGAAAAAGAAGAAGACGAAGAAGAGATTGTAGAAATTCTTGATGAAAATTCTACTATTGAAACAGAATCATCCCCAACAGAAGAGCAAACTGAATAAAGTAATAAACACCCTTAAACAATTCTGTTTAAGGGTGTTTTTTCGTATCTAGTTAGATAAAATTCATATACTTTCATTATGAATATTTAGTATAATTAAAGAATTGTTAGGAAAGGGGTAATACTAAATGAACCAAACCCTCATTAATTTAGAAGACTTGAAGCTTGGCGCTATAATCGCAGAAGATATATTAGTTAATACTAATTCACCAATCATTCAAAAAGAGTCAAAGGTAACTAGAGAACTTATTCAAGTTTTGCGTGCTTTTAATATAACTAAAGTACCCGTTGCCCTAGAGAATGTTTTTAATAGATCTGAAGAAGAGATTAAAAAGCTAAATGAAGATAAAGTAGATTCTATTCATATAGAAGAAGAACCACTAGTGAAAACAAGTTTTGTTCAATTGTATAAAGAGGCAGTAGATAGCTTCTATAAAGAATTTAACAGCTGGGAAGCAGGCATGAAAGTAGATGTGGCAAAACTACGGAATATTATTATGCCTTTAGTTGAAAAAGCAATGGTAGAAAAACAAGTATTCTCTCTGTTAAATATGTATTCTAAAATGGATAAATATATTGCACATCATTCTATAGCAGTTGGAATTATTTCAGGGGCAATTGCCAAAAAGTTAAATTATCCTTCCGGTCAAATAACACAAATGGCTACCGCTGGTTTAATGGCTGATATAGGTATGGCAAAAGTGAATCCAAAAATACGAGATAAAAAGTCTGTTCTGACAGAATCAGACTCTTCAGAGGTAAAAAAACATACCATCTACAGTTTCCAAATGATTAAAGATAGTCCTTTACTTAAACCCGAGATGAAATTAGCAATCTTTCAACATCACGAACGTTTAGACGGAAGTGGCTATCCGAAAAATGACAAATTGCATGATGTTTCTATTTACTCTCAAATAATAGCAGTAGCTGATGTCTACCATGCGATGACCTCAGAACGGGTTTACCGGGCAAAAAGTTCATCTTTTAAAGTATTAGAAATGATTCGAGAAGAAGAGTTTGGAAAGTATAATATAGAAGTAGTAAACAAATTAATCGAGTTAGTAGGGTCTCTACCCATTTCAACTCGTGTTCTCCTATCAACTGGAGAAAAAGGAGAAGTAGTTTTTTTACACAGAGATTCTCCTATGCGTCCAATGATTCGTTTAACTGACAGTGGACAAATAATAGATTTAGCAGCAAAAAGATCCATTCATATAGAGAGTGTTATCCTTTAAACTAAGCTAAACTCTTTCTTCTTTATTGTTAGAGGAAGGAGTTTGGAAAGAGTATAATATTATTTTTATATAAAGTGTTGACATATCCTTCAGAACTTGATATTATATAGAAGTCGCCAAAACGACATTACAACAACATGAACATTGAAAACTGAACATGCAAAACGTTAAGACATACAGCTTGATAGCTAACTTAGTTAGTTTGATAGCAAAACAATTTTTGACATCATTTAATGATGATGCCAGCAAAACAAATGAGCTTTTAAACTAGTTCTAATTTGTTGCCTTTCGAAATGCTTCGCAGATCGGAAGGTAACTATTATGGAGAGTTTGATCCTGGCTCAG
>NZ_JAIZDB010000046.1 GCF_029533155.1 Psychrobacillus antarcticus | reverse complement strand
CAAGTTGATGGGGTTATGTATTCATATGAAATTAGTGACGCAAGTATTTGTATAGACTATGAAGGGATGCGAGAGGAGCAGCGTAAATGTGTGCCAATCTTAAAATGAAAATCCGTGAACAAGCTGGTTACACATTACTGGAGGGAATTCTTCATTTAGCTGTATTTATGCTTTTTGCTCAAGTATTGGCAGGTACTATGTGGTGGTTAACGAACACCGAGTCAAAAGTGACCGACACTACTGAAATAGAATGGGCATTGTTCATCCAGTATGTAGATACCTATTTAACGGAAGTGAGTTCCATCAAGGTTCATGAAAATGCCAGTGGAATCACGATTAAACAAGAAGAAATAAATTATAGGGTTGAGTTTTCCAAAAACTTAATACGTAAAATAAAAAATTTGGATGGTCATGAACAAATGTTAGTAAATGTTAAATCTCTATTTGTTGAAATGGAAGGGAACTCCTTGCGAATGAAAGTTAATTTTTTAAATGATGTGGAGAAGGAGCATGTTTTTTATGTCACATTTGGTACAGAATGAAAGAGGAGTGTTTTTTCCAGCTGTAGTGATTCTGTTGGTAGTTGTCAGTATTTTTCTATTGTCCATTACTGCAGCATATGAATCCAAGTATCAAACATACGATGCCTTAGAGATGTTTTACACGGGTGCAGTAATGGAAGAAATAGAGGTATTCCATCGACAAAATATGCGATAGTTTTCATAAGGCTCATTTTTATAGTTGTAATAAAAAAAGCCACTCTCTATAATAAAGAAT
This sequence comes from Psychrobacillus antarcticus, assembly GCF_029533155.1. Lineage (GTDB taxonomy): Bacteria > Bacillota > Bacilli > Bacillales_A > Planococcaceae > Psychrobacillus > Psychrobacillus antarcticus. The sequence goes on along the minus strand of NZ_JAIZDB010000046.1, from coordinate 20,079 downwards.
AACTTGATGGTATTTTGCGCCGAGAAAATTGTAATTTAGTGAGTTGGTGAATAATGTATAAAGTATATTTAGTTGGATTTATGGGGAGTGGTAAAAGTGCAATTGGTAGAAGGTTGAGCTTTTATTTAAAAATGCCCTACTACGATATGGATAAGGAAATTGTAAGATTGCAAAAAAGAACGATTCCTGAGATTTTCGAGCAAGAGGGAGAGGCGTACTTTCGGAAGTTAGAGACCGACTTTCTTGAAAAATTCCGGAATGAATCGTGCATCATTTCCACTGGTGGTGGGGTGGCCATGAGCGAAAAAAATATTGAAGTGATGCGAAGAACTGGGCTTGTACTTTATTTGGATGCAACTTTTGAAGATATATGGATGCGAATTAAAAACGACAAAAACAGACCAATTGTGCAAAACAGTACAAAGGAAGAATTAGAACAGTTGTTTAGAACGAGAAGGTGGTTTTATAAGAAGGCAGCTCATATTACAGTTCGTACAGAACATAGGCCACTTAGACAAATAACAGAATATGCTGGATATCAAGTAAATAGACTTAAAGGCGAACGCTAATTACTTTCAATTAATAAATGTTCGTCTTTGGCTAATTTATTAAAAAGTATTGCTTCTTTTTTACTTGAATGTTAGGATATAGACAAAGAGTGAGTTATACAGATATCGCGGATGATTATACGGGGAGAGAACGCACCAGTTGCGTCGCCGAAGGAGCAAGTAATGTAAATTATGAATCTCTCAGGCAAAAGAACTCGTATAGGACGCAACTCTGGAGAGCGCTTTCGTTTATCTACGTGAAGCCACCAAAGAGGAAAGCCATTTTGGTAAACTTTCAGGTCCCAGGACAGAGAACCCCTATTTTTTTCGAAGGGGTTTTTCTGTCCTTTTTTTTATGGAAATAGTGAAGGAGGAGAGTATATTGGCAGAGCAGTTGAAACGAACACCTTTATTTGATGTATATGCAAACTATGGAGGGAAAACCATTGACTTTGGTGGATGGGAGCTTCCAGTCCAATTTTCAAGTATCAAGGCAGAGCATGAAGCGGTAAGAACGAAAGCAGGATTATTTGATGTTTCTCATATGGGTGAATTTATCCTAACAGGTACTGACAGTGAGGAATTTCTTCAAAAGCTTATGACGAATGATGTTTCGAAATTAGTAGACGGTCAAGCACAATACACCGCAATGTGTTACAAGGATGGTGGAATTGTGGATGATTTATTGATTTACAAAGTGGAGGACAATCATTATCTCCTGGTTGTAAACGCTGGGAATATTGAAAAAGATTTTAACTGGATGCAGGAACATGTAACAGAAGATGTAACACTAGTAAATAAATCAGAAGAATATGGATTACTCGCGTTACAAGGACCATTAGCTCAGGTCATTTTACAAAAGCTGACTCCTAAAAAGTTAGATGAAATTGGATTCTTCCGTTTTGCAAACAATGTCGATGTTGTAGGCAAAAATGTGATGGTCTCTAGAACTGGTTACACTGGCGAAGATGGATTTGAAATTTACGCTTCCGCAAATGATCTAACTGATCTATGGAGCAGCATTCTAGGTGCTGGTGAAGAGGAAGGCATTGTCCCTTGTGGTTTAGGTGCTCGGGATACTTTACGTTTCGAAGCTTGTTTACCACTATATGGTCAAGAACTATCAAAAGATATTTCACCACTTGAAGCGAATATTGGTTTTGTCGTGAAACTTAAAAAAGAACAAGATTTTAATGGGAAATCTGTCTTGCTTGAACAAAAAGAGAACGGTGTACCTAGAAAAAGTATTGGTATCGAAATGATTGATAAAGGAATTCCACGTACGGGTTATCCAGTATTTGTAGATAACAAGCAAATTGGTCATGTTACTTCAGGTACACAATCACCTACTCTTAAGAAAAACATTGGTCTAGCTTTAATTGACGCAACATTAGCTGAACTTGGGCAAGAGGTAGAAATTGAGATCAGAAATAAAAGATTAAAAGCAATTACAGTAGCGACTCCGTTTTATAAAAGGGAAAAATAAAACACAGAAAGAGGTTGTCCATTGATGAAGCATCGTTATTTACCAATGACTGAGCAGGATCAAAGTGAAATGTTAGATGTAATTGGCATTTCTTCTATTGATGAATTGTTTGCAGATATTCCAGAAAAAGTTCGTTTTAAAGGTGAGTACAATATTAGACCTGCGAAAGCGGAATCTGCCTTATTAAAAGAATTATCCCAGCTTGCTGCAAAAAATGCAGATAGTAAACAATATGCATCTTTTTTAGGTGCCGGTGTATATGATCATTTCAAACCGATCATTGTGGATCATGTTATCTCTAGATCTGAGTTTTATACAGCTTACACTCCTTATCAACCAGAAATTTCGCAAGGGGAGCTTCAAGCTATTTTTGAATTTCAAACAATGATTTGCGAACTAACAGGTATGGACCTTGCGAACTCATCTATGTATGACGGTGGTACGGCACTAGCAGAAGCAGGAAATCTTGCTGCAGCTCATACACGTCGCAAAAAGCTACTCGTTTCAGAAGCGGTTCATCCAGAGTATATAGATGTAGTGAAGGTATATGCAAAAGGACAAAACATTGAAGTAGTGACGGTGCCAATGACAGACGGCGTAACGGATATGGTGAAGTTAGAAGAATTACTCGATGAAGATACTGCGGCAGTTATGGTTCAATACCCTAATTTCTTTGGACAAATTGAAGATTTAGCAAAAGTGGAGCAATTGACTCATGCGCAAAAAGCATTATTCATTGTTTCTGCAAACCCCCTTGCACTTGGTGTGCTAACACCTCCGGGTAAATTTGGAGCAGATATTACAGTAGGAGATGCCCAAGTCTTCGGGATTGCCGAAGCGTTCGGTGGACCTCACTGTGGATTCTTTGCTGTAACTACCAAGCTTATGCGTAAAGTTCCAGGTCGTTTAGTAGGTGAAACTACGGATGAAGAAGGTCGTCGGGGCTATGTATTAACTTTACAGGCTCGTGAACAACATATCCGTCGCGATAAAGCTACATCTAACATCTGTTCCAATCAGGCACTAAATGCACTTGCGGCTTCTGTTGCAATGACTGCACTTGGTAAAAAAGGTGTAAAAGAAATAGCAACTCAAAATATCGTTAAAACACACTATGCAAAACAAGCCTTTGAAAAAGCTGGATTTGAAGTACCGTACCAAGGGGCTCATTTTAACGAAATCGTTGTAAAAGTAAACGGTTCAGTTGCAGATGCGAATAAAGGCCTTCTTGAAAAAGGACTGATCGGTGGTTTTGACTTAGGTCGCGTCAATACGAATCTAAAAAATCATGTATTAATTGCTGTAACAGAACAGCGGACAAAAGAAGAAATTGATGCACTCGTGCAAGAAATGGGGGCTCTTCATGCATAAAGAAAATCAACCACTAATTTTTGAAATAACAAAAGCAGGTCGTGTTGGATATAACTTACCAGAGCTTGACGTACCTGAAGTAGATTTATCAACTCTATTACCACAAGGTATGCAACGCGAGGAAGAAGCGGAATTACCAGAAGTATCTGAGTTGGATATTATGCGTCATTATACCGCATTATCGAACCGTAATCATGGTGTGGATACAGGATTCTACCCACTTGGTTCTTGTACGATGAAATACAATCCAAAAATGAACGAATCAGTAGCACGTTTCCCAGGTTTTGCGAATATTCATCCGTTACAAGATGAAGCTTCTGTTCAAGGTGCATTGGAGTTAATGTATGATCTTCAAGAGCATTTGATCGAAATTACTGGAATGGATGAAGTTACACTTCAACCTGCTGCCGGTGCACACGGGGAATGGACGGCATTAATGATGATCCGTGCATTCCATGAAGCAAATGGGGATACACAGCGTACTAAAGTAATCGTACCTGACTCCGCGCATGGAACAAATCCTGCTTCAGCAACTGTTGCAGGCTTTGAAACGATTACAGTTAAATCTAATGAGGATGGCTTAGTTGATTTAGAGGATTTACGTCGTGTGGCAGGTCCGGATACTGCTGCGTTGATGCTAACAAATCCAAATACATTAGGTTTATTCGAAGAAACTATTTTAGAATTAGCTGAAATTATCCACGGTGTGGGTGGTAAATTATATTATGATGGTGCGAATTTAAATGCAGTTATGTCTAAAGCACGTCCAGGGGATATGGGCTTTGACTGTGTTCACTTGAACTTGCATAAAACATTCACTGGTCCACATGGCGGTGGAGGTCCTGGTTCAGGTCCTGTTGGCGTTAAGGCTGAATTAATACCGTTCCTACCGAGTCCAGTACTTGTAAAAGTAGATGACAAATATACATTTGACTATAACCGTCCACAAACTATCGGCCGAGTAAAACCATTCTACGGAAACTTCGGTATAAATGTTCGTGCATATACGTATATTCGCTCGATGGGTCCAGATGGTCTTAAAGCGGTAACAGAGTATGCAGTATTGAATGCAAACTACATGATGAGACGATTAGAGGGACATTTCGATCTTCCTTATAACCGCCATTGTAAGCATGAATTCGTGCTTAGTGGTCGTCGTCAAAAGAAACTTGGCGTTCGTACGCTAGATATGGCAAAACGTTTACTTGACTTTGGCTATCATCCACCGACAATCTACTTCCCATTGAATGTAGAAGAGGGCATGATGATCGAACCAACAGAAACAGAATCGAAAGAAACATTAGATGCTTTCTGTGATGCATTGATTCAAATTGCGCAAGAAGTAGAAGAAAATCCAGAAATCGTTCAAAATGCTCCGCATACTACGGTGATTAGCCGTTTAGATGAAACAAAAGCTGCTCGTAAACCAGTATTAAGATATATCAAAGCATAATAGAAAAAGTGCGATCCTGACGAAAGGATCGCACTTTTTGCCATACCTTTATTTATTCTTATAGTTGTTTATTTTTAACCTTAACAAATAAAGAAGGAATCCATTTATCCATCATAAAGGCTATAACGATTCCAATGGAGTATCGTTTTAAATCTACTGCGAGAAAACCTTTACCGAGTATGAGAGACCCAAGCATTGTACTGCGAATGGTGTTGATCCAGTCTGCTTGATAGAGCTGGCTAAACTCGATGGAAAAACAAAAAATAAAGCTGAGATAAAACGCCGTATTGTGACTTTTGCTTGCAAAGATAAAACGAAATAGAAAGTACACCATAATTGCCCACAGTGTATCTCCAGTATGATTCACAATAAAATTGGGTAGAACATTTATATATCTACTAGCCAAGCCGAGAAAAATGGAGATCATAATAGCAAATACATAATAGGTCCTTTTCGGTTCATGTGTAAAATGCAAATTGAATCACCCAGTTCATCATTAATAGTTAATGCTAATTAAATTTGTTGGAAGCATTTTTTCATATGCTCGATCAAATGACCGCAGAATCGATTTCTTATGGGGATTTGAATGTCCCTATGATAAAATAAGTGCTTTTATAGATTATGCACCGTCTAGAATGTTTAAAAAGACCGAGCGAGTATATTCTGGAGTGGAGTCTATTATTCTCAATGACTTAAATAGAGGAATGAAAGAAAAAAAGGTTCTTCTAATTAGAAGAACCTTATATTTTATTTAGATTTAACTTTACCTGACCAAGATTTAAAGCCACCTTGGAGTTGGTTCAATTGTGTATATCCTTTTTTCTTTAAAAACATTGCTGCACGAGAGCTTCTTGCCCCACTTTGACAATACAGATAAACTGGCTTGTCTGGACGAATCTCTTTGAAGCGTTGACGAAGTTGAGATGAAGGGATATTTCTTGCTCCCAAAATATGTCCACCATCAAATTCTTTTGGTTCACGAACATCAATGAGTTGTGCTTTACGATAACCCTCAATGAATTGTTCTTGCGTGAGGTTTGTAACAGTTTTCTTTAAACGATATGCTGAGATTCCAGCATAGACTAAAAGTACAACAAGTATAGCGATGACAATATACAATAATTCTAACACGGTCTTACCCCTCTCTATGTTTCCTTATTCATTATAAAAGAAGTGCTAGATACAATTCAATCTATTTGATAAAATGAATCTCGTTGTGAAGGGAGAAATTTGATGGAAAAAGCAAAATGGTACTTTATAAATTCCGGACCGTGTAGCCCATCTTTTAATATGGCAATGGACGAAGCGCTACTAGATTGGCATAGTGAAGGTCTTATTCCACCGGTTATAAGATTTTACGAATGGAATCCAGCTACATTATCAATTGGCTATTTTCAATCAGTGGAAAAAGAAATTGATATGGAAGCTGTAAAAAGATTAGGACTTGGTTTTGTGCGAAGGCCAACTGGGGGAAGGGGGGTACTTCACGAACATGAGCTTACATACAGTGTGATCGTAACAGAAAGCTATCCGAGTATGCCTGCAACTGTAACTGAGGCTTACCGTGTTATAAGTGAGGGTTTACTGTTAGGATTTCAAAACCTTGGTTTAGACGCTTATTTTTCTGTTCCGAACACAGATGAACAAAGAGAAAGTTTAAAAAAACCAAAATCAGCAGTTTGTTTCGATGCACCAAGCTGGTACGAATTAGTAGTAGAAGGAAAAAAGGTTGCTGGTAGTGCCCAAACAAGACAAAAAGGTGTTATCCTACAACATGGTGCAATTTTACTTGACCTGGATGAAGATAAATTAATTCAGACATTTAAATTTTCTTCGGACTCGGTAAAAAATAGAGTGAAGAACAGCCTATCTCAAAAAGCTGTCTCGATTAACAAAATAATATCAAAACCGATAACGATGGAAAAATGCAAAACTGCTTTTAAAAAAGGTTTTGCAGATGCATTAGACATTGAGTTGGTAGAATATAAATTAACACAAGAACAGCTAGATTACGTAAAAGAACTAGAAACGACACGTTATGCTAATGATGAGTGGAACTTTAAAAAATAAAAGTATCAATGTCGCATAGTAAAAATGAAACCTGGGCATTAGTTCTTATATTAAATAATCCTGATTAGTTTCGCTTTACTCTTCTATATGTTGTGTCGTATTATTAATGAAACCCCTACATATTGTGTCAATCGCAATTTGTAGAAAGGAGGAAGAGTAAATGGTTACTACCAAACATGAAACCAAGCTTACTTTAAATGTCGAAGCATTAAACAAAGATATTCAATTATTTCCACAAGTACACGCAATTACACAAGACATGACACTTACACACAAAGGTGTGTCGAGACTTGTCATGATCGATCGCTACTCCTTTAAGGATACAGAAAAGAAAACGTTAAAAGCAGGCGATTTTGTCGTTTTAACAGTGAAAGAAGACCCTAAATTCCCCGCACGTGGTCTAGGATACATCGTTTCTATTAACGAACAAGCGAAAACAGCTGAGGTGCAAATCGAAGAAGATTACCGAAGTGCAATTGACGATGCAGCTAAAATCGAGAGTGGCATTATTACTCGGCCATTAAGCGTTATTGAAAAGCCTCTTGAAGTTTACTACGAGCAAATTGCCAAAAGAAACGCAACAGGTCTTTCATCTGTAGAAAAAACAGAAGAAAAACGAGTGGAATGGTTTGAAAAATTCTATAAACAACTTGTTTCTTTGAAATTCATTCCGGCTGGACGCGTACTATATGGTGCTGGAACAGGAACGGATGTAACTTATTTTAACTGTTATGTAATGCCATTCGTTGCAGATTCTCGTGAGGGGATTAGTGACCACCGTAAACAAGTAATGGAAATTATGAGTCGTGGTGGTGGCGTTGGTACAAACGGTTCTACTCTAAGACCGAGAAATACTTTGGCCCGTGGAGTGAACGGAAAATCATCTGGTTCTGTTTCTTGGTTAGATGATATAGCTAAACTGACTCATCTTGTCGAACAAGGTGGTTCTCGCAGGGGCGCACAAATGATTATGCTAGCAGATTGGCATCCGGATATTGCGGAATTTATCATTTCTAAAATGCAAAATCCGCGTATTTTACGTTTCTTGATTGAAAACACAAATGATGAAACGATCAAACAACTTGCGAAGGACAAGCTTAAATTCAAACCCCTTACTATTCAAGAAGAAGCTATGTACCAAGGAATTATTAATTACAAAGCAATTCCAGGTCTAGGTGGATTTAATAATGAGATCATTCGTGATGCGGAAACGAAATTACGAGATGGCGGAACTTATTCTGTTCACAACTCGGAGTTTTTGACTGGTGCAAACATTTCCATAACGCTTACGGACGATTTTATGAAGGCAGTAGAGGCAGACGGCGACTTTGATTTACGTTTCCCTGCAACAGAAGCCTATTCTCCAGAAGAGATGGATTTCTATAATGAAAATTGGCATAAAATTGGCGATGTTCGTGAGTGGGAAAGAATGGGCTATGAAGTTCGTACTTATCGCACTGTAAAAGCGAAAGAGCTTTGGAATTTGGTTAATATTTGTGCTACTTATTCAGCAGAACCTGGTGTTTTCTTCATCGATAATGCAAATGAGAAAACAAATGCAACAGCATACGGACAAAAAGTTGTCGCTACTAATCCTTGTGGCGAACAACCACTTGCACCATATTCTGTATGTAACCTAGCAGCTGTGAACCTAGCAGAATTTGCAAATAAAGACACCAAAACAGTTAATTATGAAGCATTAAAAGAAACAGTTCGTGTTGGTGTACGGATGCAAGATAACGTAATTGATGCAACTCCATATTTCTTAGAAGAAAATAAAGTACAAGCACTTGGTGAAAGACGTGTAGGTTTAGGGGTTATGGGTCTTGCCGATTTGTTAATTTATTGTGAAAAAGAATATGGTTCCGATGAAGGTAATGTTTTGGTGGACGAAATCTTTAAAACAATTGCAACTGCAGCATATGAAACATCTGCAGAGCTTGCCGTGGAGCGTGGAAGTTTCCCATTCTTAACTGGTGAAACAGAAGAGGAAACAAACCGTTTACGTAAAGCATTTACCGAAACTGGCTTTATGAAGACAATGCCAGAAGAAATTCGTCAATCCATTTTAGAAAATGGTATTCGAAATTCTCATTTATTAACTGTTGCACCTACAGGGTCTACTGGAACAATGGTTGGCGTTTCTACTGGACTTGAGCCGTATTATTCATTCACTTATTATAGAAGTGGGCGTTTAGGTAAATTCATCGAAGTGAAAGCTGATATTGTACAAGAATATTTAGGGAGTAATGAAACAGCTGAAGAAGAAAATCTTCCGGAATGGTTCGTTACTGCTATGGAGCTAGCTCCAGAAGCACATGCAGATGTGCAATGTATCATACAGCGCTGGATTGACAGCTCTATTTCTAAAACGGTCAACGCACCTCGTGGATATACAGTCGAACAGGTAGAAGGCGTGTACGAACGTTTATATCGCGGTGGAGCTAAGGGTGGTACTGTCTATGTCGATGGAAGTCGTGACTCTCAAGTATTAACGCTAAAAGCAGAGGATAATACATTAGAAGATCATCCGAAAGAAGAAAGAGTAGAAAAAAGACATGTAGTTTTAATAGATACAATTCAAGACTTACGTTCAACTAATGTAAATATTGGTTCTGAGGTTGGAAATACATGTCCTGTTTGTCGTCAAGGTACTGTGGAAGAAATGGGTGGATGTAACACATGCACCAACTGCAATGCCCAACTAAAATGTGGATTGTAAATAACAAAAGCGAAAGCGCCTATGTCTGCCGCAACAGGCAAATGGGGATGGGGTAGGTCTGCAAAGTGCGCCACATCCTGTGTCAATGCAGACATGACCCGCATCGTGCGTGCCCAGGAGGCAGCTCCTCAGCCGCCACAAGCGTACTTGTTTGCGATGAGCTTTGCTCAGGAGCAGCTTTTTTCTATTTGACCCCGAGGGGCAACGTTCTTCTGCGACGAGCTTTGCGCAGGAGCAACGTTCTTCTGCGACGAGCTTTGCGCAGGAGCAAGGCGCTGGAGTCTAGACGAAGATTCACGTGTAGAAAGTTATCTACCTTTCCATGGATTTCATGTTTTTCTATTTTTATGTTAAAGCACAAGCTGATAATCCCTTATCACTTGTGCTTTTATTTTGTTCCTAGGTTTAATAACTAGTTCATTCGCTTAAACTATGGAAAAACAAAGGAGATTTGCATGAAAGGATTATCAATCAGTACTAGTCTCGTTGCAGCATTGGGAACGACTATTCTATTTAAATTCCTCGATTATTTCAAGTTCATTAAATGGAACCCGATCGGATATACGAAGACCTTTCCGCTTTTTAAAGAAAGCAATGTATTTGTTAAATGGATCATATTGTTTTTATTCATATGGGGAATTTGTTTCTTGTTATATTATGTTTGTTTATTGTTTGCCAAAATTCCGGTTTCCATAACTAGCATTGTGTTGGGGCTTTTAATCGCCTTTACACTGGAGTGGTTTATACTTGATGCAGATTCTATAGATAAAACGATAAAGAAATTATCTATACCATTTATATGTATTGTTATTGTTGCTGTCCGTTTCGTTATGGAATCAGCGATTTTTCACTCGCAAGACAATCCCTTAGGGAAATGAAAAATTTACCGTCCTCGCTTACTATGATAAAATATACAAAGAAGTTATATTGATAATGAGAAGAGGGCGAAAAATGAAACTTAGTAAATTACGTGCAGCACTTGAAGAAAACGGAGTAGACGCTTTGTTAATAACGAATGGTCATAGCCGTAGATATATGACTGGATTTACAGGTACAGCTGGTGTAGTAATTATTTCTAAAACCGATGCGGTGTTTATTACGGATTTCCGTTATACAGAGCAAGCTGCTAGTGAGATCAAGGATTTCCGTATTGTACAACATAAGAAAACAATGATGGAAGAAATTGCTACTCAAGTGACAGATATGGGGATAAACTCATTAGGATTTGAAAAAAGTGATGTAACATATAGTGATTATGAACTATATAAACTAGCTATACAAGCTGATTTAGTGCCACTAGCAGGACTTGTAGAAAAAATCCGCTTGATAAAGACGGATGAAGAGATTAGTATAATAAAGGCAGCTTGTCGTATTGCTGACGAAGCATATGAGCATATCGTTACTTACATAAAACCAGGTATGACTGAGCTTGAAGTATCCAATGAGCTAGAATTTTTCATGCGCAAAAAAGGGGCAACCTCCTCTTCGTTTGATACAATAGTAGCTTCTGGAACACGTTCAGCACTTCCACACGGGGTTGCTACGGATAAGGTCATTGAAAATGGGGATTTTGTTACTTTAGATTTCGGTGCATTATACAATGGGTATATTTCGGATACAACACGTACTGTGGCAGTTGGGGAACCAAGTGATCAATTGAAAGAAATTTATCAAGTAGTTCTAGACTCTCAACTATTAGCTTTAGAAAAAGTTAAACCTGGAATGACTGGTAAAGAAGCAGACGCTATTGCTAGGGACTATATTGCTTCAAAAGGTTACGGAGAAGCATTTGGCCATTCATTAGGGCATGGGATTGGATTAGAAGTACATGAAGGTCCTGGATTATCCTTCCGCTCTGATATCGTTTTAGAACCAGGTATGGTTATTACGATAGAACCGGGTATTTATCTGCCAGCTATTGGTGGAGTGCGAATCGAAGATGATGCACTAGTTACAGAGAATGGTTTAGAAAAGTTAACGCATTCGACAAAAGAATTACTAATCTTATCTTAATTTGGAGGAAAAATAATGATTTCAGTAAATGATTTTAAAACAGGCTTAACCATTTTAGTTGATGGTGTATTATACCGAGTATTGGATTTCCAACATGTTAAACCTGGTAAAGGTGCTGCATTTGTACGTTCTAAATTGAGAAATTTACGTAACGGTTCAGTGAATGAAAAAACATTCCGTGCTGGAGAAAAAGTTGAAAAAGCTCAAATTGATAACCTGAAAATGCAATATCTATATGCTAGTGGTGATCAGCATATATTCATGGATACAGAGTCTTACGAACAACTTGAACTAAGTGACAAACAAATCGAGTATGAACTAAAATTCTTACGTGAAAATATGGAAATACATGTAATTCAATTCCAAGGAGAAATACTAGGAGTAGAATTACCAAAATCAGTTGTTCTGGAAGTAACAGAAACAGAACCAGGTATTAAAGGCGATACTTCAGGTGGCGGTTCTAAAACTGCTAGTCTTGAAACAGGTTTAATAGTAACGGTTCCATTGTTTATCAATGTTGGAGATAAACTAATCATCAACACAGATGAAGGTTCATACGTATCAAGAGCACAATAACTTTCTAAAAAGAGTCTCACATCTGTGAGGCTCTTTTTTCATGAAGGGCACTGTTAGTTGATATTGTTGGTATTCATATATAAGAAAGGGACTTCCTATTGGAAATCCCTGTTCTTTATCTATAATGTACTATTGTTGATACTCAGCATGATTATGACGTGTGCAACCAAATAGATAACATGCTGTCTGGATAGATGTATCAAATTTCATGATGGGAATATAACCAGTCGAGATTTGTTCAAACATTTGTTCATACTCTGTCTTTTCATCAAGTAACTCTTTAACGTTGGCTTCTTTATCGTTTTCTGACCAATCCTCATCACATTCTTCTTCATATGCTTCTTTAATTTCTTCTATTTTTTGATTGATAACTTCATTCAGTACTTCATGAGAACGAGTTGTATTATTTAATTTCAGCATCGAATAAACATATCGACTAATCCAATTAGGTTGTTTCCAATAAACATTCCAACCCTTTTCAAACAATCTTATAGCTTCTTTATAATAACCCAACTCTACATATAAATCCGCCACATCAACTTCACCGACAAACTCATCATCATTTTCAGAAAATGTATCAAGTTTAAGTTTTGCATCACTAATATTTCCTAATTCAATTAAACACTTTACATGACTATACATTGCATAATCAGAGTTTTCTGAAGCCAGAAGAAAATATTTTGAAGCATCTTTTATGTTACCAAGATGATAATTAGCAACAGCTAAATTATTATAAGAAGTTTTGGAAGGGAAAATAGAGATTGATTTTAGCAAAACATCTTTTGCGTAATTCCACTTTTCTTGCCTAATATAAATTTCACCTAATAAATTATATGGAAAATTTGAAGTAGAATTCATATTTATTGCTTCTTCCACTAAACCAAGTGCTTTTGTATCATCATATTCTTCATAACAATATACCCAAGCAAGATTAGTTAAAGACTGTACATTTCTTGATTCGTATACTGCTTTTTGAAATAACATTAATGCATCTTCATATTCATTTTTTTCAAGTAAATCAATTGCTTTTTGATTGATATTCAAATATTTCCCCCTCTTGTTTACAGTTTAAATTCAAAGGTTAAAGACTGATAGCCTTATCTTATCATAGGTAACATTAGTAGAGAATAAGCAACTATCCACAATCATTTTACTTATAGTAGTATTATCGTTACGGTGCTTAATAATTTCTAAGAATTGAAACCAACTCAATATAATGGTCGAAGTATTTAGAAGCTACGCCATTGAAACGGTCAATCCATCCTTTAAGACGACTGTGATAATTATTTACATTTTGAATATGATATAGACCTTTAACTCGTTCCTTACCTATAGGCTCCAAGTTATCTACTTCTAATATACTTTGCACTGATGCCTGGAGAGCATTTAAGACTTACGCAACTGAAAAAGGATTAGAGCATTATTATTATTATTATAAATCTCATACACTGGATAAAATACAACCATTTATGAGGAAGGTGAGTTGGGTGTAGTGGAGTATTAATTACATCTGTAAAAGTTTTTCGGCAATCTTAACAGTGATAGCGTTGAAGCTCCATTGTTTTCAAACCAACTTTTACTGAATATTTTCCAATGCGAACAGCGTTATTCGAATGGCAATGGCTGCAAGTGTATTCGTCCTTATGTTTCTGCTCGGATACTTCATTGAAAATTGGCTCATTTGCAGAATAAGAATCAAGAGATTTTGTGAAAAACTCTTTTAAACGATATTGGTCTGCTGTACTGAGTTTTTCAATCTCTTTAATAATTTCCCTCAACGCCATTCAATAACACTTACTCTCGTCTTTTTTACAGAATAGAGCTATTTTTATCGATTTTATTCAACATCAACATTTTTATTTAACAGAGCCTCATGAAGAAAGTATAAGACTAATTTGCTGCGATCTGAAAGTTCATAGTAAATTAAAGAAATAAACGATACTTCTGATTTCCGTTTCATGCGGACGCTTTTCGCGGGGGGAGCGATGAGTCGTCACACTCCTCGCCGAATTGGCCTCCTTACTCTCCAATCATTTAGACGAGTTATACTCAACCATAAGATAGAGCATAGCTTATCGCTTATATGTTAAGAGTATCCAAAGTTAATATAGGGATAATACTGTCTTTAAGTAAGTATCTTTTCTTTAGTTAGACAAAAACGCACTTCCCTGTTTCTAAGAGTTGTAGAAGGGCGACGGACAGTCAATAGCCATAAGATTACCGAGAAAAAAAGATGCTGGTCGTGACTTCAGTCACGACCAGCATCTTTAAAAAATCAAACGGTAATTATATAGCGATAAGACTGTCCTTAGCTCTTCGAAAACAGTAGAAACAGGTTTAGATCTATAAAGGACCGGGCAATATATCCGACTCCTCATATTATCTATTGATCCTTCCTATCTTGAACTTTTCTTTCATAATTGGTCGGGCGACATCATATGTTGTTTGTATGGAAGGGGGAGGCATTGTGGAACTTCACGATGTACTTCGAGTTGCGGGAATTGGTATTTTAATAGCTATTCTTCACTTGTTTTTTGAATCTACTGGAAAAAAGGAATTTGCGTTTTTTTTATTTTTCGTTGGTTATATCTATATGACAATTGAATTATTGCGACTGTTAAAATTATTTTTTTACGAAATATCTACATTCTTAGAATGGCTTATGATGACGAGTTAGCGAATGGTTATTTACATTACAATTATTCTAGCATTCATTCTGTTGCAACTCATAAAAGAAATATACCCACGCATCCATTCCATTGTATATACGATTTATATTTTTCTATTTCTAACATATCTATTCACCGTAATTATCATTCCTTATGCCTCCCAATATATCTCCCTAGTACCAGCGAACCTACTACCGGTCTTTAAACTACTTTTATTTTCCGTTATATTGCTAGTTCTTTCCCAAATAATTGAAGAACTTCTATTGGACTATGAGTATACAAGCCTTGCATCATTATTTGCTTTTACAACAAAAGCTATTTTACTTATTGTCTGGCTAAAACATATGAAGCAATTCTATGGCAAGTTTTTATCACTTTTGGAACTACTCTCTTGAAGGAATGAACAATCATGGAAGAAATACTAAAGTCTTTGGTCCAACCGGTCAAAGAAGTAGCACAAACATTTTCGTACATGCTATTATTCGGATTTATCTTTATCTGCCTAGAGTGGTTTATTCCTTCGAGTAAAAGATTATTTAAACTAATGTTCATGTTAATCATATGTATCTATTGTTTGGAACCAGCTATTCGAGCCTTGCAATTGATTCAGTCAATGACGAGTGAATTGGTAACACTCTTCCTGAGTATATATCCAATTTTAACACTTGGAATTGCTGCTTCAGGAGGAGCATTTTTAATAACTTCATGGAATCCAGCTGTCATGTTATTCGCATCCTTTACTACCGTGTTAGCAGGTAAAATTTTAATACCTGCAATTATGGCTGCCTTTATATTTGATTTGATCAGTAGAATTCATCCACCAACCTCATTTGCGAAAATGTCTGATCTCATCCGTTTAACTTTAATAGGCTCAACGTCTATTATTCTTCTCTTATATAGTATTTTCATGTCCGTAAATGGAGTGATTACGTGGGCGGTAAGTGGCACTGTCAATGAAACCGTAAAACGGCTAATACAAAATAATATTCCAATTGTCGGATCTTTACTAACAGAAAGTATCAGTACGATGAAAAACTTTTCCTCTTCTGCTTCTGTCATAACTGGAAATGCCGTTATTATCTCTCTGTTAGTGTTGGTGGCAATTCCAACTATCCAAACCATTCTAATTGCTTTTTTATACCGCTTACTAGGTGCTATATTAGAACCTTTTGTAGACGGCAATATAAGCGGATTACTAGATGATATCGGAAAGACACTCTTCGTTCTTTCTATTATTTCTGTATTAATTGCTTTTACATTTTTCTTCACGATTATATTAACGATGCTATTTGCAAAACTATTAATAACTGGGAAAGGATAGTAACCATCGTTACGACACTTCTCTTTGGTATATTATTTATTGTTCTAGCGGGCGAACTGCTTTCTATCTTACTGGAGCATACAGATAAGGAACGAACGGGATTTCTCACGAAAATAGCGATTATCTATTGGATTATGAGCTTTCTCTTCATATAAACAGGTTGTCTTGCATAAAGTATTGTAACCATCATGAAAAGAAGGGTGACTCACCATTTCAATTAAACAAAAACCCACTTTTCGTTTTGTTGTCATTTGTATAGCTGTCCTTTTTATGAGTCTCCTTTTTTCTGACTTACTCACTCGTGATGAGGGAAATGTTGTTGAACCCGATGATGCAGTCAACCAAACTACAGACCTAACTTCGATTTTGGAGAAGATAAACGGAGTTGGTAAAGTTGCAGTTTATTTCCATTACGAGGAAAGTGCTGAAAAGACTGCGGAAAGTGACGCATCATTTTTCCAGTGGACAAGTGACACTAAAAAGGACAAGGAGAAATTGATTGGAATACTAGTAGTTGCGGAAGGGGCGAACGACAAACGTATACAAAATAGTTTAATAAAGACACTATCATCTGTATTGCAAATAGCTCCACATCGAATTGTGATTGAAGAAATGGAATTGGAGGATAAAAAATATGAATAGAAAAAGATCTGTATGGTTTTTAACATTATTTAGTTTAGTAGCTGTAGTGACGGTTTTTTATGTATCGGATCGACCATCACCATTCGATGGAATTGCTCTATTTTCCGATAAAACGCTAGATGAGGTAGGGTTAGTAGAAACATCTTCAACAAATGAAGAATCTATCCTTTCGAAGAGTAATGCATTTGAAGAAATGAGAATGGAAGTAACAGATAAACGCAGTCAACTTCGTGATCAATTAGCTACAAAAGCAGGTTCCAATGAATTTACCGCAGAAGAAAAAAACGAGGCTTTTAACCAAATTGAAGAATTAGTTAAAATTGATTCTACAGAAGCGATGCTGGAGTTAATTATTGAGTCATTAGGTTATGATGACGCACTAGTGCGTATAGAAGATAATGATGTGTTAATAGATGTTGTTTCTAACGAACAATCGACTAAAAAGGCATCCGAAATTATATATGCGGTTAAGCGCGAGTGGCCAAAAGCTTATAGTGTTGAAGTAAATTTTGATGGCCAGTAATCAATAAAAAAACGCAAAAGTACTTAACATATAGCAATATTAAAGAGTGCCTGAAATGGCGCTTTTTTTTATTATTTCAGAATAATTCAGGCTATCTATTTCAAATTTGCTTGAAAACGTCTAAAATAGAGTATGGAGCAATAAATATTGTAAATAAAAGGGGATTAATAAAATGAAGATTCAAGAAATAAGAGAAATTATCAAACTAGTCGATCAGTCGTCATTAAATGAATTTTTATACGAATCAGAAGGTACTAAGATTAAATTGAAAAAACATGTAAAAGGTTTTGAAAACTCATCTAGCGAAACCTTTGAAAGTTCATCTTATGTAGAACAGCCTAAGCAAGTAGAAGTGAATTCACCTATCACACAAGAGACACCAAAGGAAACTGTTGTAGAAGAAGCTACTCCTAGTATTGTGGATAGTTCATTACATACAATTATTTCACCAATGGTTGGTACGTTTTATAAGTCCTCTTCTCCTGAAGTATCAGCATACGTTGAGGTAGGTACAAAAGTGTCTAACGACTCGGTTGTCTGTATCGTAGAAGCAATGAAGCTGTTCAATGAAATTGAAGCAGAAATTGACGGAGAAGTTGTAGAAGTTCTTGTGAAAGATGGACAATTAGTTGAATATGGTCAACCTCTGTTCCTCGTTAAAGGAAACTAAGAAGGGAGCAAGGATGATGAAAAAAGTACTTATTGCCAATCGCGGAGAAATAGCTGTTCGTATAATACGTGCATGTAAAGAATTAGATATCGAAACAGTTGCAGTATATTCTGAAGCAGATCGAGAAGCACTGCATGTGCAAATTGCGGATGAAGCATACTGTATCGGTCCAAGACTTTCAAAGGATTCCTATTTGAATTTTTCAAATATCATCACTGTAGCAAAACTAACAGGCTGTGACGGGATTCATCCTGGTTATGGATTCTTAGCAGAAAATGCAGAGTTTGCGGAGCTATGTGAAGAATGTGATATTAAATTTATCGGACCAACTTCCTCTGCTATTAGGAGCATGGGGATTAAAGACGTAGCAAAAGAAACCATGCAAAAAGCAGGAGTTCCAACAGTTCCAGGATCAAAAGGTATTGTAGAAACTGACGAAGATGCTTTAAAAGTTGCGAATGAAATAGGATTCCCAGTCATTATCAAAGCTACAGCTGGTGGTGGTGGTAAAGGGATACGAGTTGCAAAAGATGAGGAAGATCTTCTAAATGGCATTAAAATTACTCAAAAAGAAGCTGCAGCAGCATTTGGTAACCCTGGCGTTTACTTAGAGAAATATATTGAAATATTCCGTCATGTGGAAATTCAAGTATTAGCTGATGGTCACGGAAATGCGGTTCACCTAGGAGAACGCGATTGTACCGTACAGCGCAGAATGCAAAAACTAGTGGAAGAAGCACCTTCTCCTGCATTATCAGAAGAGCTTCGTACTGAAATGGGAGACGCTGCTGTAAAGGCAGCTCTTGCTGTAGGTTATGAAAGTGCGGGTACAGTAGAATTTATCTTTGACCATATAGCACAAAAATTCTACTTCATGGAGATGAACACGCGTATTCAAGTGGAGCATCCTGTCACAGAAATGGTTACTGGTGTAGATTTGATCAAACAAATGCTATTAGTTGCGTCTGGTGAAAAATTGCCTTTCGAGCAAAAAGACATTAAACTTAATGGATGGGCAATCGAATGTCGCATTAATGCAGAGAACCCTTCGAAAAACTTTATGCCTTCTCCAGGATTAGTTGATTTTTATTTAGCTCCAGGTGGCTTAGGGGTTCGTGTAGATTCGGCTGTATACCCAGGTTATACGATTCCACCATTTTATGATTCAATGGTTGCAAAGCTTATCGTCCATGCTGCAACTCGAGAAGAAGCAATCGCAAAAATGAAACGCGCATTAAGTGAATTTGCTATCGAAGGAGTCGAAACTACCATTGGATTCCATTCGAAGCTCATGAATCATGAAGTATTTGTGTCAGGTGATTTTGATACGAAATTCTTAGAAAAATATGATGTAATGAATTCATAATAAGGAGTGAAGGATATGACGGAAACTACGGAACAAAAGTTTGTTCAAATGACTCCTGAAGGAAAAGAAAATTTAGGGACAATAGAAATTGCTCCTGAAGTAATTACAGTAATTGCTGGAATTGCTACAAACGAAGTAGAAGGTATTGCTGGTACACGAGGAAACTTTGCAGCAGGTGTAGTAGAACGTTTAGGGAAAAAAGTACATGGCAAAGGTATTAAAACGGAGATTAACAATGATGGACTGTTTATCGATGTATATTGCCTTGTGAAATATGGCACATCTGTTCCTACGGTTGCAAGAGAAGTACAATCGCAAATTCGTCAAGCAATCGAAAATATGACGAGTCTAATACCTAAAGAAGTAAATATTCATATTACAGGTGTTCAATTCGATTCAGTAGAATAAAAGAGAAAGAGCTATTAGTTAGATAGCTCTTTCTCTTTTTTTTGCCTTTCTAATACACATACTTCAACAAAATATGCTATGATTGTCTAGATAGTTACATTTAAAGGAGAACTAAATAATGAAACGAAGACAAGCCAGAGAATTAGCATTACAAGCATTATTTCAATTAGATAATCATGAAATTTCCATAGAAGAAGCTATTGGACATGTTACGGAAGAAACAGATTCTTTCTTAACACAA
>NZ_JAIZDB010000045.1 GCF_029533155.1 Psychrobacillus antarcticus | reverse complement strand
AGGAAATTATATAGATTATTACAACTCAGAACGAAAGCAATGGGATTTAAAAAAGATGGCTCCGGAAGCATACCGAAACCATCTCATCGCAGTCTAAACTACAAACTCTCTTTTTATTAAGTTGTCTACTTTATAGGGCTCAGTTCAACTAAAGTCATTCCTCTTCTTTTTTTGTTTGGCATTTATTAAAAAATGATTCGACATCCTTAGATGGCTTTAGTGAAGTTGTTTGTAAAACCGTAGGAAGTTTTTGTAACATTTCTTGTCCAAGTCCTTCTCCACGATGTGAAGGATTGACAGAAATATGTTGAATGACAGCTTCAGTACCTTCCATACGTACTCCAACTAATCCAACTAGATCTTCCTCTTTCTTCCAAAGAAACAAATGCCAATCTGGATTCGTTTCATACGTATGAATTGTTTCTAATAACTTCTTAACATCCTTTTCATGAGGCATAAAGGAAAGTAGCCCCATTGAAATCTTTTCAAATGTTTTTTTGTAGCGAAGTAGCATATTTTAAACCCTCTTTTAATTTCTTGGCTTGTTTATTTTATTCATCATAGATCATATACAAACGAATGTACAAATCCAATGCAGCAGGAATGCAAGCGAATCGATTCGTAAATTCTATCAAATGCATCCAATCAACACTAATTTAACAAAGTCCAATTTCTTAAAATAACTGTATTATTATACCTCAATTTTGCCGATTTTACAAATCGGCATTTGGCGCTATAAATAACCAGTAAGCGAGACCCCATAAAATTCCAACGACAAAAATCACTAGGAACAGTATTACGTTTGCCTTTTTCATCTTATTTTCACTCCTTTTCCATTGTTAAAGGAAGGTCTAGATGTATAAGGTCATCCAACGTCTCTCTTCTTACCGCTAATTGATGCTTGCCATTTTCTACAAACACTACAGCCGGTTTCGTTAAACGATTATAATTACTTGCCATAGAGTAACCATAGGCACCTGTACAGAACATTGCTAGAATATCCCCTGGTTCAGCAGCAGGTAATTGAATATTTTCGATTAACTTATCACCAGATTCACAACATTTACCAGCAATTGTATAATTATTTGTTGACTTAAGTCCCATTTTGTTTGCAATAACTGCGTCATATTCTGCTCCATATAATGCAGGTCTAATATTGTCAGACATACCACCATCAACCGCTAAATAATTTCGGATATCTGGTACTTCCTTTTCGGATCCAACGGTATATAACGTAGTTCCAGCATCACCAACTAATGATCTACCTGGTTCAATCCAAATTTCTGGCATTTTAAAAGAAGAATTATGCACGAGCTCTTTTACTATTTGGATCATTTCTTTTACATAAACAGCTGGTTCAAGCGGAGCATCATCATCTGTATATCTTATACCGAAACCTCCACCAAGATTTAAAACGCTACATAAATAGTTATAGTCTGTGTGCCACTTAATCATTTTAGTAATAAGCTTCTCTGCAGCGACCTTAAAACCAGTCGTTTCAAATATTTGAGAGCCAATATGACAATGCAAACCAAGCAATTGAATATATTCATCTTGATATACATCCAGAAATGCTTGATCGGCTTGTCCATTCAGTAGATCAAATCCAAATTTTGAATCTTGTTGGCCAGTCGTAATGTAATCGTGGGTATGGGCTTCAACACCAGGTGTCACCCGTAATAATACATTAACTTTTTGCTTTGTTTTTGCAGTAAGCATCTTTAGTAATTCTATTTCATAGAAATTATCGACAACTATACAACCAATATTATGCTTAAGAGCTAATGATAATTCTTCTTTACTTTTATTATTACCATGAAAATGAATTTTTTCTACTGGAAATCCAGCTTGAATCGCTGTATATAATTCTCCAGCAGATACAACATCTAATGATAAGTTTTCTTGTTTCATCACTTGGTACATTGCAACACTAGAAAATGCCTTGCTTGCATATGCAACCTGCGCCGATATATGTTGATCCCGGAATGTCTGGATGAATGCTTGCGCTCTTTCTCGAATCAAAGACAAATCGTACACAAACAATGGTGTTCCATATATTTTTGCAAGCTCTAAGCTATCCATTCCACCAATCATCAAGTGACCTTTTTCGTTTACAGCATGCCGTGAAACTAGCACCATTTAATTCGCCTCTTTTCCCCATATCCCGCATTAACGGGCAGTAATACTCCCACATCACAGATTGGCCCAAATAACAAATTTTAAGTGGGAGTCAACTGTCCGTAAAAGCCCGAATGGTTCAACTAACAATCAGAGGAGGATGAAGCTATCCTCTGGTTGAAGTTTCACTATATCTATTAGAACTTTATCACAATAGATGAGGAAATGGCAATGTGCATTAGGAACGTTTACGATTAGGGGATCTTGTTATAAATGGTCTTTTAGAGTCAGCCGGCATTGGAAACCTTACGATTAATCGCAAGAGTGCTTTTGGAAAAAAAGGCTGAAGTGGCCATAAATAAGGAACATTTAAAGGCTTTACAGAACATACATACCAAAGTAGGGCTAAAGAAGCTACAAAAAATCCACTTGGACCAAATAATGCTGTACTCAACAGAATAATTGTCCTAAATATTTTAGTTGTAATACTTAGCTCATAGGAGGGGATAGAAAAAGTGAAGATCGCTGTTATAGCGGTATATAAGATAACCTCTGGGACAAAAATCCCTACATCCACAGCCATTTGCCCAATGACTAATGCTGCGATAATACCCATTGCTGTTGATAACGGAGTTGGTGTATGAATAGCAGCGAGCCTTAGAAATTCTATCCCAATATCTGCAAATAATATCTGTAATAATAACGGTATTTCGGTCGATTCTTTTGGACCAATAAAATCAAGTGCCTTAGGTACAAACTCCGGATGAACCGATAATAAGTACCAAAATGGCAAAAGAAATAGACTAAGAAGAAAACCTAAAAACCGAATCCATCTGACAAAAGTTCCAATCAACGGTGCTTGCCTGTACTCTTCCGCATGTTGTAAGTGGTGAAAAAGGGTCGTAGGAACGATTACTACAGATGGAGAGGTATCTACTACTATTACTATATGCCCTTCTAGCAAATGCGCTGCAGCTATATCCGGTCTTTCTGTAAATCGCACAAAAGGCAAAGGATGGAATCCTTGTTTAAAAACCCATTCTTCTAATGCTTTGTCTGTCATCGTAATTCCATCATGCTTTATTTTTTTTATTCGATCACGAATTTGCGTAAGATTATCTTCATTGGCAATATTTTTAATATAAGATATGGCAATATCCGTTTGACCTAACTCAGTAATTTGATGTAGCTCAAAGCGCAAATTAGTATCCCGAATCCTCCTTCTAATGAGCGCTGTATTTTGAACAATATTTTCTGTAAATCCATCCCTTGATCCTCTTATAACCTTTTCATTATCCGGTTCTTCAGGCGATCTTCCAGGATACGAGCGTACATCAATTGTGTACACGGAACCATTCGACAATATGAAGGTTACTTGTCCACTCAGAAGTGCAGCTAACCATTTCTCCTTGGAATCATATTGAGTAATGGAATAGTAAGGGAAATAATGCTCCATAATTTCGTTTTCGCTTATTGTTTTATCTGCAATTTTCAATTGGGTGTTCGTCAACAATTGAGTGATGATCATGCCATCAATCAATCCATTAATATAGACGAGTAATACAGGAAATTCATACAAATGGGAATGTAAAATCCCCACATCATAAGACTCATTTACTCCGAACTTTTCTTTTAAATACAATTCAGCTTCATCCATACTAGTAAACAAAGGTTTCGTTTCAATCACCTATCTTTTGCATTTGAATTCGTATGACCAACTGGTACTAGCCATGTTTTTAATTGGCTTAATATTTTCTTCTCTAGTCTCGATACTTGTACTTGAGAAATTCCTAATCGTTCCGCAATATCACTCTGTGTGCAATCAAGATAATATCGCAAATAAATAATCATTTGCTCTCTTTTTTCAAGCTTTTCGACAAGCTCTCGTAACGGAATATGCTCAAATGGCTTTTCGGAACGCTCATCCTTCATTTGGTCCATTAGTGTTAAAGCATCCCCGCTATCATTTTCATAAAGCTGCTCCTGCAAGGATGCCGGATCACGAAGAGCATCTGTAGCCATCACTATTTCTTCTCGAGACACCTCTAAAATATGCGCAAGCTCCAAAATAGTCGGTTGACGCTCATGCGTTTTTAAAAAGTCATCGGTAGCATGGCGAATTTTAAAATTTAATTCCCGAATGGAACGACTAATTTTCACCATTCCGTCATCTCTCAAAAACCGCTGAATCTCTCCTATAATCATAGGAACCGCATACGTTGAAAACTTAACTTCATAAGACAAATCAAACTTATCCACCGATTTCATCAAGCCAATACAGCCGATCTGAAACAAATCTTCTAAATCCGCTCCTCTAGACGCAAATCGCTGAACAATAGACCATACAAGCCTAGTATTACCCTCAATCATTTGTTGCCTTGCTAGTTTATCACCAGTCTGTGACAGCGCTATAAGCTCTCTCATTTTCTCTTGAGTTAGTAAAGTAGACGGTTTTTTGTTTATCATTAGACGATCCTACAAGATTCTTGAATTGGTACAAATTGCTTCGTTATCGTTACAGTAGTCCCCCTATCAGGAATGGAGTAAATCTCAACGCCATCACTAAAGCTTTCCATAATTGTAAAGCCCATTCCCGAACGTTCCTGCTCAGGTTTGGTCGTAAACAGTGGCTCACGTGCTTGATTTACATCACGTATTCCACGGCCATAATCCACTATAGAAACAACTATTTCTCTATCTACTCTTTGTGCATGCAGTTCTATTTTCCCTACGCCATCTTCTTCATAACCATGAACGATTGCATTCGTTACAGCCTCCGATATGACCGTCTTAAACTCTGATAATTCTTCAATAGTCGGGTCAATCGTTGCGATAAAACTAGACATGACCATTCTTGCTAGAGCTTCATTCTCACTTTTAGCGATAAAAGATAATGTGATCTCATTGTCCATAAACTATTCCCCCTAACTTAGACATTATTTCAATTTCAGATTCGCTATAAATATAAGGACTTAAACCTGCAAACTGAAAAATTTTACGCATCGTTGGCGATGGATTTACAATAATTGTTTGTCCATCTATTGGAGCAAGCTCTCTCATTCTTCCTAGAATTAGGCCTATCCCCGAGCTATCCATAAAATGCAAATCTTTCAAATTCCAAACTAGTACTTTAATAGACCCGTTTTTAATCAATGGAACTATCTCATTTCTAATATCATTTGTACTGTGATGATCTAATTCACCTTTCAATCGAATAATAATAATTTCGTCTCCTACTTTTTCTACTTCATGAATCATAAAATCGCCTCCTTAGATAGCGCTATTCCACATCTTCCTTGTAAATTCCTTGCGCTTGACAAAAGTAGAAGAAATCATCGCTTATTAGTCGATTTTCGACAGAGGATGGTCGTTTAAAGTATGGGAACATAATCTTTTTTTTAATCAAAAAATAGGCATCTCGCAAAAGTTTTTAAAATACTTTAGCGACATGCCTATTTAGAATGTAGATAACTGGAAGAATAATCCGTTTCGCAAGTAATTTCCAACTCTCCGCCAGTAAAGCTAGCTCATCCGAAAGTAAATAAACTTGGAGTGAAAGTATCCGAATGGGAACCGCTAGTAAATGGCCTGCGAGAGCAAGTAAACATGAAATCTGGCTAGTACATGGATACAATATTTTTAGTACTCCACTCCTACAGAGTTGACGAGGAACTGGAAGAATAATCTCTCCGTTGGTAATTACCCACTCTCCGCCAGTAAGGCTAGCTCGTCCGAAAGTAAAAAAACCTGGAGTGCAAGTATCCGGGGGAAAACCGCTAGTAAATGGCCTGTGAGAGCAAGTAAACATGAAATCCGGCTAGTACAGGGATACAATATTTTTAGTACGTCCACTCCTACAGAGTTGACGAGGAACTGGAAGAATAATCCACTCCGCTTGTAGTTGCCCACTCTCCGCCAGTAAAGCTAGCTCGTCCGAAAGTAAATAAACCTGGAGTGCAAGTATCCGAATGGGAACCGCTAGTAAATGGCCTGCGAGAGCAAGTAAACATAGAAAAATCTCACAAAAAAAGAGTATCATGACCGCAGTCATAATACTCCATCAAAAGCTCACTATTGTTCACAAACAAATTATCGTTACTATAACGATTTTCTACCAATAATTTATGCAGTAATTACTTCATAAATTAAAGGTGGCGCATCTTTTCTAGTAGCTTCTATATCGATAAATTTCGTTAACTTATCCATAACTTCCTGGACATCTTCTCTATTTGAATAGATTGTAGCAAGTGAATCTCCTTTGCTTACAGAGTCTCCCACTTTTTTATTGAGCACGATACCAACCGCTAAATCAATTTCAGATTCCTTCGTTGCTCTACCGGCTCCTAGAAGCATTGCTGCGGTACCAATCTCGTCTGCTTCCATGAAAGTAATAAAACCATCCGTGGATGCTGGCACTTCAAATTTATACGCTGCTTGTGGTAATAATGAAATATCATCAACGATTTTCTCATTACCACCTTGCCATTTGATGAATTGTCTGAATATTTCTAATGCAGATCCATCTTTTATGACAGCAAGCAGCATTTCTCTAGCTTCTTCTAAAGTTTCGGCCTTTTCTCCAACTACTACCATTTGACTACCTAGCGTCAAACACAGCTCTGTCAAATCCTCTGGACCATTACCTTTTAACGTATCAATAGCTTCCACTATTTCTAGTGAATTTCCGATTGCTCTACCAAGCGGTTGGCTCATGTCGGAAATAATAGCCATCGTTTTTCTGCCAACATTATTCCCTATACGAACCATTGCTTGCGCAAGCGCTCTTGCATCATCCGTCGTTTTCATAAATGCTCCGTCGCCAGTTTTTACGTCTAAAACAATAGCACCGGCTCCAGCTGCAATTTTTTTACTCATAATAGAACTTGCGATCAATGGGATACTATTAACAGTTCCGGTTACATCACGAAGTGCGTATAACTTTTTATCGGCAGGTGTTAGATTCCCACTTTGCCCAATAACTGCTACCTTCAGTTCATTCACTTGTTTCACAAACTGTTCAGAAGTAAGCTCTACATGGAACCCTTCAATTGCTTCCAGCTTATCGATTGTTCCACCAGTATGCCCGAGTCCTCTACCACTCATCTTAGCTACTGGAACTCCACAAGCAGCAACTAGCGGACCTAACACCAACGTAGTTGTATCGCCAACTCCACCCGTAGAATGCTTATCAACTTTAACACCTTCGATGGCAGAAAGGTCGATCGTTTCACCAGAATTCACCATCGCCATCGTTAAGTCTGCTCTTTCTTCATCATTCATATTTTGAAAAAAAATAGCCATTAACAGGGAACTCATTTGATAATCTGGAATAGCACCCGTTGTATAACCATCTATAAAAAATTCAATTTCTTGTTTTGTCAGAGCATTACCGTCTCGTTTCTTTTCAATAATATCAATCATTCTCATTGAATTTACACTTCCTTCATGTAGGATCTTTTTATTTCAATAAAGACAAGAAACTCTCTCCGAATTGAGTTTTGGCTACACCAAAGTTTTCACTAATTGTTGCCCCAATATCCGCAAATGTATTGCGTAGTGGTAACTCTTTTATTTCCTTCAATTTTGGCGAGTATACGATTAATGGAACATATTCGCGTGTATGATCTGTTCCTGGCATCGTTGGATCGTTACCGTGGTCCGCCGTAATGATTAATAAGTCTTCCTCTGTTAACTTTGAAAGGACCTCTTTTAAGCGAACATCGAATTCTTCTAAAGCTTTTCCATAACCTAATGGATCGCGACGGTGACCAAATAACGCATCAAAGTCAACTAAATTTAAGAAGCTGATCCCTTTGAAATCCTTGTCTAGTGTTGCGATGAATTTATCCATTCCGTCCATATTATCTGTCGTTCTTTCCGTAGAGGTAATACCTTCTCCATTATAAATATCGTGTATTTTACCAATTGCTAATACATCTAGTCCAGCGTCACTTAGTTCATTCATCGCTGTGCGACCAAAAGGTTTTAAGGCATAGTCATGGCGATTAGATGTACGAGCAAACTTACCTGGCTGACCAATAAATGGACGCGCAATGATACGACCTACTAGGAATTCTTCCGAAAGTGTTAACTCACGAGCAATTTCACAAATACGATACAATTCTTCTAGTGGAATTATTTCCTCATGTGCTGCAATCTGAAGCACAGGGTCAGCTGATGTATAAACAATAATTGCCCCAGTTTTCATATGCTCTTCGCCAAGCTCATCTAAAATTTCTGTTCCACTAGCTGGTTTGTTACCAATTACTTTGCGACCAGTTTTTTCTTCTAATTGAGAGATCAGTTCATCTGGGAATCCGTTTGGATATACTTTAAACGGTTTATCAATATTCAAGCCCATGATTTCCCAGTGACCTGTCATCGTATCTTTTCCTACAGAGGCTTCCTGCATTTTACCAAAATAAGCGGTAGGAGCCGCTACTTGATTGATTCCTTGAATGTCATCAATATTGCCCAGTCCAAGTTGTTCCATATGAGGCATATGAAGTCCGTTCATTTTTTCTGCAATATGTCCGATCGTATGGGACCCCACGTCACCGAAGACATCAGCATCTGGAGCTTCCCCTATACCTACAGAATCCATAACGATCACATGTATGCGCTTAAAATTATTCATTTATTTACCTCCTACTATTTTCTTCTAGTTTACCAAAAAAAATATAAATGTACAGGTCAGACCTCTGACTTTTTAAGCTCTCGGATGAAATTGTTTGTAGACATCCTTTAACCTGCTCTTGCTCACATGTGTATAAATTTGTGTCGTCGATATATCTGCATGACCAAGCATTTCTTGAACAGCACGTAAATCTGCCCCATTTTCTATTAAATGTGTTGCAAAAGAATGGCGCAGCACATGTGGAGTAATTTCCTTGGAAATCCCTGCTGTAGTAGCATGCTTATTCAGTAACTTCCATATCCCCTGTCTAGTTAAACGTTTCCCACGTTGATTAATAAAAATAGCTTCTGTCTTTTCCGATTTAAGCAAAGTTGTTCTAGCATTTTCTATATAATCTGTGCAAGCTCTAATGGCAGAACCACCTAATGGCACAATTCGTTCTTTGCCACCTTTCCCAAATATACGTACAAATCCCATTGATAAATGTATATCTTCTAGGTTCAAGTTTAAACACTCGCTAATACGCATACCACTAGCATACATAAGTTCAAACATTGCTAAATCTCTTTGACCCTGTGGTTTGGATACATCAATACTATTTAATAGATTATTCAATTCCTCTACGGATAGATAAGTAGGTAACTTTTGTTCTTGTTGGGGTAAATCCAGATGGACAGAGGGATCCGTGTTTGCCACTTTCTCTCTTAATAAAAACTGATGAAAGGAACGAATAGAGGAAATATGTCTAGATATCGTTCGAGCAGATTTTCCATTTTCTTTTAAGCTTCGAAGATAAAGAACAATATTTGTGCGCTCTATCTCATCAAGACTATGTAGTTGCTGTACTTCAAATATATGATGTAAATAATCGGATAAGTCTTTTTTATAGGAGATCAACGTATTACTCGCTAACTGCCGTTCAATCCGCAGAAAGTGCATATAATCTTCCAAATGCAGTTGTCCATTCTTCAAGTTCATCACTCCTGTTATTAAAATAATCATCTAAAAAAGGATAGCTAGTAAGCTATCCTTTTGTTTATTTATCTTCTTGGCAACGGTAGCATATACCGTGAAATGTTAGGCGATGGTCTTTTATTCTAAAGTTCCACTTTTTCTCGACAATAGCTTCCACATCTTCTAACAAATCTTCTTGAATCTCATCTACAGCTCCGCATTCAATACAAACAAGGTGATGGTGAAAATGCGCTGCACCTTCTTGTCTCAAATCATAACGAGATACGCCGTCACCGAATTGAATTTTATCTACCACATTCAATTCGTTTAATAACTCCAGCGTTCTATAAACTGTTGCAAGTCCAATATCAGATGATTTCTCTCTAACTAGTAAAAATACATCTTCTGCACTTAAATGATCTTCTTCATTTTCAAGCAAAACTCTCACTGTCGCTTCACGCTGTGGCGTCAGTTTGTAGCTCGCACCAGACAATTGTTTTTTTATACGATCAATACGGCTTTCCATATGACGCCTCCTTACTTGAATCCATTATACCAACAATTGAATTCTCATTACAAGAGATTAACTTAATAATGACTCTTAATAAGAACTAATTATTAAATAATACAAATGGTATAAAGATGAATTCTATAATTATAACAATTATATACAAGGATAGCGAAAAAATATTAATCCGATTTGCTAATGCTAATAACAATATACAATAAACTAGCTGAAATGGAAACCACCAGAACACATAAGGAAAAGTAGATTCCTGTGTTTGCAGTAAATAACTCGAACCATATCCATAGAATGTAATTTTAAATGCACAAATAACTAAGATTAGTTTTCGTAAATACTTATGTTGATAAAACAAAAAAAACACAATGGCTATCATGAGATGAGGAAAACTAGTTTCTAAAAAAGTAGGCCGCTCTACTAATAGAACGCGTGCATCCAAGAGATTTATAATCCATTGCTGCTGTTCTACCGTACTTTGTTCAAATAAAATTAAACCACCGACAAAGCTAACTACAAGTACACATAATGAGATGAAAATAGTATAAGTCTGGTTCAAATTGGAACACCCCCCCTATCTACTTTCATCATATGCTTGTACTAACTTAAATCATGCTTCTTTTATATAATCTTTCAACCAAATATATGCAAAGGCAGTTTTCGCATCATAGATTTGTTGTTTCTTCACCATTTCTTCCATCTCGGAAATAGAAACATGTAATAACTCGACAAACTCATCTTCATCTAACCCAACTGGTTGCTCCATCTTTTTAATATTCTCCGCAAAATATAGATGGATAATCTCATCTGCAAATCCAGGAGATGTGGCAAATGATTGAATGTATTGTAGATTGTCCGTGGTATAGCCTGTCTCTTCTTCTAATTCACGTAGGGCAGTTATTTCGGGAGCTTCTCCAATCTCTATTTTCCCAGCCGGAATTTCAATAATGGATCGTTCTAACGGTTTTCTAAATTGTTCTACCAAAACTATTTTATTGTCATTTGTTACAGCAATAACGGCAACAGCACCAGGATGTTTTACAATCTCTCTATTACTAGTTTTGCCATTCGGTAGTTCTACTTCATCTACCTGCAGTGTGATTATTCTTCCTTTGAATTTAACCTCAGATTGAATTGTTTTTTCCTCGAACTTTTTCATGACAAATCATCCTCTCTCTATATCTCTTTAGTTGAATCTATCTATTTGACATTGTACCATGTAGAAAAGGACGTGATGAAACTTGAAGAAAAGACAATTAGGTAAAAGTAATCTGTACGTTTCAGAAATTGGATTAGGTTGCATGTCACTTCCAACGGAGCCAGCAGCAGCCAATGATATTATTCAAGTTGCTTTAGAAAACGGCATAACCTATTTTGATACAGCTGATCTATACAATAATGGGGAAAATGAAAAGATTGTTGGAAACGCCCTTAAAAACAATCGAAAAAATATAATATTGGCTACGAAAGTCGGAAATCGATTGAACAAAGCGGGTGATGGTTGGTCATGGGATCCGTCTAAGGAATGGATAACAGAGACCGTACACGCCTCATTAAAGCGACTCCAAACCGATTATATTGATGTATATCAGCTACACGGAGGCACGATGGAAGACGATGTAGATGAAGTCATAGACACGATGGAAACGCTCAAAAAAGAGGGCGTTATCCGTGAATACGGTATATCCTCTATACGGCCAAATGTCATCGAACGATTTTTACGCCAAAGTAATGCCGTTTCTGTCATGATGCAATATAGTTTACTAGACAGAAGACCAGAAGAATGGTTTTCCTTGCTAGAAAATAATGCAGCTACTCTCCTTAGCAGAGGTACGTTAGCAAAAGGGTTATTAACTGCTGAAGGTATAACTCGTGCAAGCAAAACAGATGAGTATTTAAGCTATACTCACCAGGAACTACTTGACGTGATTAAAGGATTATATGCCTTAGATTCTCCTTTAAGCTCCGTAGCTCAACATTATGTTTTACATCAAAATGTAACTAGTTCAATGATTATCGGTGCAAGTAGTGAGCAGCAGTTATTAGAATCAATCAAGGCATACAAAATGCCAGTGCCAGATAGCATTTTACAAAAAGCAAGCCAGATAACAAAAAAAGAGAAATATAAGGAACATCGAATTTAACATTTCTTCAACTCTAAAAAGCCAGTCGTGATTTACATCACAACTGGCTTTTTTGTTTTTTTCCAACACTCTTTTGAACAAATTTCGGATGCTCTATCCTGGTTAGTTGGAATTTTGAGTAGTTTA
Organism: Psychrobacillus antarcticus; assembly: GCF_029533155.1. Lineage (GTDB taxonomy): Bacteria > Bacillota > Bacilli > Bacillales_A > Planococcaceae > Psychrobacillus > Psychrobacillus antarcticus. The sequence continues at coordinate 8,678 of NZ_JAIZDB010000045.1, read as the reverse complement.
GTTGGAAAAAATGCCTTGCTCGTTGGAATAGGATATTTTTTCCAAAAAACCTATTCGCCGAAGCATATAGGTTTCCATATCTTAAAACTTCGAACCACCAAAGCCGTAATCATCTAGTAGTTCTTCAAACGATTTATTTTTTTCTTTTTCTTTCTTTTCGAAGACTAGCTGAGCTTGTCTTTCTTCTTCTTTTTCTTGTGCAGCAGATACTAATTGGTTCTTCGTTTCTTTTAGTTTTGCTAGAACATCAGAAGAAAGTTGATCGGATAGTGAATTTCCCTCTTCCACTTGCTTAGCAGGCTTTACTTGTTGTTGTCTTTGTTTTTTTTTAGCCATATAATTCACCTTCTTTTTATGAGCGTTTAACTATAGTTGCGACCCCTTGTCCACCACCGATACAAAGTGTAGCAAGACCCGTTTTCGCATCTCTCTTCTCCATTTCATGAAGTAAGGAAACGAATATACGAGCTCCACTAGCCCCAATCGGATGTCCTAAAGCAATCGCTCCACCATTTACGTTTAGTATATCATGGTTAAAGGATAACTCTCTATCTACAGCAATTGATTGTGCAGCAAAAGCTTCATTTGCCTCGATTAAATCAATATCCGCTAATGCTAATTGAGATTTGTTTAATACTTTTTTCACTGCTTCCACAGGTCCAATTCCCATGATGCTCGGATCCACTCCTGCCGATGCATTCGCTACAATTGTCCCAAGGGCCTTAAGCCCAAGTTCATCCGCTTTAGCTTTTGACATGACCACAACTGCTGCCGCCCCATCATTAATACCGGAAGCATTACCAGCAGTTACAGAGCCATCTTTTTTAAATGCCGGACGAAGCCCCGCTAACTTTTCTTCTGTAGAACCTTTCTTCGGATATTCATCTTGTGAAAAGACAATTGGATTTCCTTTTCTCTGAGGCATTACTACGGGAACGATTTCATCAACAAACTTACCCTCTTCTATTGCTTTTGCTGCTCTGCTCTGCGAACGTGCAGAAAATTTATCTTGCTCTTCTCTAGTAATATTATATTGGTCACATAGATTTTCAGCAGTCACACCCATATGGTAATCATTAAATGCACACCATAGTCCATCTGAAATCATACTATCTACTACCTTTTGATCGCCCATACGGAAGCCGTCTCTAGCGTTTTTCAATAAATACGGAGATTGGCTCATATTTTCCATTCCACCAGCAACAATAATATCAGCATCCCCTGCAAGAATGGCTTGAGTAGCAAGATGAATTGCTTTTAAGCCAGAACCACATACTTTATTAATCGTTAACGCAGAAACCGAATGAGGTAGTCCAGCTTGAATAGCCGCCTGTCTTGCAGGATTTTGACCTAAGCCTGCTTGAAGGACGTTCCCCATAATTACTTCGTCCACTGCATCTTTAGATACCCCCGCTTTTTCCAAAGCCTTTTCAATGACAATAGCGCCTAACTTAGTAGCAGGCACATCTTTTAAAGCACCTTGAAACGAACCAATTGCAGTTCTAACTGCACTTACGATAACAACTTCATTTGTCATGTCTTTTCCTCCTTGTTTCCCCTGTATTAAATGTTCACAAAGCAAATTTAAAATTTGCTTGTTTAACCATCCTTTCTTTACAATAAAGAAGGAGGGATGATTATGTTTAGTTTACCAAATAACGTGACTATTATCGAGGTAGGTCCAAGAGATGGTTTGCAAAATGAAAAAAATGAAGTACCAACCGAAATAAAATTAGCCTTTATCGAAAAACTGCAGCTAGCTGGAATAAAAGAAATGGAATTAACTTCCTTTGTATCACCAAAATGGGTGCCACAGATGAAAGATGCAAATGAAATAGTCACCCAAGTGAAAAAAATGGGTAGACAACTCGTACTAACGCCTAATAATAAGGGCGTCGAATTAGCCAAACAGTCCGGCGCAAAGGATTTCGCTGTATTTGTAGGCGTTTCTAATAGTTTCAACAAAAAAAATATTAATAAAACGACAACAGAAAGCATGGATGAACTTAGGCCGATTGTGGAAAAACTATTACAACAAGGTTATTTCGTCCGTGCATGTATTTCTACTGCTTTTTATTGCCCATATGAGGGTAAAATAGATGCATCGGATACGTTAGCATTGTGCAAGGAATTCGTTTCTTGGGGTGTAAACGAACTAAGCGTAGCCGATACAATTGGAATGGCTAATCCACTGGAAAGCTATGAGTTATTCGACTCGTTAAAGAAAGAATTTCCAGTTACTCTCATAACCGCTCATTTTCACGATACACGAAAAATGGGCATAGCTAATATTCTTGCTAGCTTACAGGCGGGAATTGATCGATTTGATACTTCCGCTGGCGGACTAGGTGGATGTCCTTTTGCCCCAGGAGCTACGGGAAATGTAGCAACCGAGGATGTTGTGAATATGCTACATCAAATGGGTATTGTAACGAATATTAATCTTGACTCATTGCTTCAAGCAGTAGAAGTAGTTGAACCGTATGTTTCAAGACCGATAGACACGGGTATGTATAAACTATTTATAAGTAAGTAGGGGTTGAACAGATGAAGAAACGAGTAATTATTTGGACGAGTATTTTTACTAGTGTTTTGACAGCTATCGCTACGTTCTTTGGTTTCTTTGTAACTAATAGGCTTATGTATATGAAGAAAAAAGAAAATGATTTTATATTAAACCGTGAAATTACTTCTAAACGATTAGATGAGGCCTGGTTTAACGCTATAAATAAAACGGAACGATGGATTGAATCTAAAAATGGGTATTCTCTAAAAGCTATTTTTGTCGAACCATTAGAAACAAATAACTATGTTGTTATTTGTCACGGGGTTACAGAAAACAAAATTAACTCCCTTCGTTTTGTTCGTATGTTTGAGCGGCTTGGCTTCAATAGTGTTGTCTATGATCATCGTAGACATGGTGATTCTGGTGGAAAGACAACTAGTTTTGGATTTTATGAAAAAATAGATTTACAATCGATTGTGGAGGCTGTCAGAGAAAGAGCTGGGAAGGAAGCAATTTTAGGTATTCACGGAGAATCTATGGGCGCAGCTACTACACTACTATATGCCGGATCTATCATTGACGACGCTGATTTTTATATTTCCGATTGTGCCTTTTCTGATTTTGAGCAGCAAGTTTATCATATAATGACGCAGACAACTCCACTTCGAACTAGTCTTGCCATTCGATTCGCTAATTTGTTTTTAAAACTTCGTGATGGGTATACGTTAAATCTCGTATCACCAATTGATGTTATCGACAAAATTGAAAAACCTGTCTTGTTTATCCACAGTTTACAGGATAATTTTATCTTACCTAAAATGACGGAAGATTTATACGAAAAAAAACAAGGCCCTAAAACATTAAAATGGTTCGAGATCGGGGAACACGCTAAATCCTTCAATGAAAATAGTGAGGAATATGAGCAAGTTGTAGCAGATTTTCTTCAAGAAAATGGCTTACTAAACAAATAAAAAAAGCACTCATCCGAGTGCTTTTTTTATTTTTGCATTTTATTCATTTGATTCATCATTTGTTTAACTTGTTTTTCCGAAGGCTTGCGACCCATTTGTGCCATCATCATACGAAGCATTTGTTCATTAATAGGTGGGTTTTCTTTTAAGTATTTCATCATATATTGACGCGCTGCAAAGAAACCAATTACCGCACCAGCGATTAACGCGACAATTATTAATACTATAGCTAATGTTAAATTCATAAATTCTCCTCCTTACGTACTTATCTACGTGTACTAGACACCAATGAAAATTATACTATAGATTCTTTTTGCATTCTATATAATTCGAAATAAAAAAGCAATTCGAATACTTAAATTCCAAAGTATTCGAATTGCTCATAAAACTTTTTACTTTTGAAGTAATGCTTTCATTTTCGCAACTACGTTTTCAACAGAGAAACCATATTCTTTCATAACAATTTCGCCAGGAGCACTTGCACCAAATGTATCTATTGCAATAACGTCCCCTTCAAATCCAACATAACGGTGCCATCCTAATGATGCACCCATTTCAATCGCAAGACGTTTCGTTAAATGAGATGGTAATACACTGTTTTTATAGGAAGCATCTTGTTTCTCAAACAAATCCCATGAAGGCATAGAAACAACCGAAACTTCAATTCCTTCTTTAGAAAGTGCTTGTTGAGCTTCAACAGCAAGACTTACTTCTGAACCAGTTGCAAGTAAGATAGCCTCAGCTTTTTCATTAGGTGCTACAACATAAGCTCCTTTAGAAACTCCTTCTCTCACTAGCTCCACGGAATGATTAAGAGTTGGAAGATTTTGTCTAGAAAGAACTAAAACTGTAGGATTATTTTTAGATGATACAGCTAGTTTCCATGCTTCCGCAGTTTCATTTGCATCCGCTGGACGAATTACAGATAAACCAGGCATTGCTCGTAAAGAAGCTAAATGTTCCACTGGCTCATGCGTTGGGCCGTCTTCTCCTACAGCAATACTGTCATGTGTAAATACATATGTTACAGGAAGTCCCATTAATGCAGATAAACGAATTGCAGGTCGAACATAGTCACTAAATACGAAGAATGTTCCACCAAATACATTTAGTCCTCCATGTAAAGCCATACCATTTAAAGCAGTTCCCATTGCAAATTCGCGTACACCGAACCAGATGTTCTTTCCAGCATAGTTATCCGCTGAGAAATCTCCAACATTTTTCATAGTAGTTTTGTTAGAACCAGCTAAATCGGCACTACCACCAAAGAATGTTGGTAAGTTTTGAGCTATTGCATTGATTGCTTCTCCAGAAGCTGAGCGCGTAGCATGAGATGTACCAGTTTCGTATGTTTTAAGCGCATCAGCAAAGTTTGCAGGTAATTCACCAGAAATTGCTGTTTTAAGCGTAGAAGCTAACTCAGGGAATTCAGCCTCATACGCATTTAGTTTCTCATTCCAAGAAGACTCTTCTTGAACACCTAAAAGCTCTGATGCTTGTTTAAATGTGTTATAAACTTCCTCAGGCACATAGAAATCCTCTTCAAATAGCCATTTGTATTCAGCTTTTGCTAAAAGTGTTTCGTCTTTTCCTAAAGGCATACCGTGAGCATCTGACTTACCAGAACGGTTAGGAGAACCAAATCCGATAACAGTTTTCACTTCAATGATTGTTGGTTTATCATTTTGAGACTTCGCTTTTTCAATAGCATTTGAAATTTCTTCAATATCATTACCGTCTTTTACATGAATATAGTTCCAACCATACGAATCAAAACGTTTTGCTACATTTTCTGAGAATGATTTACTTAAATCACCATCTAAAGAAATATCATTACTATCATATAAGACAATTAATTTATCCAATTGAAGATGTCCAGCAAGAGAAATTGCTTCTGCAGCTACGCCTTCCATTAAATCGCCATCACCACATAATGCGTAAGTATAATGATCTATAATGGAGTGGTTTTCTTTATTGTATGTAGCAGCTAAGTGTGCCTCTGCCATCGCCATTCCGACTGCCATTCCAATTCCTTGACCAAGTGGCCCTGTTGTTGCCTCTACTCCTGCGGTGTGACCGAACTCTGGATGACCAGGTGTTTTAGAATCCCATTGTCTAAAGTTCTTAATCTCCTCCATTGGTAAATCATAACCACCAAGATGAAGTAGGCTATATAAAAGCATAGAGCCGTGACCAGCTGATAACACAAAGCGGTCACGGTTAAACCACGTCGGGTTACTTGGATTATGGCGTAAGTGTTTCGTCCATAATGTGTAAGCCATTGGAGCAGCCCCCATTGGTAAACCAGGGTGACCAGAATTTGCTTTATCAATTGCATCAATAGATAAAGTTCGAATTGTATTAATTGCTAATAAATCGGATTGTAATGACATGAATGACATCCTCTCAAACAAATTTTTTCTATATTCCTAGTTTAGACAAGAATGTCTGTATTATCAATGGTTTCTGAAATGATTAATTAATTCAGAAACTTTCCTTTCTTTGCTTCTTGAACTTTTGCAGGTGTTATATCATTACCTTCAGGGTCAATTATCTTTACACTTTCAATAGTATCTCTCATTGTAGAGCGAAAAGTTTCCAAATATTCTTTACGTAAAGAGCTTTGTTCTTTTGCCTCTTCAATAGAAAGTCCTGATGTTTTGGACTTTCTAGATAATTCACTAATTCTTGCTAATTTTTCTTTGCTTAACAATTCATTTCATCCTTTCACTTTATCCTTATATAAAGGTAAGGAAAAAACACACAGAGTGCAAGTCATTTCACTCCGTGTGCTTCTATATACTCAGTATAGCGTCGATGAACGGTAGCTTTACTAATATTAAATCCCAAACCTTTTAGTGTCATAGAAATCTCTTCATATGTAAGACCAGCATTACGAAGTCTAACTACTTCTTCTAATGGAACATCTATTCGTTCTCTTCCTTCGGGATTACCCCTTGTCTTTAAATTTTTCTCTGGTCGGTACCCTTGAGAAACAGCCTTCTTCATACCTCTTCTGATTTTAGCATTGTGTAACTTCCTTTGGTATTCCTCCACAAGTGCTAATATTTCCAATAACATAGAGTCCATCTCATTCAAATTGATGATCCCTTTGTCTTGTAAAGTGTAAATGGAAGTGTTTGTTTTTTGAAGGAGATGTAAAACAGCCATTCTTCCATTCCCTCTACCAATTCGGGTTTCATCTTGAACAAATACGGCTTTAATTTCATTTTCTTTTACATACTCTAGTAAATCTAATAACCCTTCACGCTCAATATCATATCCGCTATGTTGATCTAAGAATATTTTTTCGACTTCATAATTCTTTAGTTTTGCAAATTCTAATAGTTCTTCTTCCTGTCTTTTTAAGGATGTCTCCTGAGACTCTTTTTCAGTACTCACTCGACAATATATTACTGATTTCATTTTGTATCGCCCGCTATCTCCGTTTCATTATCGAAATGGTAACTATTTTCAGTAATTGGAACTTTAAGCACTTCCCCCGCTTTAATGTGCACATCTTGTAAATTATTCATGGCCATTACTTTATCGATCCATACTTTTTTATCCTCATTCACGCCATACTCATTTGATAACTCCCATAAAGAATCGCCTTGTTTTATATTAATCTGTAGACTCTCATCTGTCGAAAAAGAATTCGAAATTATTAAATATAGTATAAAAGCAACGCTGCCTGCTGCAAATAATGATAGAAAATAGTTTTCTTTCATCCAAGTCATTAAAAATACCCCCTAATAGAATGTGTGTTCGCCATATATAATTTAATAATAATGCGAACGTTTGTTTTTGTCAACAACAATTAGAACCTATGTTTGCATTAAAGGTTTTTGCCTGTTATACTATTAATAAGATAGAAAAGGATATAAATAATTACTCTAAAAGAGGTGAACATATGAAAAAAGCATCTAAAAGACAGGAAGACATATTAGCTTTTATCAAAGAAGAAGTTCGTAAAAAAGGATATCCACCGTCAGTTCGAGAAATAGGAGAAGCGGTAGGCTTAGCATCTAGTTCAACTGTTCACGGACATTTAGCAAGATTGGAAAGTAAAGGCTTAATCAGAAGAGATCCAACTAAACCACGTGCAATTGAAATTCTTGATGGATTAGGTAGTTTTGTCGAAAAACAAAACGTCGTTCATGTTCCACTTATAGGTAAAGTTACTGCCGGTCTTCCAATTACCGCAATAGAAAATATAGAAGAATTTTTCCCACTTCCAGAAACATTCGGAACAGCTGATGATAATTTATTTATGTTGGAGATTATGGGTAATAGTATGATTGAAGCAGGTATATTAAATGGTGACTATGTCGTTGTAAAACAACAGCAATCAGCAAACAATGGCGATATTGTTGTGGCAATGACAGAGGATGATGAGGCAACTGTTAAACGATTCTTTAAAGAGAAGTCTTATTTCCGTCTACAACCTGAGAATTCTTCCATGGAACCAATCATCGTAAATTCTGTTACCATACTCGGAAAAGTAGTCGGTGTTTATCGTAATATTCAATAGATTTATATGAACTTGACAATATTACGAAATTTACGTAAGATAACTAAGAGCCGATATCATATTTCAACGAAAAGTGGACATTTTCGTTGAAATCATCGAAAAACCCCTTTACCTTTATGGTTGAGGGGTTTTATTTTGTTCAGATATCTTTTGGCTAACCTACTTTCAATCCTCACTTTTACCTTCAGGAAAGAGTTATTCATACTTACTATTAAGGTTAGAATGATAAATATCCATAATCTTTATCAAATAAATAAAAAAAGATGCTTAAGAATCTGGAAACTTGGGTATTAGTAATTATAACGTACATAGGTGAAATTAATTATATAATTTTCACTTCAGCCTATATATAAATATAAAGGGGCCTAACTATATGAAACTAATAATCGAAGAACTAAAGAAACTTATCAACGACTACTATAGATGCAATAATTACCTACTGAAGAAAGAGATAATGATTGATATCAACCTGTTAAAAGATGCAATAAAAATTATAGAAAAAAGTAAGGTAGGATTAAACTTGAACTGAGCCCTATAAAGTAGACAACTTAATAAAAAGAGAGTTTGTAGTTTAGACTGCGATGAGATGGTTTCGGTATGCTTCCGGAGCCATCTTTTTTAAATCCCATTGCTTTCGTTCTGAGTTGTAATAATCTATATAATTTCC
>NZ_JAIZDB010000044.1 GCF_029533155.1 Psychrobacillus antarcticus | reverse complement strand
TGCCATTTTAGATCGTTTATTACACCGTGTGGAGGTTATTCACATGGAGGGCGATAGCTATCGCATGAAAAACAGGCAGCATGTATTTTAAGCAAAAGTGTTCATTTCAAACGAGCAAAAACTGTATGTTTTCACTTGACGGTTACAACGGTTTTTTGCCCGGTTTTTCTTATGGAAATATTCTATCTCCCTATCACTCGTGTACATTGTATATTGCAAAATAAAGCAGATGCAATATCGTGTGTGAATTAGAGGGGACGTTTTTAGAAATCTGTTAATATATACACATTATCATAAGTTACTCGTATACCATAGTTGTCATGATAGCATTGGGTTCCAATTCTTCTCCATTATATTCATAGATGTGTATCTATTTTGAAGAAAAAATATCCTCGATTTTTCACCTTGATCCATTTTATTGATATACTAAACTCTATTAAAAAGCGATACTTCATAACAGAGAAATGAGGATTGTTAATATGGTTGGGAAATACTTTAAAAAATTTTTTTCTAGAGATTATGGGCCGTTTGCAACAGAGTTTGCATCATTGTTGGGCTATCCCACATGGAAGGAAGTACAGAAAAATTCCTATGCCATATTCTATACTGAAAATGATGACTTTTGGTTTGTGACGGAACTTACTGACGGCCAATGGGCGGTGTGGAAGGAAGAGGGACAAATGCCATATCATTTTACAGTGTTTTATACTTGGAATGAGGCTATTACGCATCTTCGGGGCTTGTTTGATGAAAGTGCGTTACCAGAACGTCACTGGATTAATAATGCACCAAAAAAGAAGTTTGGAGATTTAGTTGATAAAGAAACTCAAATACAAACTCTACTTTATGGAAATGCCTTGGTCTTTGCTTGTGAAACTTTGGGTGTGCAAGATATGAGAACTCGTAAATACTCCGAAGTATTTACAGTAAATAATGAGGAAGTATATGAATATATTTCTATTCATGGTCCTCCCCAAAATAAGTCGACGAGCAAGGGTTCGCAGGACGAAGGTTTTCATTATAATATGGAAGACGGCAAATGGTTCACCTTTTTTAGAGAGAGGGGCCAGATATTTGACGAAAAGAGTTTTGTTGACGAGGAGCTTGGCAAAAGGTATGTCGTTAAGACCTTGCTGCAATTAAGTGGTACTGGACTGTACTAGCAGTTACAAGTGCAAAGGTAAATGGTGTTTATTTCTTAAGCTTTGTAGTTAAAGTTTATATTATGGCTAACTTGATTGTACAATTAGCCACAAAAAATGTATCCAGAAATGAGAAAATAAAATGAATGAGATTTTTGTTAAATCACTATATAGGTCGATAGTTAAAGAGAACCTTCAACTATACAAAAACTTGTATGAAACTACAGATGTGACTTCTAAAACAGATGATTATTGGAAAAATAATATTGCTTTTCACGATAGTTTAACTAATGAAAATAAAGATATATTAATGAGGATAATTGAACAAACCATGATTGATACCATTTCAAACATGCTAGGAGTATTTGATGGAAGTTCAACTTTAAAAGATTGTTCGTTTGAACCTAAATTACTGCTTGATTCTATTGATACTGAAGGAGAACTGCAAGATTCATTTTTAGAATTCATAGAAGAAAGTGATAGTAACAGCTAATTGTATTTATTATTACTGAGGTTTTCATATAGAGCACAATAAAAATAATTTAATAGTTTAAAAAACTTTCTATTACCTTGATTGTGCTTAATGCCTCTCAAGGCTTTTTATTTTTAAAACAAAGCTGGGGACTTGACCATCTTATACAGAAGATTTTAAAGTGAAAACATGAAACACCATCAAAGGTTAAACTAGTTTTATTATTACAATAGCAGGATGTCTATTCAGTATTTAGTTACCAAAACCATTCATATGGATAATTGAGGAGAGATTTGAAATAGTTTTTCACAAGGTCAAGTATGAGGAGGAACACTACACGAAACCAAAACAGTTACTGCAGTTAGTCTTATTAAGATGTCTCTAACTACGTTGATTTAGATAATATAGCATTTTAGGCTATGTTAAAGGTATGGTTTGATTTTTCGATAAATGTTATTGTATATGACTAGTAAAAAAAACATAAAAAATGAGCATGGAGAACATACACATACTCCAGCTCATTTTTTATGTTCTTTTAATTCAACCTGTTCCTTTATTAATACTTGCCATTTCGGTTATATGTAGGGTAAACCATTTAGGATTGAGGATGAAAATTGTTGTTAACTCTTAAATTTGCACACCAATAGACTCATACTATTCAACATCTTTTTTCTCGAATTTTTAACATTTGGAAGCAATTTTCTTATCCTACTTTATCACTTATAGCATTTCACCTGAATAGAAAGAACTAACTAGTTGCTCAAAATCGTAATCTTTAAGTTCTTCCAAAGTGATATTTGCGTGGGATCCTTCATGCACCATTAGATTACTATTTTCACCAACATGAACTAAAACAACAGGCTTATCAGTAGCATAAGCATAACCAAGTTCCCATGCTGTTCCACTATCAGAATAATTACCATGATAAATACCTACAACGATTTCAGACCACTTAATGTACTTAATGTCATTCATAAAAGTTTCGATTGACCATTGACGTGAACCAACTTGAGTCTGTTCGGCCATAGGATTTCTGAATGGCGAGAATACCTTCAATTCCTTTTCCTCTAAAATTTTCTCGACCTGTTCTAAATATTCAATCTCTTTATCGTTAAAAAATGGGCTAGCTAAATAAACTCTTTTCATTCTCTTTTTTCCTCCTCAACGATTTCTAAAGTAATTCCTTTAAAAATTTTTTGAAATTACAAATGATATTTTGGCTAGTGAGCCATTATAAACTAAACTATGATCAATGAATATCGATCGGAAATATCCTCCATAAGAAAATATCTTTCAGTCTTTCCATCAAAGATCCTGCTAGAATCTTTTTGAAAGCCTGTAACAGTAGAATACTTTCTTGACATTCAATTTAACAGTATAACATCCTATAGAAAGTAATATTCAAATACACTATACCTCTGTTTTCTTTTCATTATAGAAAAAACCCAAATGATACTTTTATTAAAGTGGCCATCAGTCAGGATTCAATTCATTTTTCATAAAATATTTAGTAAAAGAGGATTATTCATGACAGTCTCAAGAATAATACATTACTTAGGTTTGAAGTGATAAAGATAGAGACCTCTTTCATGAAGAAAGAGATCCCTTACAACTCAGTCTGCTTCTATTCGTATAGCTTGAATGTCTTGGCAATCTACGATAAGTGTTGAACCAGGTTCAGTTTCTGGATCATTAAAGAAAGCACAGCAATTATTCCGATCAAAGGTAATAAAGATAACATCTTCTAAGACTTGGCCACCGGATAAAAAAACATCGACTTCAGTCTGTGTTTGTAATCGTCTTAATTGGTCACAAATGCAACCTTTACATCGATTTCTATCATTCTCATTTGAATCTCTAATACTCTCGGTAGACTGATTATGTTTTCTACAGTCAAGCTTATTACATACTGTACAACTCGAACTCATATTCAAGACCTCCTTTCCTGGCTATTAGAATCTAGCCTTACCTTTATAAAGTATGATGTCGCCATGAAAAGAGATTGTACAATTTGTCCAAAAATAACAAAGAGATATAAATTTGGAGTCTTAAAACTACTTATTTTCAAGAGTTTCATAAAATAACGTACTAAAGGAGTGAGCAAAATCGCAATCACTGAAGATTTTCGAGTATACAAGAATCACAGTTTTTAACATGATCACATCTAACTTTGTTCCAGTGGAAATTATCAAGGAAAAGAAGGGTGTTGCGACATTGATCAAGTGTAATGGTCTTCAGTACGTTGTGCAGCACCCCTCGCATATTCGTGCGAATCAAAACTTAAAAGGGTGTAAGGAGTACACCAAATGAATATACCAATTATCTATTTTGTGGCTGTCATTAAAGATGGCGCTATGTACTGGTAAGATGACCGTCTATCTCGAACTGAAGAAGGGGCTACATCAGTATCTCTGTCAATAATCGTGTTACAAATGAAGTGGCAGCTATTAATGTGAAGGCTAGTGAAATTACTCTAAAAGTAACTAACATGGATTCTCGGATGCTAGGTGCTGAATCGTCCATTAACATTCAAGCCGGATAAATAGAATCAAAGGTTAGTCAATACGATTTTAATGGTCAAACCATTACATCAAAAATTGGTCAAACTCCATCTGTAATTCCGTTGATGGCGCAGAATCTGGCATTACAAGGATTAGTCGCAGGTGCAAATTTAAGTACATCTGGATCCACTATAATTGATGGCAGTATTGTTTACAGTTCAGCATTTGTAGTAGGTCGTGGGACTGGTTCAACAATCACTATGACTGCTGTTGCCGGTGCTCATTTAATTCAGTCTATCGATGCAGCAGGTTTAGGTAGTGTTTCAAATGGCTCTATGGGACTGCGAGCGAAAGGTGCAATGGGATTTTAAAGCAAGGTATAATATAGATAAGGTGTTCTTTAGATGAATATTAGGAACATAAAGCGTCTTAGTGAATTTTGGAAAGTTAAAAGGAATCCCCTCTTCTTTTGTCGAATTATAGATGAAAGAGGGAGGATTTTATGTGAACAAGTTTATCGAATGCTCAGATGAAATAGAAACTGTTGTGGGCGAAGGGCTTTATACTGAAAGTGGACAGTTTATCCATGTTGTCACGTCAGATAACACAGTTGCAAATCTTTTCGAACAACGTTTACAAGATAAATCGATGGTGAAAAAGCTGACATTTAAAAAAGAAAGTGGAACAACGGTTTTTTCCGGTCCTTTTATGGTAAAAGATTGTGACGGATCAGAAATTGGCGAATGGAGTATTAAACTAAAGAAAAGACTACGACGGTAAAATGATAAATAGTTAACATCGAGAGCATTCCAAGTGGGTGCTCTTTTTCTGTATCAAAAAATAAGGAGGCAACATGAAAAACCAGGGAAAGAAAAAAGCAGATTATCAGGTGTTGAGAAATACTAAAATGCCTTCTATATTAACTGAGTGTGGTTTATCGATAATTCTTCCGATGCTGCATTACTAAAGCAAGAAGAATTTATTGATGGATCAAGCACAGCGACATGTGAATGGTCTCGTTAAAGCATTTGGATAAAAAAAGAAAGAGGTGGATGGAGTGAGCTATGAAACTAGGTATTACTGATGGTAAAAATTCTTTTCGTGAAGTGAATCAATATATGTATGGAATGCTTTGCTGCCTTTAGCACGTCAAATAGATGAATTACAGACAAAATTGAAGCGGAAAACTATATTGATATAATTACCAGTTTGTTTTCTAAGTTAATCGGTTAAAATTAAACTATGAGATGCCGAAGATCTCCCTTCGTACTTCTCATACAATCTTAATTTATTTCGATTGGGGCCTCACTGTTGAAGAAGTGGGGCTTTTTTTATTTGATAGATGTTTTGTTTAAAGGAATCACAGAAAGATCCAAATAAAATTTTTAATGACAAGATGGATTACCTTAGTCGCTCAATAATCTCTGCATAATCTATAAATAATAAATGGAAAGGAGGAGATATAAGATGTCTGGTTATAATGGAGGCGACTACAACAGCTACAGTAATAACGGATCTAGCTTTGTATTGATTGTAGTGTTGTTTATCTTACTTATTATTGTGGGAGCAAGTTTTATGAAGTACTAAACAAATATGATGTAAATTAAGAGAGAGAGTTTTAGCTTTGCCAACATCACTTTTTAGCCATGGGTATAATTTGTCCGCTGTACCTACTTACAGAAAAATTGTTAATTAAAAAGAATTTCCCTATTTGTATCTTCCCTTCTTTAAAAGCGACCTTCTCCTAATTGAGTTGGTCATTTTTCTATTTTCAGATAATATTCAACGAAAAACCGACTACATATTACCTTTATAGCAATTGGTATGCAGATATCGGCTGAACATTTGGAAAGGAGAATGAACATGGAAGTAATTAAAGTGTTTTCAATTGACACACCAGATTATGTACCTGCAAAAAGTTAAAAAGACAGGTCGAAAACCTGCCTCAGAAAGTGCTCTATTTTACTGTTTTAAGCCTTGTCATCAACAGTAACCGCCGCCGTAGCCGCCACCATCACCGGAACCTAAGAAACTTGCGCCAATAATAATTAAAAGAATAAACAATACAACAATCAAAGCGAATCCTGAACCGTTATTTCCGTAACCACCAACCTCTTGACCCATATAATACACCTCCTATATTTGAGATAGTACATTCTATGTCGATAATGGATATTGTTCTGATACATTTATTTGGTTTTAAGGAAATATTTTAAAACCACTGGAGGTACAGACAGAGCGGAACGATGAACCTTCAGTTATTAATAGCGTATTCAAAATTTAAAAAAGTACTAGGGCATTTAACTAAGGAAAATTAATTGATCCGATTGGATAGTAATACGACGCTGAAGACACATTATTTGAAGGAGTGAAAAGGATGTGCAAAGGCACAACAAATGGTGAAGATGTTTATATCATCAAGAAAGAATTTATCCCAATAGAATCTCTTGAAAAGTTGAATATAGGTTGGATTACAAATCATGGTTGCATTCCAGTAGATGAGTGTATGCCATCGCTTCTGCCGAAGAACCAAAAAAGAAAAAGGGGGAGTTTTGGAAGTAATTTTATACATGATTAGGTGCTTCCATAGAGTCTAAAATGGCCATCTATTCAGGATTTATAAAATGTTGTATAGCGTAGTGGTCGGTTGACAGAGGGAAAGGGGGAAATCACTCCAACAAATACTGTGTCATATTTTCATGAGCCGTCTCTTTTCTAATTTTTTGCATAAAAAAACTCGCCCCTAAATAGGGACGAGTTTATGCTCGCGATACAACCCATATTCCGCAAGTTCCATTAAAAAAGAACAATCCGGCACTCAGACAACGTACAATCATACGTATTCCATATAATGGTGGAAATTCGGCAAATCTTACTATTTTCAGCTTTGCATCTCGGAGATGATTTTCAGAAAATATTTATCCATCAACTTTCACCAAACGTTGACTCTCTAGAGAACAAGATTCTTTTCCTACTCTTTCTCGTCACTGATTATAATTTATACAATATAACTTAACAGAAAGGGATTTGAAATTCAATATGTTTTATCTATTTCATAATTGAGTTGCTTCTCTTCTTTTTGATTCCCATACGCCTACTTTTACGAATGCTTTAGGGTGAAAAATCAAGAGAAGGATGTTTCTCATTATTCGACCAAGCCATCTTTCATCGTAATGATATGATCAGCATATGCAAGCATTTCCTCATCATGTGTAACCATCAAGGTTGTAATATTCAGGGTTTTAGTTAAATTACGGATCAACTCCATGACATCTTTTGACCGTTTTGAATCCAAGCTAGCAGTTGGTTCGTCTGCAAAAAGTATTTTGGGTTTATGAATGATGGCCCGGGCAATCGCTACCCGTTGTCTTTCACCACCAGACAAAGAAGCCGGGTAAGCGTTTTTTCGGTGTTCCATATCAATCAGTTTCAAAATATGGCCAATTTCCTTTTTTTGCTGGCCTTTTTTTAATTTCGATTGCGACACTTCAAGCATTAGAATCAACTGTTCTTCCACTGTAAGAAAAGGTACAAGATGCGCAGACTGAAAAACAAAACCAAACTCACTTGCACGAACTTTTCGAATTTGTTCTTGGCTCATGTCCGTCATATTTCTTCCATTGAACGTGATTTGACCGTCCGATGCCGGTTGAAGTCCTGCCGCGATTGTCAGTAGAGTACTTTTACCAGATCCCGAAGCACCTACTAGTGCTGTAATCTCGCCTTGTTGAAGAGAAAGGTCAATTCCTTTTAATATTTCTTCTGCCACTTCGCCAGTTATAAACGTTTTTCTCACGTCATTAATCGTGAAAATTGTCATGTTACACTTCTCCTTGTTGAATCGCTTGTAGTGGTTCGACTTTTTTGATTTGGATGCCTGATAGGGTAGCACCAACAAAACCAATGACGAGGAAAACGATGGATAATTGGACCGTTGTCACTGCCGTTAAGCTGAAAGGCATTCCGTCGGGTGCGATAAAGTTGAAACTCTGGCTGAGTGCAATCGATAATGCGAGCGCAATGACGGTGATAAACAGCATCTGCGTCCACATCATTTTAAATAAAGTACTCGTCTTCACACCGATTGCTTTTAGAATTCCGTACAATCCGATTTTTTGTACATTCATCATGTAGAAGAAAATGGCGAACAACAGCCCGCTAATCACGATGAGAAACCAGACAATCATGTTGAGAGATAGTTGTTCTGCACTGTAACTAGGAATCGTATTGAGGAACTCGCTATTCGAAAACGATTGCAATCCTTTAATAGCTGGGAATTCATTGCCAGCGGGGATGAATAATAATTGCATTTCGTTTACCCTGTGCATCTCTTTGTAGTTTTCCATATTGATAAAGGCGACAGGGGCATGGCTGTACTTTTGCTGATCGACAAATCCTTTCACGACAAATTTGCCGCTGAATTGGTTGTTGGTCAGCGTGTCGCCGACTTTTAACCCTTCTTCTTCCAAAGAGCGATCCAGGACAATTTCACCTTCTTTAACGTTTTCAAATAACGTCGAGTCCGTTGAAGTGACAAATGCCACACTGCGTTGCTTGTCTTCATCATCATTCAAGAAGCCCATTTGAATGGATAGCGCAGCAGCCTGTTCTTGTTTGCTTAAAACCTTCTCCTGGATACTGGGGTCAATCAGCGAAAGGTTATACGTTTCTTCTGCGTCTTCATTCATATAAAATTGACCATCCGGCAAGTTTTTAATCAATGCTGCATTGTCCTGGGACAACCCATTCGCAAGACCTGAAATGATGAATGTCAAAAAACTGACTAGAAAGACGATTGAGCCCAGAATCATAAATCTTACTTTGCTTTTTTTTATTTCTTTCCATGCAATGTTCATCTGTAAGCCTCCATTTCTTTAATACCCTCAGTTTATATGGCTTAGATGAACGGAAGATGAACGAGCCGTTACATTTCGAAAGAAAACAAAAAAATCCAGCTCCTGTCAACAAATTAAAAAAGTGAATGAAAAAAGAAGCCTACCGCATATTACTCTCAGGCGGTGGACTTCTGCTTAGTTCTCTTCTTATGCTTGTATTCAGAATGTCGTAAAGAAAAAAGGATGAAACCGATGAGTAAAATGAAACCGCCGATAATGTAAACCAGCAAAGTCACCATGATAGGCAAAGGAAAGGGCTTTAAAAACTCGATTCACATGCTGTTGGTCAACCCGATTGCTCCAATTAGCGTCTTGAAAACATGAAGCGCCGCAAATTTATGAGTGAGGATGTGAGAGAGGTGATTATATACACCCCAAGAAAATAAGTTGAGCCAACCCACCACTAAAATATGCGCGTGAATCGGACGAAGTTGATAAGAGCCAGCGCCTGCCATGTGTGCACACATGGCAGCACCGATCAAACCGAACATGGCAGCTACACGAATCTGCCAGAAACTAGACATGAATTGTTGTTTCATCAATCCTTCTCCCTGAAAACTTATTGTGTTTTTCAGTTTAGAAGGACTGCATGAACAGAAGAACGGCGTATTAACGAGTAGGTAATTTTACCTGTACGGTTGTCCCGACTTTAGGGACACTTTGGATTTCAATCGTACCTTTATGCAACTCGACAACCTCTTTCACAATAGCCAAACCTAAACCAGAGCCTTTCACTGAACGCACCCGTGCCTGGTCCGCTCGATAAAAGCGATCAAATGCACGGGAAGTTTCTTCCGCCGTCATGCCGATACCGTCATCCCTAACTTTTATTGAAACATCAGTCGCTGTAGAGCTTAACTGGAGTTCAATTTCGCCTCCTATCTCACTGTATTTAATCGCGTTGGTCAGTAGATTTTCCCAGACTGTTTGAAGAAGGAGGGCGTTTCCTTTTACTTTAACGGCTTCCAATTGAGCCGAGACCCCGAGCTCTTTTTCATCAAAGGCGTAGCGCAAACGGGACAGGATGTCCCGTACTTGTTCGTCAACGGCAATCTCTTCAACAAGATCGATCGCTTTTTTATCGAATGAAGCTAACGTGAGTAATTGATTGGCCAAAAGAGACAGACGTGTCGTTTCTTCCTGGATGATGGCAGCGTATTGTTTTTTTTCTTCCTTGTTGCTTCCGTTCTTTTGAAGAAGAGACAAATAGCTTTGAATCGTATGCAGGGGTGATTGGATATCATGGGATACATTGTGAACAAATTCTTTACGTTTTAAAGTCGATTGCTCAATCCGGTTGCGCATTGTGACAAATTGATCGGCCAAACGGCCAATTTCATCTTTTCTATTAATAGAAAGGGGTACATCAAAGCTTTCCGTACCCATTTTTTCTGTCGCTTCCGTTAATTTGGTGATCGGTTGAATCAATAAACGTGCTACTAACAGCATTCCGATAAAACTTAATAAAATGATGCCGACTGCCAATCCACCGAATAAGAGGTGAAGTTCCTGGAAAAGAAGCTTAATATCTGGCCGCAAAAAGAGCGCATGGTTTTCACCGCTCAATTTCAAAGGAACACCGACGGAATTTTCCAGCTTATTGGCGAAAAATCCGGTGACAAAAGTTTCCCGTGGCAAATCCCGTATCCCGTTAAAGATATCTCCCTGAAGAACGTCCTGAATGTCCGCCTCATCAATCGATTCGTCCCTGAACTCCCCGCCGTAACGAGTCACAGTGTTTCCATCTGTGACATACAGCTGGTAACCAACATCTCCCAGCATATGAAGTGTGGCTTCAATTTTATCCGGTGATACACCTTCCAAATATTCGGTAATCGAAGTGGCAATAGCCAGGTTTTTGTCATTATTCTCTGCTTTCAAATATTGGTGGTAATAGGTGTTCATCCCAAAAAAAGAGATGAAGCTGCTGGCGAGCATTGTCGCAAAAGTAAACCAAATAAATTTTACGTAAAGACTCATGGGTTCCCCTCAAGTTTATAGCCTACTCCTCGGACAGTGATTATCTGCACATCTGGAGCGAAACGTTCCAAGCGTTGGCGCAGCCGTTTGATGTGAACGTTTACTGTTTGTTCATCCCCTTGGAAATCAATTCCCCAAATACGTTCAATCATCAAATCCCGGCTCAACACTTGTCTAGGCTTGGATGCAAGAAGTGCCAGCAATTCAAATTCCTTAAGAGGGATGAGTAGAATTCCTTGGTCCGATCGCACTTCGTAGCTTTTGAAATCAATGGTTAAGGAACCAATGGTCAATGTGTCTTCCACAGGGTGATCATATCTCCGCAAAATAGCTTTGACTCGGTACATCAATTCTTTTGAATCAAAAGGTTTGACCAGGTAATCGTCAGATCCGGCTAAGAACCCACGCTCTTTATCCTCGATATGATGACGAGCCGTAAGCAAGATGACTGGAAGATCATAGTCTTTTCTCAATATTCTTGTAAGTTCAAATCCATCAATGCCCGGCATCATGACATCAACTATCGCTAAATCTACCTTCTTGGAATTTAAGCACACTAATGCTTGCTCTCCTGATCCTGCTTCGATTACTTCATAACCACTATGGCGAAGTTCGGTTGAAACAAAATTCAGCATATGTAAATCATCATCTACTGCGAGTATCCATGTAGTCATGTAAATCCTCCTTAATTACTTGCAATAAGTAGACTATAAAGCTTACCAAACAAAGAGGCAATCCATGAGTAGAAAAGAAATTATATTAACAGCATTTTAAGAGGGACTACCGCTGGTTAAATTAAGTGTACATATCATCGGAATTTACTATATATGAGGTAAAAAATTCGAAAGACAAGTGACCTCTGTATTGCCTGTATTTTAGTTTACATAAAATCCTTAAATAGAATATTACTTAAGGTTAATTAGAGAAACTAACGAAAATACAGAGGAATTAATTCGAATTACAAGACTCTGCTATAAATCCTTTAATGAATCGAATAAAGATGTTACCAATTACTGTGATTCTTTGAAATGGGAACAGATCGAAATGAATACTAAATATTAGGAACAATTGACGCAGCATAAGTCAGCGTTATTTTTGTTAATTTAAGATGAGCGCAGTATTAAGCCGCTCATCATTAATACTTATTGAACCATTCAAACCAAATAGCTGTAGTTTTACACTTAAGGCAATCACCATTATATTTGAATTCAATTGGTGAAATGCTAGTGAGCCATCTTTTTAAGTTTGTAACGGTACAGAACATTTAGGACATTTCAATATAATTCCCTCCAAAATAGACTTACTTATTAATATCGATAATAAACGTAAATACTATTATGGAGTGAAAAATAATTTCAACTTTGGAACATAAAGCGCCGTATCAATAAATTGAAAGCTTAGAAGGATTCTCTTCTTCTCATGCCGAATTGTGGTTGAAAGAGGGGGGGGGGAACAATGAAGATAGATTATCAGATTGATATTGAATATGCTGATGGAGAACGTAGCAAAAACTTATCATACAGTTTTGATAGTGCTGAGCTAAGAAATACAATTTATTGAACTATTTGTACCGATCCCGACTGGTCTCGAACCAGTTGCAGATAAAATTTTAATCGCATTACAGTGGCCTATAAAATTTAATGAATACTTTAAATTTTTAATATATTTCTTCTATTAATTAAAACATCATAAAGACCGATAAGTATCGGCCTTTATGATGTTAGAAAAACAAATTATTCTACTGTTTCAGGAACAGTGATTTCGCCATCAGTGATTTTTTTAGAGAATTCTTCGATTTGGTCTAGAATATCTTGTGGGATAGCTCCGCGGGAGTCAGCAAGCTGTACCCCTTTTTCTGCTAAACCATAAGTTACTGTTTTCCCACCAGGGAAGTTTCCAGCCATTGCTTCTTTTGCAATTGTTTGTACTGCAACGTCTACACGTTTTTGCATGGAAGTAAGTGTAATGTTAGTATCACCAACAGCACCTTCTTCGTATTGGTCAGAGTCAACTCCGATTACCCATACGTTTGCATTAGCATCTTTTGTTTTACGTTCTTTAGCTTCCGCGAATACACCGTTACCAGTACCACCAGCTGCGTGGAAGATAACATCAATGCCTGAAGAATACATACGGTTAGCAGTTGTTTTACCAAGAGCTGCATCATCAAATTTACCTGTATATTGAACATCTACCTTGATGCTTGGATCTACAGCTTTTACACCTTCAACAAAACCTGCATGGAAACGTTTGATAACTGGAATTTCCATTCCACCAACGAAACCAATCTGTTTCGATTCAGACATCAATGCAGCTGCAACACCCGCTAAGAAAGAACCTTCTTGCTCTTTAAACATTACAGAAGCAACATTTGGTTTATCAACAATAGCGTCGATGATAGCTAGTTGTGCTTCTGGTTGTTGGTCTGCAATAGTACCAATTGGTTGTTCCATTAAGAAACCGATTCCATAAACTACATCGAAATCACGACGTACTAAGCTGTTTAAGTTTGTCATATAATCAGCGTCTGATGCAGATTGAAGGTAATCATAGCCACCGTCACCTTTTTCAAGGCCATTTTCTTTACCGAATGCTTCAATACCTTCCCATGCTAATTGGTTGAAAGATTTATCATCTACTCCACCAACGTCCGTTACCATAGCGATTGAGAAATCTTTTGTTTCTGTAGTTTCAGCATCTGTGCCTTCTGAACCTGTTGATGTTTTTGTTTCTTCGTCTTTTGTGCCACAAGCTCCAAGGATAGTACCGGCAGCTAATACAAGTGATAGACCTAAACCAAATTTACGTTTTGTCAAAATGAAAACCTCCGTTAATTTTATTATTAGCAGGAATTTAAACTATTTTACACCCTTTTTCGAACAACATGAAAGCTAAATTTATCTGCTCGAAAATAATTTTTCGAATACAAAACCACACGATCGTTTTCGTCATAATGAAGTTGTTTTAACACAAGCAAAGAAGTTTCCGGTTCACAATTCAATGTCGGTGAAGCAACTTCATGGTATCCAACAGGGTCTATAAACGCGACCGCATGAGATACACGTATGTCTCCAGATTCCTCCAATGCAGTAAAAATAGAGCCTTCTTCTCTAATGAGAAAATCATTAGGCAAGTAATTCTTTGGAACTTTATCGACACAATACACAACTGGTTCTCCATTTGCAGTACGGACTCGTTCCATTGAAATAATCGATTGCTCATCTTTACATTGGAAGCGCTTAATGTCTTCTTCAGTTGGAAGCGATTTCATAGAACTCAAATAAATAGTACCAGGTTCCATACCGACGCTTCTAATCATGGAGGACACACTTGTAAGCTGTTCAATGCCCGAAGTAAAAACAGGCTTTGAATTGACAAATGTCCCAACTCCATGTCGTCTGACAATTACATTTTCTTCTTCCAATAAACGTAGAGCTTCTCTTAAAGTTGCACGACTAACGCCTAGTGATTTTGCTAATTCAAATTCAGAAGGAAGTTTTTCCTTTTCCTTGAATATGCCATTTTCAATGTCTTCTTTGATACGATCAATCACTTGAAGATATAAAGGACGATGATCTACTTTTATTGTCATATAAAAACACCACCATTTTTAGAGAGCAGACCTCTGATGTAAAACATTCCTACTAATCAGTCATACTATAACACTTTTAATGTTTGGAATAAATACTTTTATTAATTTATTAACTATTGACTTTACACGAACTTCATCTAATTGTAATCGTTTTGTCATATAAAATCAGAGTATGACGCGTTCGATGGATGGAAAGCAGGAGTGAAGCCTCCAAGTGATTATTTTAATTACTTACAAAGTCGAAGTTATGAAGCATTAAGAGAGTTACAAGAGAATGCGATTCATAAGGATGAATTAGATTTATCAGAACTAGTAACTGACGAAGAGTTTACGACGCATTTGGCCGAAAAGATGTTTCGGATGCATCGACAACTATAAAAGGGATTGTGCTGGGCTGGCTTGGGAACATGTAGGTTGGATAGGGGTAGTAGGGACTATTATTCTAAGTGTTTCATTTGTGCTACTGATTGTAACAAAATACAAATAGCTATATTTTAACCCAATAATGAATTAATATATTTATTCCAGAGGCCAAATAAATCCCACCTTCTAACGAATTTTCTGCGTGTGATAGTTACAGTTGATTCATTCGTGAGGAGTTTTTTTCGCGACAAAATAATAAATACAAAAATATACTGTCCTTGTACACTCAAAGCAACATGCAAACTGTGTCCCATTGTTAGATACAATCTAACAATTAAAGTTGCAGTTTTTTTATAACTAATTTTAAAGTATTGCAACTGGAGTAAATTATTTTCAATTTCTGTTTATAGACTCCCATATAATCTTTGTTAAGAAATAAACTTATGTATTTTTCAGTAAAGAAGCCGTGCCAAAATACTTCTCTATCAACTTAATAAAGTTTATATGTGCGGCGGAGAGATACGAAGTTTTATCATAGGATAAATAGAAGTTTCGAGTCATACCGCTTCCTTCTAACAAGAAATATGCTAACTCTTCATTTCAATCACACAGGTCCATTCGGTTTGTAATAATCATTGGCGAAATTGTTACGCCTAATCCTTTTTTAGGCAATCCAAGTGCCATATCAGGACTATTTACTACGATGGGAATTGTAGGTGAGATACCTGCTTCTTGAGTTGATTGATCAAAATGAGCTCGAGTATTATATTTTTGGTTCAGAAGGATAAACTGCTCATTTGCAATTTCAGATAATGAATTTTCTTATTCTCGGAGTTTCCATCTACAAAACGCCTGTCCTCCATACGTTTGGAGAAAACTGAATCTCGAGCGGCAATTAACATACAGTGTTCATCACAAAGAGGAATTGTTTGTAGTCGAGAGTCATTGGCAGGAGTTGTTCCAATTGCAATTTCAAAACATTTGAAAGATAAAGCAAAAATTGAAAAGTTCTTAAATGCTGTAAAGCTTTCAAATAAGCAAATAGAAAAAGTAAACAACTTACGACTGAAATGTAACAATGAAATAATCTAATTTTGGAAAAATAGCACTCGTCTACTTATACATAGAAAGAATAAACTGGTTTAGTTGGAACGCAGTATGCGGTGAAAGTCGCACGTACAGTGTGAACGGTGGGAAAAGCTGGCGATAACTTCAAAAGCTTACCTATCTGTATGAATAAGAAAGTTAAATTATTTTAAGAGGGAATTAAATGGGTAAAGATAGTATAATTAAAAAGTCTGAAAATTAATTGATATCATTTTTAGTCAATAGTTGTTAGAGGAGGCGTTCATTATGACAAATAAAAGAATTAATATTATTAATGACTACAAGGGGATAACGACTACTTAACAAAGTTGCTTAGCGTTTCCCCGAATTTTGAAAGGGGAAAATTATGAGTATAGAAAATGTGGAAATCGTAGAATTAAATGCAGAAAACTGGTACAAATGTTGCGAATTAGAGGTATCAACAGAACAAAAAGAATACATGGAGCCCAATGCTATATCAATTGCTCAGTCAAAGTTTGAGCCTACATTAAAGCCATATGCTATTTATGTTGAAGATAAAATAGTTGGCTTTTTGATGTACAATTCTGTTCAAGAAGAACTTGATGGTTATTGGGTTTATAGAATAATGGTGGATGAGGAATACCAAGGCAAGGGTATAGGTAAAGCTGCAACC
This sequence comes from Psychrobacillus antarcticus, assembly GCF_029533155.1. Lineage (GTDB taxonomy): Bacteria > Bacillota > Bacilli > Bacillales_A > Planococcaceae > Psychrobacillus > Psychrobacillus antarcticus. The sequence continues at coordinate 6,358 of NZ_JAIZDB010000044.1, read as the reverse complement.
AAATTAATGATTTCAGAAATGGCTAAATTACCGAATGCAAAAAAGATTGTTGTAGGCTATCACCCTGAAAACTTAGGAGCACATAATTTATACTCGAGTTTGGGATTTATTGATAATGGTGATAGGTTCGGCAAGGAAATGGCAGTTATAAAAAATGTAACCGAGTGATAGGTCGATAGAATATTTCCATAAGAAAGGACCATTCTTTGGTCCTTTCTTATTACAATAACGGTGTGCTTTAGCAGAACAAGACTATCATTCGATGGTCTATTTTTATGTACAGAACATCAAGTAGATTTCGGCGATCCAGTGTTAAATGGTTCAAAACGACAAAAACCTTGGAAGTAAGCAAATTATCAATTGGTATTCTACAGATTTCTTTTGGAGTGGTTTCAGCTGAAGTTACAAAAAAATGGGAAGGTTCGCAAAACTATATAATAATCCAATTACTATGGAAATATTAATAGTGTGAAGCTTATAATTGAGCTAGGTGATTAAAAGTGAATATACAAAATAAAAAGATAATTGATATCTATGATAACCGCAGACTATTCAAAAAAAATTCACGTAACAGTATTCAAAGCGTAATCTTCATAGCAGGGTTAGGCGATAGCTATGAGACATGGAAAAAAGTCCAAGACCGAATATCGCAAAAAACATCAACCTTATCCTATAACAGGTCGGGTATTGGCAGAAGTCAAGTCGCATCCGTGCCGACGACTTGCTATGATCTAGTCGAGGAGCTCAACGAATTGTTGCTAGCACTTGAAGTGGAGAAACCCTATATATTGGTGGGACATTCTTTTGGTGGTTTGGTCGCCAGATTATATGCCAGCCTTTATCCACTGAACATCTATGGTATGGTTTTGGTTGACGCTGCACCGGAATATAAAGAACTTGCCTATGAAAAGGTTCTACCCGAAAATCTGCTTGCAAGAAATAGGGAATATTACGAGAATCCTATGTTGAATAGTGAGAAGATTGATAAAATACAAAGCTATAAGCAAATTGTTGATCATACAAAGCAAAGTAACCTCCCTCTCGCAATTATTACAAGAGGTTTACCTGACAATGTTGAAGAGGGATGGCCATCTCAAGAAATATTGGAAATTGAGCAAAGACTCCAAGCAGAATTCCAATGGATATCAACGTCAAGCAAGTACCGGATTGCTAGTCGAAGTGGACATTATATTCATCATGATGAGCCAGAAGTTGTTATAGAGGAGATTATGTTTATGTTGAAGGAGATGGGGAAATGAGCGATACAAGGACCAAATTGATGCTGGATTTGCAAAGAATTGAGAAGGATGAGTATCAGTTATGCGAAGGTGAGCAGCATCAAGATTTCTTACCTTTGTTACTTCAATATATTGGCGATCCTCAGCCAGAATTACGGGATAATCTGATTTATCCGATGTTTTATATGTGGATTAAGGAAGAGAATAGGTTCAGTGGAGAGGAGTTGCGTAGTCTCTTAACTGTTCTGACTGATGAGAACCATTTGTTCTATAATATTGGCAGCGAGGATGATCAGTCAGTTTTTACAAGGACGTTCTCTGCCTTGCCTATCGCTTTGATTGTGCAAAGCCACAGAAAGAATCCATTTTTCAATCAATCGGAAATTGAGCAATTAATGCATGCAATGCTTCGTTATTATAAAAAGGAGAAGGATCTGCGAGGTTATCTTTCAGTTGGAGGCTGGGCTCACAGCGCGTCTCACGGTGCGGACGTTTTTGCCGAGCTGGTGCAGTGCGAGGAAAGCAGCGTCGCAATGCTGCGTGCGGTTCTTGTCGCTATTTCTGGCATGCTTCATAATGGTAGACACATTTTTAGCGATGAGGATGATGAGCGGTTTGTCAACATCGTGGATACGATGATTGACAAAGAGTTACTCCCACATCATGAAATCACTGATTGGATTAGCGGCTTAGCGCAATGCTGCAATTTGCCGAGAAGTCGCGGTCAGGTGATTGCTCGCGTGAACAGCAAGAATTTTTTACGCAGTCTCTATTTCAGAAGGGGACAAGATAGCCGAGGGAATGAGCTTAACGTTGTCATGCTTGGTACTGAGGCAAAATTGAACAGGTTTTCTATTAGTTAAAGGATTAGAGGGGCTGTCCCAAAAGCCATGGAAAATTGGCTGAAGGATTGCCCCTTCAAATAAGCTTTACGAAAAAATGTGAAAAGTTTCACTTAAACTAACGGGTTCTTGTGCGGCCGAGCCTAGGTCGTATCATATAGCGGGTGGGATTCCCGTCGAGAAAGAACTAGCCATTCACTCGTAGCGAGTCTTGGAGGGCTAATGGTAACATTAGCCTTTAAGTTCTTATGGACAACTTAAGAATCAAAATCAAACAATTCGATTTATTTTCATTCAAAAGTCTTAGAGTAGCCCATCATTTATAATGTTAAAATTAATTGTGAGAGATTTCAGAGAACATAAATTAAGGTGAATTTTTTGGGAAGAGGGATTATTTTGAATAACTATATTTGTCAGACGTGCGGGGTACAGTATGAAAATTCTATTGAGAAACCAAAGGAATGTAAAATTTGCGGTGAAGAAAGACAATATATAAGTTCTAATGGGCAAACATGGACAACATTAGAATCTATGATTAAAGATGGTACATATAAAAATACTATCAATTTCGAAGAAGAAGGACTTTATAGCATAACCACTAGTCCAAGTTTTGGAATTGGACAAACTGCCTATTTTATAAAAGATAAGAACTTTAATTTGTTATGGGATTGTATTTCTTATATCGATGAAAATACGATTAGAGAAATTGAAGCCTTAGGTGGAATTGATGCGTTAGCTTTGTCTCATCCCCATTATTATTCTAGTCAAGTAGAATGGGCTGAAGCTTTTAATGCTCCCATTTACATTCATGAAGACGATAAAGAATGGATTACAAGACCAAGTGAACGGATAGTTTTTTGGTCTGGTGAGTCACTTGAATTAGAAGAAGGAATCATCATACAGAGAGTTGGCGGTCATTATAAAGGTGGCTCTATTTTAGAATGGAAAAATGGCGGCAACGAGAGCGGGATTTTACTAACTGGAGATATCATTCGGGTCGTAGCTGACCGTCAATGGGTAAGTTTTATGTACAGCTATGCGAATTTTATTCCTCTTCCTGGATCTACTGTTGAAAGGATTTCGACAAGGGTAATAGAACTGAAGTTTACTCGTTTATATGACGCGTTTCATCGTATCATTAAAGAAGAAGCCCGACAAAGGGTACAAAAATCTGCAACCCGTTATATTGAAGCACTAAATGGAACACGATTTAATACATAATAAAACTGAAGTAAAGCGTTTCTGCATAATGCAGAAACGCTTTACTGATATAAATAAGATTGTGAAATAATGTACTTAAACTAACGGTGTGCTTTAGTAAAAATCATTTGGTTGCTTAGGCAACTCTTTTTTCTTATTTTCACTAAAGTCGCAGTTTAGTTGAAGTAGAAATGTAAATAAATTTGGATATTGCCCAAAAGACAGATTATCTCGATAGTCGATATGTTAAACAATAGGGCGCTTTTCTTGAATAAGAAAAGTGCTTTATTCAATTATAAGGCCATATTGTGGGTTACGAAACGACGCTTTGGGAACTTTACTTATTTTAAAAAATACTAAAATTTTATTTTGTAACGAATGATAAAATTATTTTAAATAGTTGTAACGTTCTTCGTTATTTTTAGATATATAAGTGAAGGGAGGAAGGATGTGGGGCATTTAACTGAAATATATGAAGAAAATTTTGAACTTGTTTTCAAATATTTGATGACATTATGTAGGGATACAGATGTAGCTGAGGAGTTAACACAAGAAACATTTTACAAAGCGATTCATTCTATAGACCGCTTTAATGGTTCGTGTAAAATATCTGTTTGGCTATGTCAAATCGCAAAACATACATATTATCAATACGTTGATAAACAAGTGAAGCAACCGAAATTTTCAGAACTACAAAATGGTCCTTCTATTGAGCAATTATTAGTGGCGCAAGAGGACAAGATTCAACTATACCGTTATATTCATCGATTAAAAGAACCGTACCGAGAAATACTCCATTTGCGTCTATTAGGTGGTCTTAGTTTTCAAGAAATAGGCGGGATTTTAGGGAAAAATGAAAATTGGGCAAGAGTCACATTTTACAGAGCTAAAGTGAAATTACAAGAGGAGGTTAAACAAAGTGAATAATTGTGAAATCGTAAAAGACTTATTACCCATGTATATAGACGGTTTATGCAGCCCAACAAGTAACACATTGGTAGAACAGCATCTTTCAACTTGTAAACAATGTAAGCAAATCCATGCTCAAATGCTCAAGGAATTTGAGGTTGAACAAGTCGAAGTAAACAAAATAGCCATACAACAAAAACAACCATTCGAAAAAATGAATCATATTTTTAAATCTTATCGTGGTTTTTCAAAAATATTAGAATGGATGACCGTACTTACTGTCGTTATTACGATCATCCTCATAGGAAAAGGCTTTATAGATACAAAAGATTTAGCAAATGATTTCAAACATCAAGAAAAGATTGAACAGGAACAACAAAACATTATGAAAGCAGCGTTTGAAAACCTAGCTGGTGAAGGAACTTCTGGTCTACAAAAGGTTTCAACTGATTATCAGAATCAGATTAAATACATTGCTGCTTTTAGTACAACAGGGCTGGAGCCTTTATCCGCTGATTACAGTAAGCCGAAAGTAATTTATCCATTACCTTATGAGAAGGCCAAGGCTACCTATGAGAATGGACAATTAATAACGGAGAAGATTACACCTACCGACTATGATATTGGCACAATGGCAATGGAAAAAGACGGGTATATTGTTCAATTTGAATACACTAGACACTATTTAAATGAAGTGGAAAAAGCCTTTCAAACAAAACATTATAGCCCAAATAATATACAGTTATGGATGCCTGCTCTTATAGCTATGTTAGTGACACTTTGTTTGTATTTCTTATATAGCGGAATAAAAAATACAAATAGAAAGGCTCAAAAGTTAATAGCATAATTATTTATACAAATCTACTCAAAATAACATTCCCAAATCAAAGTTTAGGAGTACATTAAAAGACCACAATATATAGTTAAATCAACATTTTGTGGCTTTTCCTATGAAAATTATTTATACACGTTTTTATGCAAGTTCTTTGTAAGTAAGTTACAACAAAGGTTTGGAAGCATTTTGAACAAGGCGTAAAAAAGATTGTGAAGTATTGTACTTAAACTAACGGGTGCACTACTTCAAGAAAGAGTAATGCCATTTTCTTATTGAACTAAAGCAGCAGCGCGACAAGTTTTGTTATAAGCATTAATGTGTGAAAATACAAGGGGTTTCTTCGGAAATCCCAACATTATAACCGAGGATAGGAATGACAAAACTATGTATTTTGAAACTATCCCATTAAGTTTCCTGCATGCGTCATAATGGACAGATTATGGGGTCTGATGCTCAGGTGTAGTCGGCAGAACAAAGGCTGAAGCCACTCCTCACGGAAAAGGTATGCCAATGGATATGCGTTTATCCATGTAGCCACGTCCGACAGTTCGGTTGCTGATCTTTTTGAAAAACTTCAACAAGATGCATTGATGGTCAAAAAACACACTTTAAAAAAAGAAAAAGAAAAGACGGTTTTTTCAGGTCCATTTATGGTGAAAGATTTTAATGGGCCAGATGAAGGTGAATGGAATTTTAAGTTAAAGAAATTCATACGAAGATAAAATAATCAAAAGTAGGGGCATCCATTGGGTGCTCTTTTTAATTACCAAAAAGGGGTTGTGTAATGCATAATGAAAGTACAGAACTTTGCAATGAATTTGTACAGAGTTCTGCATGAGAAAATCATGTAAATAAAAAAGGACTTGCCAGCCACCCAAGTCAACCTCTACTGTTAAAGTGCGAACTCAAAACAGATGGAGGTTAGGAAGGATGCTAACAATGTCCGATATTAATTGTATCAAACACTTACGAAATGAAAAAGGTTTATCGATCGATGCGATTGCAAAGGCGCTTAATATTAATTGGAGAACCGCTAAAAAGTATGCAGATGAAAACGAGCTACCATCTTCCATCATTAAGCCACGAAAAGGTATGATGTATAAGGAAAAATGGGGTCTAATGGTATCCGATTGGTTATTTGAGGATGCTAGAGAAAAGAAAAAATTAAGACGTAATAACTTACAAATTTTGGCTCTACAATAAATGTTGGGGTCTACAAAAAATTTAGTGCATAAAAAAATGCACGACATCTTCCAAATCTTTTATACTTGAATTGTCGAGAAACAAGTAGAGATTGGAGATGTGTGCAATTGAATTTTAACATGTTTTTACCA
>NZ_JAIZDB010000043.1 GCF_029533155.1 Psychrobacillus antarcticus | reverse complement strand
AATCCTGGTAAAAACATGTTAAAATTCAATTGCACACATCTCCAATCTCTACTTGTTTCTCGACAATTCAAGTATAAAAGATTTGGAAGATGTCGTGCATTTTTTTATGCACTAAATTTTTTGTAGACCCCAACATTTATTGTAGAGCCAAAATAAAAGACTATGTTAAAGGTAAAGGTTGATTAAAAAAATGAGCTGGGAGCATATCATATCTCCAAGCTCATTTTATTTGGATGTCAGTTTTTTACTAAAGTACCCTAGATGGGTCCTATTTTGAACAAAGTTGAACAAAAAGGGCTTTTTGGAATAAAGATTGAGTTGATGTTATTAAACTACCTTTAAGCCTAATTATTTATAACTTAAAATGTTTTACTAATTCATTTAGTTCTTCAGCCAATCCGGCTAGTTGAACCGAACTCCCAGCTACTTCTTCCATAATGCTACTTATTTGTTGAGAAGATGCAGATGTTTGTTCAACACCAGCTGCTGATTCTTCGGAAACAGACGCAATTTCTTGAATTGCTCCATTCATCTGCTGTGCATTTGCTGTAATTTCAACTAAATTTTCAGCAATGGTTGTAATACTATCAACCATTTCTGTTACAGCGTCACTAATTTTACGGAAAGTCTCGCCAGTTGAAACGATTTGCGCTTTTCCTTGTTCAACTTCCTTATATCCACCTTGTAATGATTCCGATACAAGACCCGCTTCTTTTTGAATGTTACCTACTATATCAGTTATATTCGTTACAGAATCAGATACTTGTTCAGCAAGTTTTCTTACCTCATCTGCTACTACTGCAAATCCTTTTCCATGCTCTCCAGCTCTTGCAGCTTCAATTGCAGCATTTAATGCTAGAAGATTAGTTTGGTTAGAAACGTCCTTAATAACAGTTACTAAATTTGAAATTTCTTGTGATTGCTTGTCTAACCCGTGAACCTTATTTACTGAATCCCGCACAATACTATCAACTTTTTCCATCTGAATGATTGAATTTTTCATTAACTCAGATCCATCTTTAGTCATGTTTAATACTACTTTGGAATTTGCTTCTATGCGGTAACCATTTTCATTTGCTTCTTGAACTTTATCTGCAAAACTATTCATACCAGATGATAAATCACTCGCACTGTTTGCTTGAGTTTCAGAACCAGCTGCTAATTCCTGCATAGTAGATGCTACTTGTTCTGATCCCGTTTTTACTTCATTTGCAGATTGAGTCAATTCTTCACTTTGACTACTTACTGATTCAGAAACTATATTGATTTGACTTACTATATCTCGCAAGTTCTGATTTAATTGATTTGTAGATGTTACTAATTTACCTATTTCATCTTTAGACGTTGATTTTAATTCTTCCTGACTTAAATTACCTAAAGCTAATTGCTCCATTACTTTGGTTACTTGAGGAATTTCTCTTAACATATGTTTTAACAGGAAGAACACTAAAACAATAAGGATGAGACAAGCAATACCAAAATATAAACTCATCATGAATGTAAAAGTGTTAAGACTACTTAATGCTTCCTTTTGTGTTATAGATGTTCCTACTGACCAATTAGTTGTTGAAACTGGTGAATATCCGATATATTCTAAGCGATCATTTACTTGCGTTAATCTGAGCCCCTTTTCACCCTCAACCATTTTCTGACCCACATTTCCTATCTCACCAGAAAGTGATTGAAGTTTTTGTTCCAATATTAACTCACTGTTTGGATGATATAATATGGATCCATCGTTGGAGAGTAAAAATGAATATCCGTCAGTTCCCATCTTATAAGATTGCATTAATTGCGGTAATTCGTCTAAAAATATGTCTATTGCAACGATACCAACCGTATTTCCACCTTCTTTAATTGGTTTCATAGCACTTAAAATCATTTTCCCAAAAACTTCATCCATATATGGCTCAGTAAAATATATGTCATCTTCCACTGAGGCATGTTCATACCAAGGTCGGCTTTTTATATCGAAGGTTGGATCCGACACTATATTATTACTTCCAACAAGAAAGTTAGACTTATCGCTGGCAATCCAAGCCATTGCAATAGTATCATCCATTTTAACAATCTCATCAAGTGATTTTAAAACCCCGTCATAATACGAATTTGTCGTTGCTTCATCCCTTGATTCAGCTGTATTCAAGTATTTTATTATCTCCTGATTTGTGGCAATTTGCCTTACAATTGTTCCTTTTTCTGCAAACATGTTATTAACTTGAGCAGCAATTGCGTCACTTTTCGTAGAAACGTTTTCTTCTACACTTTGAACTAATATAGTTTTCGTATAAGAGTTAATCAGAAAACCTGTAATTGAAAATACAATTATAATAGCTAAAAAAAGAGCAAAAGCTACTTTTGTTGAAATACTATTTCTTATCCAAGAAAACATGTTAAATTTCGTTTCATTATCTTTTTTCATCTTTTTTATATTCCTTCCTATCGTGCATACTAGAGCTAGTATATAAGACTTTGTGTACCACTTCCTCTACTCAATTCTTGTAAAAAAGTTTATATAACAAATCAATATAACCAGCTCATATAGTCTCCTAAACCACATTTTTTTGCCCAACCGCTAACACATAATAATAACTTTAGCTCTGGAATCCATCTTTTACATTTTTTTACCGCATTGCCCACTCTAGTAATTTAATCGCATTAGATCGAAGAGAAATTGATAACTATCTGCTTGGTTCATATAAATGTACAAAGTTTATAATTTACCTTGTTTACAGTTTTTGAATACTGTTTTATTGTCATTAGTTTTTTTCGATTTGGATTAGCCTTCTAGAAACTTTTTCCGTTTATACTTCTTCCAGATTCTTCTCTATTACGGAATCCATTTATATACCCCCAACTTTAATACATTACAACTTATTCCTTTTATATTATCGGAGTATATTCCTCTTCTTAGATAGGCATTTAAAAATAAATTCATTTTTTTAAATAACACAAACATTATTTCTTGCAAAGGCTGTTGGAGCACTCCAACAATTTAAGGAAGATTTAGCCTTTATAATGGAGTAATCATAGTCTCCTAAAAAGGCATTGACTATACTTTTTGAGACAGGAATAAAACACCTTTCTTTGCAAGCAATTGACGGTACTTTAGCTAATCGCATTTCATTAGCATTCATTTTTACTTCTACTAGATAACTGACTCTTGTCCCCATAGAAAAAACACCTCCGTATTGAATTTAGGGATTGTATACCGATTTTTCAACGAAAGGTGAAAAACTTAAGTGTAGACATTTTATTTTTTTGGAGTAGAATTGGTTCTGTTATATTTTTATATATTAAAAAAAGTGATTATTTGCATAGAGAAGGAGATTTGATGTGACTCAATATAATTTAGAAGAATTGAAAATTTTGAATCAAGTATTTCTTGCTCTATTTACTGTAGCCGATTTTGCACTATGTCTTTTTTTCTATAATAGTGTATTTCCTTGGTTTGCTTTATTAGGATCTGGTATTGGTTTAGCTATTATCGTTCTTTGTTGGACTGGAAAAAAACATATATACTTTATCGCTACTTTACTAGTTAGTACTGCTTTATTTTCTATAGTATATAACTGGCATTCAATTGTTCACTAATTACCATTTACATTTTACCCATTATTTACCTAGCTAAATTAAATATCTAAGTATTCTATCACTTTATTCAGGAGGTTTATTATGTCGGAACAAGAAAAAAAAGAGCCTATCCTAGATAAGCGTTCTTCTAGACGCACGTTTATTAAAAATTCAGGATTAACAGTTGGTGGAATTGTTCTAGGTGGTGCGCTAGGAAGCCTTTTAGGAAAGGACTCTACTACTGAAACACATGTTCATTCGGAAGCAACTGCATCAAATGCCAATGTAGCGCTAATGTACTTTACACCGAATCAATATCGAATTACGGAGGCCGCAGCCGAAAGAATTTTCCCTGCTGACGATAACGGTCCTGGAGCTAAAGAACTGTTAGTCGCTTATTATATCGACCACCAATTAGCAAGTGGATGGGGCACAGGAGCAAAAGAATACACTACCGGTCCTTTTTTCCCTGCCGAATCTACTCAAGGCTTTCAAAGTAGCTTAAATAGACAACAAATTTTTGAAATTGGTTTAAACGCTTTCGAAAATCATAGTTTAAAGACATATGAAAAGTCCTTCACAGAGCTTTCAGAAGATGAACAAATTGCAATTTTAACAGACTTTTCAGAAGGAAAAGTTGAGTTAAAAGGAATGACTTCTACTTATTTCTTCAATCTATTCCGTTCTACAACAATTGAAGGTGTTTATGCGGACCCATTGTATGGTGGGAATAAAGATATGGAAGGTTGGAAGATGAAAAACTTCCCAGGACATCAAATGAGCTATGTTGACATCATTGAAAAAGAGGAATTCGTAAAATTAGAGCCTATGGCATTAAATTCTCAACATAACCATTAAGAAGCGATTAATAACAAATGCAACTAATTAGGAGTGAAAATAAATGGTAAAAACTTTACAAAAAACAGACGTTGTTTTAGTTGGAGTAGGTTGGACAGGTGGTATTTTAGCTGCTGAACTTACCAAAAAAGGGTACAAGGTGGTTGGACTTGAAAGAGGGAAAGAAAGAAAAACAGAAGATTTCCTAATGGGGCATGATGAACTTCGCTATGCACAACGTTTTGAAATGATGCAAGATTTATCAAAAGAAACAATTACTTTTAGAAATAATGAAAAAATGAGAGCACTTCCAATGCGCCAATACGGATCATTTCTTTTAGGTGATGGTTTAGGGGGATCTGGAAGTCACTGGAACGGTATGACATTCCGCTTTTTACCATACGATTTTCAAATTAAAACATTAACAGAAGAAAGATATGGAAAAAATAAAATCCCCCAAAATATGACTATTCAAGACTGGGGTATTACTTATGATGAATTAGAACCATACTTTGATAAATTTGAAATGATGGCAGGTATCTCTGGAGAAGAAAACCCACTAGGTGGTCCCCGTTCTAATCCGTATCCAACCAAACCAATGTTAGCTCCACTTCCAGCAAAAATGTTCATAGAATCATCCAAAAATTTAGGGTTAAATCCAATCATGATTCCATCCGCTAACCTATCTGAAAGTTACACCAATCCAGATGGTATTAGCCGTGCTGCTTGCCAGTATTGTGGATTCTGCGAGAAATTCGGTTGTGAATATGGTGCAAAAGCAGATCCTGTTGTTACCGTTATTCCTGTTGCTAGACAAACCGGAAATTTAGAAGTTCGTACACATTCGAATGTAGTAGAAATTTTACACGAAGGAAATAAAGCAACTGGCGTTCGTTATATAGACACACAAACTGGCGAAGAGTTTATTCAACCTGCTGATGTTGTAGCAATTACAAGTTACGTGTTAAATAACACACGCTTACTTTTAACTTCTAAAATGGGTAAACCGTATGATCCTAAAACTCGTACTGGAGTAATCGGGAAAAACTACGCTTATCAAAATGAGGGTGGTAATACTGCAGGTTTCTTTGACGATAAAGAGTTTAATTTATTTGCGGGTACAGGTGCGTTAGGTGCTTGTATAGACGACTTTAATGGGGATAACTTTGACCACACCTCTTTAAACTTCATCCATGGGGCAAATATTGCAATGTCTCTAACAGGTAACAGACCTATTGCTAATAACTCTGTGAGACCAGGTACTCCTTCATGGGGTAAAGAGTTTAAAGCAGAGTCTCTAAAATACGCAAATCGGAATTTATATATCTATGCACAGGGCGGTTCAATGCCTTACGCTCATCACTTTTTAGATTTAGATCCTACCTATAAAGACCAATTCGGAAACCCACTTCTTCGCATCACATTTGATTGGGAAGAACAAGATAGAAAAATGAATGAATTTATGGGCGGACAAACTTCTAAAATCATGAAAGAAATGGGAGCAACTGACCTCGTAACATATTCAGAGAGAGGCACATATGACATCGTTCCATATCAATCTACCCACAACACTGGTGGAGTTATTATGGGTGATAACCCTGAAACAAGTGCATTGAACAGTTACTTACAAATGTGGGACTTTGAAAATGTATTTGTTCCTGGCGCTAGTGCATTCCCTCATAACTCTGGATATAATCCAACTGGTACGGTTGGTGCATTATCTTACCGCGCCGCAGAGGGTATCGATAAATACTTAAAAAATGGTGGTTCTTTAGTTTAATAAACTAAGTCTTATTTAAACAGAAAACAATAGTTTAAAAATCTTTTCATATAATTATCCAACAAGCATAAACTACTAGTTCTTCTTCATTTGAGAGTTGAACTGACCCAATAAAGCTAGACAAATATTTTAGGCTGCTTTAAGGACCTGAGTTCGGTACTCTACCGGACTTAGGTTTTTTAATTTGGCCTTTATGCGTTTTTGATTGTAATAGTGAATATAGTCTTCTAATTCTTCTTCAAAATGCTCTATCCTATCAAACTCCTGTTGATAAAGAAGTTCCCAATGACTGGTAGATAGTCTACACATAGTTGGACAATTAAATTAAGGGCAAGTAGAATAATACACAAAAAGTACCCAAGTCCGGTAAAGTACAAACTCGCTTCCCTTAAAAAAGTTGTTTAATTTAGCGTTGGCATACCAAGTCCTTAAAAGCTTATTTAGTGCACACGTTACCTCTTCTTTTCCTTACCCTTTTCTCCAGCACTGATTATGAATTGTGTAACCAATTCTACCCTATTGAAAATTATTTCTTGCTAATACTTAGAAGTCTACCATTGAGGAACACTTTCCAGGCACTTGTGGTGGAAATCTCTCCTAATATTGATTGGCACAAGCTCTTTCACTAAACCTTAATTGCTTTCCAACAAGCTTCGATTGTTTGCTGAATCTGATTTTCATCAAGAGAATATTTTCCTGCCAAATATCCTTTTATTACAGAGTTGATCATTCCAGTGACGAGTTGGCAACATAAAATGATATCCATTTCCCGGATAATGCCCTGTTTTTGCCCCTGTTCAATGATTGAGAAAATTTCAATGGCCGATGGATCTAACCTATTCCTCAATTCTTCGGAGATATATGGTGACTCGCAATAGTTCTCTATAAATGAAAGTTCCTTGGGATAGTTGAGCGCATAATCGGCCGTGCTTTTTAGAATACCTTTTATTCTTTCATAGACAGTCTGACTAGAATCATTCCCAGTCATAACTGCTTCTCCCATATGAGTACGAGCATTCATAAAGAGCTCACTAACTAGTTCCTCTTTGCTTTTATAATAATTATAAAAGGTGCTAGAACCCACATTTGCCCTCTTAAAGATTTTTGAAAAGGTAACGGACTGCAAGCCCTCTTCGGTAATTAAATCAAGGGTTGCAACCAAAATGTCTTCACGTTTACTCATTTCGCACCTCACTATGGAATGTTTTTTCTAATCAATATTACAACTTGAGTGATAGTTTGTCAATTTAGGGAATAAAAATTCTAATAAATTGTGTTTATATGTTATAAAATAGTTATTTAATATAAAATATACATCATAATAGAATATTTTTTCCGATTTAATTGACTTTTTTATTTTCAATATCTATAGTGAAGTGGAATAAATATTCTAAAGAAGGAGATAAGTAACTTGAAAAATCAAATTTTATATCCAGGAGGCTCTAACAATGGTCGATTACAAAGGTAAGGTGGCACTGGTTACCGGTGCTTCAGCAGGGATTGGCAAGGAATATGCTACGAAACTGGCTGCTAAAGGCTGCCATGTGATTGTGGTAGCTCGTTCGAAGGAAAAATTAGAGAGGCTGGCGAAGGAATTATCAGCCACATACGGCATTAGGGCTTATGCCCTGTCGGCCGATTTATCCAAAACAGGCGCAACTCGTCTGTTGGCTGAACAAATTGTAGAGCTTGACCTAAAGGTGAGCATTTTAATCAATAATGCAGGTTTCGGTACCCATGGTCGTTTCGAGGAGATTTCAAGTGAGCGGGAACAGGAAATGATTAACTTGAATGTAGCTTCGCTCGTGGATATGACCCATCAATTTTTGCCCTACATGCAGCAGCAGAAGGATGGAATTATTGTAAATGTAGCTTCCCTTGGCTCCTTTCAGTCAATCCCATATATGGCTACTTATGCAGCTACCAAAGCGTTTGTTCTTTCGTTCACTGAGTCAATCTTTGCAGAAAACCGCCAGCTTGGGGTGCGCATCCTTGCATTATGCCCGGGAACGACCAAGACTGAATTTTTCGATGTGATTGGCACAACGGAAATGCCTGGAGGAATTAATGGCACTCCCGAGTCAGTTGTGAATGCTGGCTTCCGAGGGATCGAGAAAGGACGAAGCTATATCATAGATGGAACCTCCAATTATTGGCTGGCTCAAAGCGCTCGCTTTCTCACACGAAAGTTTACTGCTGTCATGACCGAGCGAATGACGCGTCCTGCTTCATCTAAGACTGCCGCTTCAATGCCAACTTCGGGCAAATCAAAATAAGAGGTTGGGCAACTGGAAACCCAAAAATGAGTTCCATCAATATTATTTCTAGGAGGAAGAATGGATGAGGTCGGAAGCTATACAAAAAAGGAAGCTTGGACGTGAAGGATTAGAGGTTTCAGCATTAGGTCTTGGAACGATGATGCTGCCGAATAACGAGGAATCGGTTCGCGTGATTCATGAGGCGCTGGATATCGGCGTCACTATGTTTGACACTGCGGATATTTATGGTGATTTTGTGCAGCAACGGTTTGGAGAAAACGAGAAGTTGGTAGGGAGAGCTCTTAAATCTAGACGGGATAAAGCGGTGATTGCCACTAAATTTGGGGTAACGCATACCCAGGGACCCAAAGGTGATCGGGCGTATATCAAAAAATCCGTAGATGCTAGCTTATACAATCTCGGATTGGATTACATTGACCTCTATTATCAACACCGCTACGATCCGAATACCCCTATTGAAGAAACCATTGAAACGTTGGCCGATTTGGTCAAAGAGGGGAAAATTCGTTTTGTCGGTCTATCCGAAGCACCTGCTGATATCATCCGTCGTGCACACGCCATTCACCCCATTACTGCAGTGGAAACGGAGTATTCTTTATGGAGTAGAGAAGTCGAAGATGAGGTACTTCCGCTTCTCAAAGAATTGGGAATTGGTTTTGTACCTTATAGCCCGCTGGGACGGGGATTCCTGACAGGACAAGTTAAAAAGTTCGATGATTTGCCAAAGGATGATTATAGGAGAAATTATGAACGGTTCCAAGGAGATAATTTCATTAAAAATGTGGAAGTCGCAGCACTGATTGAAGAGATGGCTTCCAAAAAATTGTGTACATCTGCTCAACTTGCATTGGCGTGGCTACTTGCCCAAGGAGACTTCATTGTACCAATCCCTGGCACTAGGCGAATAGACCGAGTGAAGGAGAATCTTGGCGCTCTGCAGGTTCAACTTACCCCAGCGGATTTCGAAGAAATTGAACGTATCTCTCCAAAGGGCTTCGCTGCCGGGGGGCGTTTTTAAATCCACAGTAGCCATTCACGTACTCACATTGCTTATCAAAAAAACTCCTCTATAGGAGTTTTTTTGATTTTTACAAACACATTCAAAATGAATCGCCAATTACTTTATAGGCAGGTCCGAAGTATTGATAATAGGATCATCGCCGCTTAAAGCTAAACTTATATACCGATTTGTCAGCAATAACTTGATACGACATCCCATATGTATTTAGGAACGGGCTGAGATAAGAATCTATAAAGTAAGGTCCGTATGCCTCCGTTACATACTTTTCCAACTCTTCGTCCACTTCTTTATTATTCACAACAGTCGTATATTTAGGATTCCATAGTAGCTCCATAAATGCCTCATCTGGACCAGTGAACTGAAGCTCAAGAAATTTTTTAATTACTTCTTTATTCGTGTCTTCTACTAAATAACTATCACCAATATGCATTTGCCGTTTTCCATAAGAAATTATTTTTTAATGATATATTCAATTGTAAAGGTTAACCAACCTTCTCTATAATTAGCCTCAATTGTTCCACCATGAAGCTCTATAATCCTTTTAGATATGGCAAGTCCAATACCAGACCCTCCATCTTGCTTTCTTGCCATATCCCCTCGATAAAAGCGGTCAAATAATTTATTAACGTCTTGTACTGGTAAGTTCTCTACTTGATTGGATATAGTCAAAATAGCTTTTATGCCAACTATATGAAGCTCTACTTTTAGTATAGAATGTTTCATGCTGTATTTTATTACATTCATTAGAAGATTATCATAGACACGCACCATGTTTTCAATATCCATCGATACATGTATATCTTCTTCCGTTATTGATTTTTGTATATCCAGTCCTTCTTTTTCTAATATTGGCGAGTACTCTCCTATTATTTGTTCTAATAATCCTCCTAATTCAACTTCAGTAAAGTTAAATTTTAGATCCGGACTCGTTAGTTTGGTGTATTCAAATAGTTCATTAATAAGTTTGCTGAAATTTTGTGATTTAGAATAAATGGTTTCCAGATAATCATATAATTGTTCGTCATCTCTATATTCATTTTTTCTCAACAAATCTACATATCCAATGATAGAAGTTAAGGGTGTACGCAAATCATGAGAAATATTTGTAATGAATTCATTTTTTACACTTTCTATTTTCCTCTCATGTTCGAACTTACTTTCCAACTCTTTTGACATATAGTTGATATTCTTAGCTAGTTGACTTAACTCATCATTACCATTTATTTCAATAGTATGACCCAGTTTTCCGTTTGCAATGGTTTGAACACTCTCTGTAACTTGTTGAAGGTATTTTATTTTTCTATGTATCATTACTAAAAGACTTATAATAAAAGTTAAGATAACAGCAGTTAACCAAACTAAATTAAATATAGTCACGTCATAATAATTAGTTTTTTTAACAAAATAATACATGACATATAGTAAAAGACTACTTACAATTGGGACTGAGATCATAAAGCTAATTGCTATTGCTGTAAGGAGTTGAACGCTTAGCTTTTTACTCCTCATATTTTATACCCCACTCCCCAAATGGTTTTGATGTAAATAAGATTTTTCGGATCATCTTCAATTTTGAATCTGATTTTTGTAATGTGAACCATTACAGTGTTATCAGATTTAAAGTAATTCTCCTTCCAAACAGCTTCATATATTTTATCAACGCTTAGTACAATGCCCTTATTTCGTGCGAGAAGTTCAAGGATATCAAATTCTTTTGGTGTAAGCCTTACTTCGCTACTGTTAATCCATACTTGGCGAGTATCTGTATTTATCGTTAAATTACCAATTTTAATAACACTCTTATTACTTTCTGTTTCAATATTATATTTTTTATACCTTCTTAGTTGAGATTTGACCCTCGCTATTAGTTCTAACGGGTTAAACGGTTTGCTAAGATAATCATCTGCACCAGAGGCTAAACCTTGAATTTTATCGATATCCTCGGATTTAGCTGATAGCATAATGATAGGCATATTACGTTCTTCCCTAATTTTCATACATGCCTCGATTCCATCCATTTTAGGCATCATTATATCCAAAATAATTAAATCAAAATTATGTAATTCCAATAATTCCAATGCTTCTAGTGCGTCGCTAGTCCTTCATTTTCTAAATAGATAGAAATTAGATTTCTGATTTCTAAATCATCATCAACAATTAAAACCTTGCCATTCAAATCTATTCACCCCTCTGCAAGATTTCCCTATATACACATGTTAATTACTACAACGGAATACATACGCTGGGGGCATATTTCTATACTCACTCGTTATATTAATATGCTTAAAATAGTGACTAATAAAGCCTTTCTTAAATAGCGTATATTGGAAAGTAATAAAAATCCCATTTTTCCTTAATAGCTTTTTGGTTTTGATTAAAATAGCGCTTGAGACACTTTTTGGCAAACTCGTAAAAGGAAGACCAGAAACTACATAATCTAAATATGGGATATTAAAGTTCTTTGTATACTTGTCGATTTCCTCAGCAGAACCATGAATAATAATCAGATTCCTTTCGTTCTTATACCTTTCTTCTAATAACCCACAAAATTCTTTATTACTCTCAATCAACATAACAACCGTATGTTGAATTCTGCTTTTAATAATCTTATCTGTAAAGACTCCTGTACCTGGACCCAATTCTACGATGTATTTTGCATTATGGAATTCAATACTATCTACCATTTTTTCTGCAAGATACTTTGAACTTGGCAAGACTGCACCAATTTTCCTTGGATTTAATAAATATTGAAAAATAAAACTGAAAACTTTCATGTACACTACCACTCCATAGATTTGAATTTTCTACGGCTTTAGAGTACATTTCAAACCTAAAGAAACAGTAGGAAAAATACTTAAGAATCCTTAAGATTTTTAAAGTACCAAGTGATCACTTTTATTTTCCACTTATGCTCTTCACTTTCCCGGGGAACTGCATATACTTCTAAAGATTAATACATAAATTCAGGTAATAGCTTATTAAACTAAACTGCGGCTCTTTAGTTTAATAAAAAAAGGGCTTTTTTCTTTCTTAAATGAGCTTGAGCTTTTACAGTTCCTAACATACCGATTGAAGCATCCATAATCCATGATGGTTTGCCAATAATTACTTTATCTACTCTTGATAACCAGTAAATAGCATTTGCTAATACTCCAGGAATTGTTGCATTATATTCAGGTGTTACCCAAAGAACTGCATCTGCATCTTTTATTTTTAATTTAAAATCAATTACAACTTGTGGTACATTCTACAATATCTTGATTGTAAAGTGGTAAAACACTTAAATTTCATTGGACAGACACTTGCTGTTCAATGTGTTAGATGTAGATGACTGAATAGGTCACCGCACACTTGTATCTTGGTGCTTCTGCGCAAAGTCTTTTAGCTTTAATTACTATAATTTCTTGTCTTATAAAAAACGAGATTCTATGTCCATAGAATCTCGTTTTTTTATCTTACATATTCATTTTTGTAACTTTTTTCCCATCAAATGTATATAAAACTTGTTTTCCATCTACGACCGTTTCCATATGAATTGTCCGCCCCCATAATTGATGGATATATGGCAGAACATTTTCCAAATAATGAGGATCTAGTTCCGTCCCTTCATACCCATGATGCAAATATAGCTCTCCAAGTCTCATATAGTCCCCATTTTCTACTAAGATATATGGAAAGCTTCCATTCACTCTCATCGACACCAGTTGATCACGGACATTTTCATAATCCTTATCTGTAATTTCATAATTGCCATTCTTTTTTTCAAATAAATACAAATCTTCCTGTTTCACTAAGTCCTTCGTTAAGTAATTTCGGATAAAAGATATATCTGATTCTATTTCTCTTACTTCAAACATTTTCTCCCTACCCGAATTAGCTTCAATTCCTAAATCTTTCATTTCACTTGTAGGGTTATCATATCTCTTTTCTATATCCTCAAAAATTTTAACACCTAAATAATAGGGATTGATGCCTGTTTTGGAAGGTTGCACTACATTGGCATTTAGCTTGGCAAATTCAATTGTTTCATCACTCGTTAAATCCATTTCTCTTAATATACGTTGGTGCCAATAGGAAGCCCAACCTTCGTTCATTATCTTTGTTTCTAATTGCGGCCAAAAGTACAGCATCTCCTCGCGCATCATTGTTAAAATATCCCGCTGCCACTCCTCCAACTCGCTGCTGTATTCCTCTATAAATAGGAGTAGGTCTTTTTCTGGTCTCGGTGGGAATTTTTTTCGATAAGGAAGCACCAGCCTTGTTTTATTTTCTCGATGATCCAAATTCCATAAATCATCATAATCTGTTTTTCGTACGACTTCTTCTTCCTCCTCATCCTCATAAACCGGTAATTTAGGTCTCATAATGGATGGATCGATGTGCTCTTGGATAGCCAATACCGCATCTAAATATTTCTCAACCTCTTCTTTTCCATATAACATCTCATAGGCTGCAATTCGTTCAGCCGTTGCAGTCATACTTTCTACCATATCTCTTCGTGTATTAGAGAAACGAACATTATGTTTAAAAAAGTCACAGTGAGCGAGTACATGCGCAATGATAAGCTTATTTTGGATGAGGCTATTTGTGTCCAATAAAAAGGCGTAGCAAGGATCTGAATTAATGACTAACTCATAAATTTGACTGAGCCCAAAATCATATTGCATTTTCATCTTATGAAATTGTTTACCAAAACTCCAATGGGCAAAACGAGTGGGCATGCCATATGCACCGAATGTATAAATGATATCTGCGGGGCAAATTTCATACCTCATAGGATAAGTGTCGAGGCCGAATGCTGTGGCAATTTCGGTAATTTCGGCAATGGCATGTTGTAGTTTTCTCTCCATTACTTAGCTCCCTTTTGAAATATACTCTTCAGCGCTTCGTAAACATCTTGGTTTTGTTTCAATACATAGTGCCTAAACTTAGGATTTTCAATTTTTTTATAGGTGTTCATTAAGGTGGAATATCTACTATGTGCATTTACTTCGCCGTAGCCAAAAATACTGGACACATTCATGAGTTCGTTCACTAGTTGAATACATCTCATATTATCACTAGTCATATTCTCTCCATCGGAAAAATGGACAGGATAGATATTATACCGAGAAGGACTATATTTCTCCTGAATGAGCTCTAGTGCTTTCGTGTATGCCGAGGAACAAATTGTACCTCCACTTTCCCCTTTTGAAAAAAATGCTTCCTCTGTTACAACTTTCGCTTCTGTGTGATGGGCAATAAATTCAATTTCCACCGTTTCATATTGGGAGCGTAAAAACCTTGTCATCCAGAAGAAAAAACTTCTAGCACAATACTTTTCGAAGTTCCCCATTGATCCACTTGTATCCATCATTGCTAGAACAACTGCCTTCGATTCTGGTTTTACAACTTCATCCCATGTTTTAAAACGCAGGTCATCTTGGTGAATAGGCATTATTTCTGCCTTGCCTTTCATGGCATTTCGCTTCATAGCAGTCATAATCGTGCGCTTTTTATCAATATTACCCATTAGACCTTTTTTCCGTATATCGTTAAATGTAATATGTTCCGTTGTTATTTCTGCCTGTTCCTTTTCTTCTAGATTAGGCAACTCCATATGGCTGAAAAGCTCCTGCTCGATTTCAGCAATAGAAATCTCTGCTTCATAATAGTCTTGACCTGCCTGATCACCTGCCTGTTTTCCTTGCCCTGCTTTTCCCTGTTCATCTCCTGAGCCTTTTGCAATAACATCTCCTACTTGGCTATCTCCATCGCCTTGCCCCACATGCTTGGATGAATCGTAGTTATACCGAATTTTATATTCGTCTAGTGAGCGAATTGGGATTTTAATGACTTCTCGTCCATTAGACATAATTATATTTTCTTCACTGATCAAATCGGGCAAGTTGTTTTGAATCGCTTCTCTCACTTTCCCCATATGTCGTTGTTGGTCTTGGTGTCCTTTTCGATGCAAAGACCAGTTTTCCTGAGAAACGACAAATTGTTTTGCTTCTTTATCCTCCATTTTTCTCAACACCTACCTATTTTTTATCATATGCCCGTTTGTCATTGTTATTGCAGATGAAAACGAAAAATGTAGAGGTTGATGATGATGTAATAAAAAAACATCCAAACTTCGAAAATCGGTTCCGATATCTTAATAGAATAGGATAATTTTAGTAATACTGCTGATTTACGTTTCAGGTGGGGTACAAAGGCTAAGTGCACCACGTCGTGTGGTAATGCCTTCGTGACCAACATCCTGTTGGCCTCCGCGGGGTGAGCGATGAGCTATCACCGTCGCTAGTGCGTCGCTGTGATATCTCATCTGTCTCACTCATCCCGCCGAAGTCGCCACCCTTCACTTCAATCAATAAAGTGAGTAGTACTGGCCTATAAGATTTAGCATAGCCTATCGCTTGGATAATAAGAGTAGTCGGAGTTAACATAAGGATAAAACCATCTGTTAAATTTGGGATGCTATTCTATAATGAAGAAAGTAGTTTTTTAAATTTAGTGGAAATAAAGAGAAATAATAAGTGTTTACTAAATAAAGAAGCGAAGAAGCGAACGAAATTGTATCTTCGAGAGCTTTTTTTAATAGGATAGGCACTTTTCTCTAGTTTTCCAAAAACGCACTAACCTGTTTCTAAGAGTTTTAGGAGGGTGAAGGATAGACAAATGCCATAAAATTACCGAAAAAAGGGATGTTGGTTGGTTGTGACGGACGTCACAACCAACCAGCATCCCTAAAAATTCACTCGGTAATAATATAGCAAAACGTCTATCCAAAGTCCTTCAAAAACGATAGAAACAGGGTCAATCTTTTAGCTATATTATTCGTCCATTCTTTTTACGTCTACCTATTAAGTAAACTACCAACATATTTCAATAGCTCATTGGCTGAATTGGAGTTGTAGCCATGTTCGTCTATTAATCTTGCCACTACTTCATTAACTTTCTTCAAATGTGCTTCATCTGGTGTTTTCGAGGATGTTGTAATTTTCACGACATCCTTTAAATCAGCAAACAATTTCTTTTGTATGGCTTCACGTAAACGCTCATGGGAATTATATTCAAACCGTTTTCCTTTTCTTGCATATGCCGATAATCGAATGAGAATTTCTTCTCGGAATGCTTTTTTTGCGTTTTCAGAAATGCCGATTTGTTCCTCAATGGAGCGCATCAGCTTCTCATCTGGGTTCATCTCTTCACCAGTTAATGGATCTCTCATTTTGTTTTTATTGCAGAAGGCCTCGACATTATCCAAATAGTTATTCATCAGTGTAATTGCGGACTCTTCATATGAATATACAAATGCTTTTTGTACTTCTTTTTTCGCAATTTCATCGTATTCTTTTCGGGCAATTGCTATATAATTCATGTATTTTTCTTTGTCTTCAGTTGAGATGGAGGCGTGCTGATCAAGCCCCTCTTTTAAAGAACGCAACACATCTAGAGCATTAATCGATGGAATTTCTTTACGAATTATGGCAGAGGAAATACGGTTGATCACGTACCGTGGATCAATACCGTTCATCCCTTCGTTTTGGGATTCTTTCTTCAATTCCTCTACATCAATGTCGTTAAATCCTTCCACATTTTCTCCATCATAGAGACGCATTTTCTTTACTATATCTATCCCTGTTTTTTTCGGAATCTCAAGTCTCGTTAGTATAGAAAAAATTGCAGCTGCTCTTAATGCATGTGGAGCAATATGAACATGTGTCATATCACTTTCCCTAATCATTTTTTCATATATTCGTTCTTCTTGGCTTACTTTAAGGTTATAAGGGATTGGCATGACAATAATTCTTGAATGCAACGCTTCATTCTTTTTATTGGCTATAAATGATCGGTACTCCGTTTCATTGGTATGCGCCACGATTAATTCATCTGCACTGATTAATGCAAAACGTCCTGCCTTAAAATTTCCTTCCTGCGTTAAGGATAATAAATGCCAAAGAAATTTTTCATCCAATTTTAGCATTTCTTGAAATTCCATCATGCCGCGATTTGCCTTATTCAATTCTCCGTCAAAGCGGTATGCGCGAGGATCTGATTCTGAGCCATATTCAGCGATTGTAGAAAAGTCTATAGATCCTGTCAAGTCAGCGATATCTTGAGATTTAGGGTCGGAAGGAGTGAACGTACCAATTCCTACTCGTTTGTCCTCAGAGAAGAAAATCCGCTCTACCAGGACATCTTCTACACGCCCACCGTACTCACTCTCGAGCCTCATGGAGTTTAAAGGTGACAAACTACCTTCAATCCGTATTCCATATTCATCAAAAAAGTCTTTTCGTAAATGCTGCGGGATTAAATGCAAAGGATCCTCATGCATTGGGCAGCCTTTTATAGCGTACACCGCACCTTCATCTGTACGAGAATATTGTTCGAATCCTCGTTTTAGAAGTGTTACAATTGTAGACTTTCCTCCACTTACTGGACCCATTAACAATAGAATTCTTTTCCTTACATCTAACCTTCTGGCAGCGGGATGAAAATATTCTTCTACTAATCGCTCTAGTGATTCTTCTACTCCAAAAATTTCATTTCCAAAAAAATTGAATTCTTTTTTGTTATCTAGTTCCGTTATACCTGCATTTTTAATCATGCTATAAACTCGTGCATGCGCCGTTTGGGCAACCTCTGGACGTTCCTTCACAATCGCTAAAAATTCTTTAAACGTACCTTCCCACTTGAGCTGGTTCTCTTCTTCTCGATAATTTCTTACCCTGTTTAAAATGTCCATGTTTCCCTCCATTCATGGGAGTTATTTATACATAGTATGAAGTTATAGAAATTATGATACCTTTTTCTTTACACGAATAAAGCATCTCTTTTAAAATCAAGAGATGCATTATTAATTGTTTTACGATATGTTCCCCATTAGAATAGACACTAAAATTATTATTCTTTTATTTTCCTTTTCTTAATAATCCAAAAACCTACTATTGCAATAATTGCTAAAAGTATTAACACTGGTAAGTTACCTACTATAAACACGATTATTCCTGAGCCTATTGATAACAATGAATTTGTACTTGTTATAAATTGCTTTTTCGTTTTTTCCCATGTATTCAAGTCTTTGTTTTCTATTTCTGGAATAATGACTCGATTTTCATACATAGTTAGTTCGATTGTGGAAAAGGATGTTTGATTTTCTAAATAATTTATTTTACCTACTAGTACTTCTATTTCTTCTTGGATCTTTGCCAGGTCAGCAGAAATTTTCAGTAGGTCCTCTGTTTTTTGAGCATCCTTCATAAATGCTAGTAAACGTTCTTCTACAGCACGTTTCGATTTAACTCGAGAGCTTAGGTCTACAAACTGCTCAGTTACATCCTGTCCAGTTACATTTTTCTCTAAAACTTTGGAAGCCTCTGCTTCTGCATCGGACAAAAATGCTTCAAAATGCTTCTCCGGAATACGTAAAGTCATATTGCCCGTACTATTTTCATCAGATTCTAAATACACATTGGACTCTACAATATAGCCTCCATAGTGCTTTACCTTTTGCTCCATATTATGCTGAGCCTTCTTTAAATCCTTTACATTCGTGCTAATTCTTGCCTGATGAATAATCATGCGAGTGTTCGGTGCTTCCATATCCTCTGCAGCAGCCTCCTGATCTACGTCTGCTTCTACACTTTTTTCTTCTTTAACTTCAAATTCCGCCGAATCAGATGCTCTGTCCTCTGTACTCATCTTAGCTGACTCTTCTTCTCCACTACAGGCTGCTAATAACATGAAAAGGCTTATGATTACTAACATTAACCACGCTTTCTTCAAAATAATTCCCCCTTTATATATCTGAATAATCAGACGATCAATATTAGAAAGAGTTTCATTTTCACTCACACAGTACACTACCATGCTAATAAAGTACTTAGTTAGCAGAGGAGAAATTTTTACTTTTTTCACTAAAACTCTTAAATAGTTCAAATATTTAGATAGAATAGAGGTAGGAATTGAGGGGGTATTTGAATGGGGAAAGCAAACGATAAGGTTATTCGTTATAGAGGAACCAAGTTGAATACGAAAGGTTGGCTACAAGAAGCAGCACTTCGCATGCTTATGAACAATTTAGATGCAGAGGTAGCAGAGCATCCGGATGATTTAGTTGTTTACGGTGGCATCGGAAAAGCAGCTCGGAACTGGGAAGCTTTTGACGCAATAGTTCGCACCTTAAAGGAACTTGAAAATGATGAAACATTGCTGGTCCAATCCGGAAAACCAGTGGCTGTATTTAAATCTCATATTGATGCACCACGTGTATTAATAGCTAACTCAAACTTAGTGCCAGCCTATGCAACATGGGAGCATTTTCATGAACTCGATAAAAAGGGATTAATGATGTATGGACAAATGACTGCCGGTAGTTGGATCTACATTGGCTCACAAGGAATTGTGCAAGGCACCTATGAAACATTTGCGGAACTTGCCAAACAGCATTTCAATGGGACATTAAAAAATACAATTACACTTACTGCTGGGTTAGGTGGTATGGGAGCGGCGCAACCGTTAGCCGTTACGATGAATGGTGGAGTCTGTCTTGCTATAGAAGTAGATGAAACGAGAATAGATAGACGCATCGAAACACGCTACACAGATTTGAAAGCGCATACATTAGACGAGGCTATTAAACTTGCAGAAGAAGCAAAAACATCCGGGAAACCTCTCTCTATAGGGTTGGTTGGAAATGCATCTGATATTTTACCTGAAATGATTGCTCGTGGCTTTACACCAGATGTATTGACCGATCAAACTTCCGCGCATGATCCATTAAACGGCTATATCCCTTCTCGAACATCCCTAGAGGATGCAAGAACCTTACGCAAGGATAACCCTAGCGAATATATAAAACGCTCGAAAGCTTCTATGACTACGCATGTAAGGGCAATGGTCGAGTTTATGGATAAAGGGGTTATAACATTCGATTACGGCAATAACATTCGTCAAGTAGCGAAAGATGAAGGCTTCGGCAGAGCATTTGACTTCCCAGGATTTGTCCCAGCTTATATCCGACCCCAGTTTTGTGAAGGCAAAGGCCCTTTCAGATGGGTTGCGTTATCCGGAGATCCTGAAGACATCTATAAAACGGATGAAGTAATATTACGTGAGTTTAGTAATAACACCCATCTCTGTAACTGGATTAAAATGGCTCGTGAAAAAATTCAATTCCAAGGGTTACCTTCTCGAATCTGTTGGTTAGGTTATGGCGAACGAGCACGCTTTGGGAAAATCATTAACGATATGGTCGCTTCTGGTGAATTAAGTGCACCGATTGTAATTGGGCGAGATCATCTAGATTCTGGCTCTGTTGCCTCCCCAAATCGTGAAACGGAAGCAATGAAAGACGGTTCAGATGCAGTGGCAGACTGGCCCATTTTAAATGCCATGATAAATGCAGTTGGTGGAGCAACATGGGTTTCCGTACATCATGGAGGCGGAGTTGGAATGGGATATTCCATTCATGCGGGTATGGTCATAGTTGCTGATGGTACAAAAGAAGCAGAAGCAAGATTAGAACGAGTTCTCACTTCAGATCCAGGTATGGGGATTGTTCGTCATTTCGACGCTGGTTATGAGCTTGCAGAAAAAACAGCTCGTGCTAAAGGCGTCCATATTCCAATGATGAAAAAGGAGGACTAAAACTTATGAGTAAAGCAATTTGGATCAAACATGCATCTCAGTTAGTTACCTTGGCTAGTGAACATAAAGGTCCACGAACGAAAGAAGCCATGAGTGAGCTTTCTATTATTGAAGACGGAAGTATATGGTTGGAAAATGAAGTAATTCAAGCTATTGGTACAACTGAAGAGCTTCAATTAAAGTATGCCAATCGAATAGATGAAGCAGAAATCATAAATGCTGATGGAAAACTCGTTACACCTGGACTTGTTGATCCGCATACGCATGTAGCATACGGAGGAAGTCGGGAGCGGGAATTTGAGATGCGTCTAGAAGGTGCAACGTATATGGACATTATGAATGCGGGTGGAGGTATCCATGCGACTAGTCATATGACTCGAGAAGAAACAGCGGAAGAGATTTTTGTCCAAACAAAAAAAAGACTAGACTCCTTTTTAGCCCACGGTGTAACTACTATAGAAGGAAAAAGTGGATATGGTTTAAATATGGAAACAGAGTTAAAGCAACTTCGCGTTATGCAACGATTACAAGCTGAACACCCAATAGATATTGTTCCAACCTTTATGGGAGCACATGCTGTTCCTGCTGAATTTAAAGGAAAGGAAGATCAGTATGTCGACTTAATCGTGAACGAGATGCTTCCTAAAGTAGCATATGAAAAGCTAGCTAAGTTTAATGATGTCTTCTGCGAAGTAGGCGTCTTTACCCCGGATCAATCAAAACGAATTTTAGAGGCCGGGAAAACTCTTGGGCTAATCCCTAAGATTCATGCAGATGAAATTGAATCTTATGGTGGCGCGGAGCTTGCCGCAGAAGTTAGCGCAATTTCCGCAGAGCATTTATTGAAAGCATCCGATATTGGTATTGCTGCAATGGCTAAGCAAGGAGTTATCGCATGTTTATTGCCCGCAACAGCTTTGTATTTACGTGAGACTGCCGCGAGGGGCCGAGCCATGATTGATGCTGGTGTTCCAGTTGCGATTTCAACGGATTGTAACCCTGGCTCCTCTCCTACAACTTCCATGCCACTTGTGATGAACCTAGCCTGTATTTTGATGAGGCTTACCCCTGCCGAGAGCTTATGTGCTGCAACATACAATGCAGCTTGTGCTATCCAAATGGAGGATAAAGTAGGCTCTTTAGAAATCGGCAAGCAAGCGGATATTGTGCTCTGGAACGTTCCAAATTACCAGCAATTACAGTATTTATTTGGGGTAAATCATGTGAACAGCGTGTGGAAAAAAGGAGTAAAGGTGATCGGTTAACAATGAAACTTAGAAGGATCGTGATTAATCTTGATAAACTTAAAAGGAAATGGCCTTACTCTGGAACAGATGCAAAGAATTTTATACCAGAATGAAAAAATAACAATAGATGATAGTGCAATAGAAAATGTGATGAAAAGTCGCAAGGTCGTTGAACAGATTGTGAGGGATGGTCGTACCGTATATGGCATAAACACTGGCTTTGGAAAATTCAGTGATGTAAGTATAAATGAGTCTGATGTTCACGCCCTGCAACTACATCTTGTACGTTCCCATGCATGTGGGATTGGAGAACCATTCGATGAAATAGTATCACGTGCAATGGTCGTACTTCGATTAAATGCATTACTGAAAGGTTTCTCTGGTATTCGATTAGAAGTATTGGACCGGCTGACTTACATGGTGAACCATCGTATTCACCCGGTAATTCCGCAGCAGGGATCTCTTGGAGCTTCCGGTGACTTAGCCCCTCTCTCCCACCTTGCATTAGTTTTGATAGGAGAAGGATTTGTTTGGAATGGCGACAAACAAATTGCATCCCAACTTGTTTGGGAGAAACATAATTTAAAACCAATTGTGTTAAAAGCTAAAGAAGGTCTGGCATTGATAAACGGAACCCAAGCAATGACTGCTCAAGGCGTTGTTAATTGGTTAGAATCTGAAACACTTGCCTATCAAAGTGAATGGATTGCCGCTATGACAATGGAAGCTTTGTATGGCATTATAGATGCTTTTCATCCAGCTATTCATGAAGCACGAGGCTATCCTGAGCAAATGGGAGTTGCGAAAAGAATGCTCCAATGGCTTGAAGGCAGTCAATTAGTAACTAAACAAGGGGAAAAACGTGTTCAAGATGCTTATTCTATTAGATGTATCCCTCAAATTCATGGAGCTACCTGGCAGGTTCTTGCTTATGTGAAGGAAAAACTGGAAATTGAGATGAATGCAGCTACGGATAACCCGTTAATCGTTGAAGATGGAGAAGTGATTGTTTCTGGAGGGAACTTCCACGGGCAACCAATTGCATTTGCCATGGATTTCTTAAAGGTTGCAATGGCTGAACTGGCAAATGTATCTGAGCGACGAATTGAACGTTTAGTAAATCCGCATTTAAATGAAGGATTACCACCTTTTTTAAGCCCAGAACCTGGATTACAATCTGGTGCTATGATTCTACAATACGTAGCAGCAAGTCTAGTTTCCGAAAATAAAACCTTGGCCCACCCTGCCTCTGTTGACTCTATTCCGTCTTCCGCTAATCAGGAAGATCATGTCAGCATGGGAACAATCGGAGCAAGACATGCCTATCTAATCATTCAAAATAGCCGGAGAGTCATCGCAATTGAGGCAATCTGTGCTGTGCAGGGAGTAGAATATAGAGGAAATAGCCTCCTATCTCCTGCTTTACAGAGCAAGTGGCAGGAAATAAGAGCTATCGTTCCTGCAATTACAGAAGACCGTATTTTTAGTTTCGATATAGAAAAAACGGATTCGTATTTAAAAAAAGAAACTGCAATAAAGTTTTGAACTGAACCCCGAATAGTAGACACTTTATAAAAAGTGTAGCTATTCAGGGTTTTTTCTTTTTCAAAACCCCGTTATACTAAAATTTACAAACTTTGAACGGGAGAAAACATTATGAGTAAAATACTTTTTAACGAACATCAACA
>NZ_JAIZDB010000042.1 GCF_029533155.1 Psychrobacillus antarcticus | reverse complement strand
AAAAGTGATTAAAAGAAACGCATTTGGTTATCGAAATTTCTTGAGATTTCGAGCTAAAATATTACTAACGCACAAGTATAAAAAGATTGGAACTCATGTTGGTTAAGGTGAAGGAAATTTTACTTCACCCCAACATTTGACGTAGAACCGTTTTAACTAACACTTCTTTTGGCAAATTTATTATGCCTACTTAGCATATGATAAAGGCGAGTTAAAAAAGTTATTTCTTTAATACTTCTTTCGAAAGTCCAGCTAACTCGAAATAGTAATCTCCAATTACACGAAGGCCTTGGTCAAAATTTTCTAAATGGAAATGCTCGTTAGGTGCATGGAAATTTTCTGAAGATAATCCGAAGCCCATTAATACGACCGGAAGTCCAAGAATTTCGTCAAATGCAGCTACAATTGGAATAGATCCTCCGCCACGAGTATATGCTGTAGGAACGTTATACACTTTTTCATAACTACGCCCAGCTGCTTGAATAGCAGGGTGGTCGAAAGGAGTGATGAACGGCTTACCTTTATCGAATTCTGTAAGGGTAACAGCAACTCCAACTGGCTTGTTTTTTTCAATATGTGCTCTTAATTTAGCAACAATTTCATCAGGATCTTGATCAGGCACTAGGCGGCAAGTTATTTTTGCCCCAGCTTCACTTGGAAGAACTGTTTTAATACCTTCACCCGAGAAACCTCCGAAGACACCGTTAATCTCTAAAGTAGGTCGTGCCCACACTCGTTCTAAATGAGTGAAGCCTTTTTCACCGAATAATTCATCGACACCAACTTCGGCCTTCAAATCATCTTCATTGAAGCCAAGGGAAGCATAAGCTTCTCTTTCTTCATCAGCCAAAGGACGAACATTGTCATAGAAGCCATCTACTTCAATGGTTCCTTCTGCATCACGGAAAGATTCCAAGATAGAAACTAGTGCGTGGATGGAGTTTTGAACACCGCCACCATAAAGACCAGAGTGAAGATCGCCTTTTGCACCTTTGACATCAATTTGAACGCCGCATAGACCACGCAAACCGTAGCAAACTGCTGGCTGTCCAGGACCCTGCATGCCTGTGTCAGAAATGACGATAACGTCTGCTGCAAGTTTTTCTTTATTAGCTTCAATATATTCTTCTAGGTTAGGACTACCTACTTCTTCTTCTCCTTCAATTAAAAACTTAACATTTACTGGTAAGGCTTTATTTGTTTGAAGAAGTGCTTCAATAGCCTTTACATGCATAAATACTTGTCCTTTATCATCACTTGATCCACGTGCGTATAATTTATTATCTCTTACTTGAGGTTCAAATGGTTCGCTATCCCATAGGTTAAGCGGGTCAACTGGTTGAACATCATAATGGCCATATATAAGCATGGTAGGTTTGTCTCCTGCATGTAACCAATCAGCGTAAACAACTGGATGCCCGCTAGTTTTATCGACTATGACATTTTCCAATCCTGCTTTTGTTAAGGAATCAGCAAGCCACTGTGCACCACGTAGCATATCCTCTTTATGTTCAGATAATGAAGAGATACTTGGGATACGTAAAAACTGTTTTAGTTCTTCTAAGTGTTCTTCTCTTTTTTCTGTGAAATAATGGTCTAATGTACTCATTACAATCCCTCTTTTCAAAGTATTTCGTGAATAGAAATAGTATAGCATAAGTTTTGTGCATACTAGGTGTATTTAGTCATAGCTGGTATTAGTTTTATGACAACTAAAATCCCAATATGATATAGTAGTAAGAAAACATATGAACGTATATTAATACTCACAGGAGGCAACAATTTTGTACATAGAATTTGTACTTTTTGCTATTTCTATACTTGTATCTCTTTTTCTTTCAGGTAGTGAAACAGCGTTAATGACAGTTAATAGGACGAAGGTACAGCTAAGAGCAGAACAGGGAGACAATGAATCGGAGAAACTACTTGCCCTGCTAGCGAAGCCGGACCGAATGATTATCACTATCCTAGTAGGAAATACAATAGCAAATATAACTATGACCGTAATTTTAATATTGATGGCAGAACAGTTCGATTGGCATATTGGTTGGTCTCTTGCTATTTTAACCGTGTTTATTATTTTATTTTGTGAAGTACTTCCAAAAACAATTGCCGCAACGTTTTCGGACCGAATTGTGTATGTAGTTACACCACTTATACGTTTGCTAGTCATCATTTTGCGTCCAATTACAGCATTTATATCTGAGATCACGAATTTATTTATTCGAATTGGATCAAAAGGTGCAATAACAGAAACGACAATTACAAAAGAAGAGTTACTCTCCATGGTTGATCTTGCTTCAACGGATGGCACGTTTGAAGATGATGAATCAGAACGTATAAAAGGAATGCTTGATTTTCCAAATAAGGATGTTTCCGATGTTCTTTCTACACATAGAACAGAGGTAGTAGGTATTCCTATGGAAGCCTCATATGAAGAGGTCCGTGATACCATTCTGGAGCATCATTATACAAGATACCCAGTTTATGACGATAGCTTAGATACAATTATTGGTATGTTTTATTCGAAGAAGTTTATAGAATGGTCGATGGATACATCTACAGAGCTCGATTCGTTTATCGATAAAGATCCATTATTTGTCGTACAGAGCTTGAGTGTAGAAAAAGTATTTAAACTAATGCTGACCCGCAAAAAACATATGGCTGTTGTATTAGATGAATATGGTGGGACGCTTGGGATTGTTACTCATGAAGATTTAATAGAAGAAATGATTGGGCAGGAAATAGAAGATGAAACAGATAATGACGAAGAAATTCTAGTGCATGAGATGACGGAAAGCCGTTTAGTTTGTGCAGGTAGAATGGAAATTGAAGAAGTCAATTCGCTATTCAACATTTCTATTGTAAATGAAAATGAAACAATAGGTGGCTTTGTCTTAGATCAATTAGGGCATGTGCCGGAGGAGAACGAACAATTCGTCTACGATGATTTAATGGTTGAAATTAATGAAATGGATCGCAGTCGTATAGTTAAATTGACAATTACGAAACGAGAAGAAGCAGTTGAAATAGAACCTGAAAAATAAGCGGATTAATACTCAACCCGT
This sequence comes from Psychrobacillus antarcticus, assembly GCF_029533155.1. Lineage (GTDB taxonomy): Bacteria > Bacillota > Bacilli > Bacillales_A > Planococcaceae > Psychrobacillus > Psychrobacillus antarcticus. The sequence goes on along the minus strand of NZ_JAIZDB010000042.1, from coordinate 29,447 downwards.
TCAGTTGAGCGGTACAAAATAATCAAATTACAACCCAATTATCGATATAAATAACATAATATTCCTGTGGAAAAAGCACTGTTTTAACAGTGCTTTTATTTTGTGCTCTTCTAAATTTACCGACAATTCAAGGGAATTGAATAACAATATGGTAAGATATAAATGAAGTAAAAAAAGATTGTGAAGACGTTCACTTAAACTAACGCCGCAGGATAGCTCAATAAGCTAATCCAAAAGTAGGTTATTTTAAATGCTTAAAACTTATAATCGTATTTAATAGAAAGATTCCTTTCTTAAACTTTGTTGTTTTTTAGATAGTAATATTCTTAAATAATAATGTTATAACAAAACATGGTTTAATAATTAATAATTAATAATTAATAATTAATAATTAATACTTGATAAGAGGTGATAAAAATGCTTTTTCTGACCCTGTTTTTACTAATAATCGTTGTAGGTTATCCAATATGGGACTATTTTTATTTGAAAAAGATAAAGAGTAACCATATAAATAAGTGGAGAATGTACGGACAAATTATGATTATCCAATGGGTAATGGTAATCATAATTTTAGCCTATTGGTTATTGACTAAACATACTTTTAACGACTTATTTTCTATTGAAAATCCTTTGTTTTCCTTCAAAATCGAATCTTTGCTGGCAATTGCGTTTGGAGTAAGTATTAGTATTGCGATGTTTGCTTTGATTATTTACTTCTCAAAAACAATAAGAAAGAAAATTTCCGAAGCATTAACTGATGATAGCATTCAATTTTTATTACCATCAACCTTTGGAGAACGTTTGTTTTTCCTTTTGATAGCAATTACGGCAGGAGTTTGTGAGGAAATCATTTTTCGTGGTGTGATGCTGTATTATCTAAGCCACCTTCCATTTGAATTACCATTCATTGCAATTGGTATTATTTCAAGTTTGTTATTTGGAATTGTTCATCTATATCAAGGGTGGAAAGGAGTGCTACTAACTACCTATCTGGGTGCCATATTGTTTATTCTTTTCGTGGGAACAGGATCTTTATGGACCCCTATCGTTCTACACTTCATTATAGATGCGAAGTTTGTATTCTTGCCAAATAAAAAAGTGCAAAAAAGGAGCAAGTCAGATAAATTTGAAAACAATTGAACTGTCTATCATTGAAAAAATGCTTGGATAAAATATTATTCAAACATTTTTTTATATTGATTTAATTGTCAATTCAACTCCTAAAATTGGTTAGAAGTGCTATGAAATAATATGCCGATTGACATACATTTAGGTTGTTAATTATTACGCCAAAAAACGCTCAGAAAAAATATGAGCGTTTTTACTTGTCATTCACATTGCTAACTACCTGTTAAAACCTATGTTCATTTGTTTGTTATTTGCATTGTTTTTATGATTCTTCTCCCCATCAACCGAACCCGTTACTTTTTATATCTCATTGGTCATATGAAGATTATGTACAGTCCGAGGACGCTATGCAGTAGCTTATTCAAGAATATGGCGCGATTCCAGAGGAAATAGCGCTCCTTTTCAATCTTAGGATCATTTCTAAAATATTCTAGAGGCAATGGTTTACATAAGAAGGCACAAAGTAGTAGATTACAAATTCCCTATTGACTATATATACTTCATATCGAACAATTACCTTTATGCAACAGCTGAATATGAAACGTCGCCAGACTAGAAGGTGGAATAAAACGTGAGAAGAATGGAAAGAAGAGAGCAACGGAAATTAACCGGGCAGATATGGAGTAAGTTTAAAGATAAAAAAATGATAGTAAAGATTTTAGCAGCAGGTACAATATTCGTTTTAAGCTGCCTACTGATCTTTAATATATTAATTTTGAAAAGTGATGTCAGTAAATTAGACGATCCGGCTCCACAGCCAACGATTATTTATGATCAAAATGGAGATGTAGCTAGTAAGATTTCAGGTTCCAAAATAGAAGGAGTTAGCATAGAACAGATTCCTGACCAGGTTATTCAAGCCGTAATTGCTACAGAAGACCAGAAGTTTTACAAGCATAATGGCATTAATGTTATCGGAATTGTTAAAGCATTGACGAAAAACCTAACAAGCGGAAAAATTGTGGCGGGCGGAAGCACAATCACGCAGCAGTTGGCAAAAAATGTTTTTCTAACACAAGAGCGTACATATACGAGAAAGTTTAAAGAGCTTATCTTGACGAAAAAAATTGAACGAACCTACTCCAAAGATGAAATTATGGAACGGTACTTAAATCAGATTTACTTTGGAGAAGGAGCTTGGGGCATTCAGCGTGCTTCCCAAACGTATTTTGGCAAGGATGTAATTAAATTAACGATAGGTGAGTCGGCGATGCTTGCAGGGTTGATTAAATCGCCTTCCAATTTGTCTCCATTCAAAGATATGGACAAATCAGTCGAACGGAGAAATCTGGTTTTATCCTTAATGGAAAAGGAAGGTTACATTAGTCAAGATGATGTGGAAGCGGCAAAAGAACAACCAATAGTTTTAGAGGGCAAAAAGATAGATGATTATAAAGGGAAGTACCCTTATTATGTAGACCATATTATTGAGGAAGCCATAAAGAACTATGAACTTACAGAAAATGAGGTTCTTTCAGGTGGACTTCATATTTATACAGAATTAAATCCTACAATACAAAATGCAGTGGAACAGGTGTATAGGGATGACGAGATGTTTCCTGAAGGGCAATCTGACCAGCTAATTCAAAGTGGCGCCATCTTCATCAACCCCTTAAGCGGCGGCATTAACGCCCTTGTTGGAGGAAGAGGGGAACACACTTTTAGAGGATTTAATCGTGCGACTCAACTAAAACGGCAGCCTGCGTCTACCATTAAACCGCTGGCAGTATATACCCCAGCCTTAGAACAGGGATATGACATCTTTGATATCTTACCAGACTCGCCTATTAATATAACTGGATATCAACCAATGAACGTTGACAATCAATTCCGAGGAGAAGTGACGATGTATGAAGCTTTGGTAAATTCCTATAACGTCCCGGCGGTATGGTTGTTGCAAAGTATGGGATTAAAATACGGGATTAATGCAGTCGAGCGATTCGGTATTCCATTAACGGAAGAGGATTCTAATCTAGCTTTAGCACTTGGTGGTTTGAATGAAGGCGTATCGCCTTTATTGATGGCGCAGGCGTTTTCCACTTTCCCCAATAATGGGGTGATGGCAGAAGCACACGCTATTCAAAAAATTGAAGATGTCAATGGCGAGGTCATGGCAGAATGGCATAGTAGCGCGACAAATGTCACGGATCCTTTAGTCGCCCAGAAAATCACCTATATGCTTAAAGGTGTTGTTGAAGAAGGCTCAGGGATGAATGCTCAAGTGGAAGGCTGGGAAATCGCCGGTAAAACCGGTACAACACAACTCCCATTTGCGAATGCAGGAGGAGCGAAGGATCATTGGTTTGTTGGATATACACCTCAAATTGTTGGGGCAGTTTGGATGGGCTATGATCAAACGGATGAAAATCATTATTTATCGGGATACAGCGGCTCTACGGTCACAAAAATTTTCAATGAAATTCTCTCGGAGTCTATCACGGAATTTTCCCAAAAAGAATTCGATTTATTGGCGCTGGAAAAACAGCTTAAAGACCAGCTGAAAAAAATGGAAAAACAGAAGGAAAGAGATTTAGAACAGAAGGAAAAACAGGAAGAAGAGAAAAAAGAAAAGAAAGATAAAGATAAAGATAAAGATAAAAATAAAGATAAAGATAAAGATAAAGATAAGGAGAAGAAAGAGAAAGGAGAAGTGAAGAAGAAAGAAAAAGAAGAGAAGAAAATGGAAAAGGAAGAAGAGAAGAAAAAGAAAGAGAAAGAAAAGGAAAAACAAGAATAGCAAAGTTCAACAATCGGGCGCTTTTCTTTAATAAGAAGGCGTCTTTTTGCATCTATTAAACTAACGGGGCATTTAGTTGAATAAGAGGGAGTTTAAGTGTGTAGATAGAAATGTTTTAGGTAGGGGTTATTTAATTTAGTATAGAATGAATTATTTGGTTCATGCAGTACACTACAAAAAAGAAAAAAATCCCTGTTAAATAACAGGGATTTTTCTTAACTTGTATTTATTTTTCAATTTCAATAATTATCTTATCCATATTAAATTCTTTGATGTCTGCTCTGCTATTCATTGATCTACCTCTGCTTCTAATTGTACCATCTTCATTATATTCTACTATGTCTAAATCAGCGAGCGTTACTTTAGGGGTGATAATGAGTTTTGATGCATCTGGATCTAATGAATCATAACTTGCACTCATATTATAACGAAAGGAAGCTGAGCCAGTACCAACGCCTGCTTTACTAACATAAACATTTCCTACATCATCTTTTACTTCAAAATTGATTGAATTACTATCCCATTCTTTCGTTAATTCTACCGAAGTAGTTTCTTCGTATTGAATATGGAAAGACTTAGGAGTGATGATGAGTTTTTCAAAATTTAATGTGATGCCACCTTGTTCTTTGATTTGGGTTAAATTTTGAATTGTAATCTCCGCTTTGTTTAGCTGGAACTTGAAATTCCAATCCCCTACAATTCTCTTTTGATCAGCAATAAGACTAGAAAGCATATAGTTAATTTTCCAATCCACGTCTAATTTTTGGTACGACTCGTTTACTGTAGTAGTTGATTTACCAGTATATTTGTTTTCACCTATTTTGAAGACTTCGTTGAACGTATTTTCTTCTTTCCCTTCTACAACAGCTACACCATCAATGTAAAAAGAGTCTCCTAAATCCTTATTAGTATCGATTATATACGAAACAATAATTGTTTCCCCATCGTAAATCGCATCATTCAGTGTCACCTGCATCCCATTACTTTCAGCTACACCGTTAATTGGATTGGAGTTTTCATGGTAGTCTTCATATAAAGCATCGTTATAATTAAAAAATTTGTAAATATTTCCTATTACAGGTATCTTTTCAGCGTTAGCTGTAAACGACAAGCCAAAGAGTGCGGAAGTAATTAATCCTAAAACAAGAGAAGCTGCAGTTATTGACTTTTTCCATTTCTTTTGATGAGAAGTGTGTATTTTATTTAATAAATCTTTTTTTACTTTAGCTCGTTCAAACTCACTTACTTCCATTTTCTCAAATTCATCTAAGTCAATATCGATATCATTTAAATGCTTATAAATATTCTTCATACTAAACTACCTCCCATTAAAAATTTTGATGAATGTACTTTTAATTTTTTCTTACAACGGTATATACGATTGTCAATTGAAGCTTTCGTTTTTCCAAGCTTAAGTCCAATTTCCTCAGTATTTTCTCCAAGGAAAAACCTTCTTATAAAGATTTGCTGATCAATCGGGTCTAATCGGTTAATCAATTGCATGAGCTCTGATCTACTCACCTTACGCTCGAATTCCTTTTCTGCAGAATCAGTAGGAGAGAGTTCTAAATTCTCGCTAATAATCTCCATATTTTTAGCGGATTTTCGGTAATAATCAATTGCCTTGAACTTCGCAATGGAACAAACCCAACTCTTAAATTTAGTAGAATCACCGTTAAAATCTTTTGCATGGTGCCAAATAGATAAGAAGATATCATTTACGCATTCATCTACCATTCCGTCGTTTTTAAATGGGGATAGTACTTTGTAAGTAATGCCTTTTATGAGCGGTAAGTATTTGTCCACAATATATTCGAGTGCATCTTCTTTTCCAGATTGCAGAAGCTGAATAAAATTTGTTTCATTTGATTTCATCTACAATAGCCCCTTCACTTTTTTGTAAAAGCTTTTACACTCTATATAACGAAACATAAAATTTAATTTCTCAATATTTCTATAATTAATGTATTTTTCTAAAGATTATCATACAAAACGTTGATAAAAACCTAAAAATAATATCCAGATGAAATTAATTAAATAGAACTCGCTATTCCAGTTTTATGTTAGAATGGTATTAATTTACCAAAATGCTTGGTATGTGGAATAACAATAAGGGGATAGTTTCCTTCAAAGGTGCTTTACTTCAATTGAATTAACGACGCAGTTTAGTTGAAGAAGGAAAACTAATTATTTACTAGAATAAGTACCAGTAACGACTTTATGAACTAGGAAATGAAAGGGGGATGTTATGTACAGGTTATTTGGAATTTTAATAATTAGTTTATCATTGCTGTCAGCCTCAATTGTATTGCAAGTTGCTATGGCAGTGGGGCAAGAGTTGCATACTATTTCTGTTTGGCTAATTTTAATTGTTTTAATATTGGGCATTTTATTGTTAATTCCTAAAAGTAAAAGCAAAAACACTGAAGAGGTATTTGTGTCAGACGAAGAAATAGAGGCAGAATTAATAAATTCTAATCATAAAAATAAATGAAATCGAATGATGTACTGTTCTGGTGAGGTCAATGCATTTTTTTCGAGAATAAACAAACGTGCTGCATTCCTGTAATAAGTTTGTGAGCAAATGTACTTAAAGTAACGGGTGCTTTACTTCAAGAAGGAGTAAAGCCTTTTTTCTTATTAAACTAACGCGGCAGTTTAGTTTAAGAGAGAAAACAATAACAATAGAGTGATAAATAATAAAAGGAGGAAATAAACGGTGAATGAAATAGTTAAAAGAATTTTAATAGGAGTTATTGCGACAGTCTTGTTTTGTGTTTCGCTTGCGATATTTGCGTACACGCCTGTTTCTAATAGAGAACCGAATAGTTCATATAGTTCTCTACCACAACTTTTTACTATTTACGCTATATTCTCAGGTCCAGTATTTATTATTGCAGGTGTTATTTGTTCTTTTGTTATTGATAAAATAAGCGTGAAACATCAACATTACTCAAAAGGTAAAAGATACTTGAGAAAATTAATTTGGTATATTTTGGCGGGAGTAGTTAGCACTTTGATTTTTTTGTTTATAATTTCGAATGGGGATATTGTATATAATTCAGATACATCTAGCTTTTTATCTGTTGGAATAATTGCTTCACTCCTTTACTATCATTTGCTAATTATTAGCCATTTTTCACTTAACCAAAGAAGGGGGCTTTTTGTTAAATAATGAAACTGAAATATAAAAAAGATAATGAAAAGCAGATTTATTTTTGTTAATTTAATAGGTTTGTGAAAAATTTCACTTAAACTAACGGGTGCGTTAGTGGAAGATTCGGATATCTTAATAGTTATGACTTAGTTCTCACTCAAGGTGAACTAAGCCATTTAATATGTCAAAAATAAAGCTAATTGATATGTTAATTGCGATGATAATTTACATATCAATGTATTGCGAATTCGAATTTTATTTTGAATGTTTGTACCACTCAACTGAACGGGCTGATTAATACTCCTTTTGTTTTTTATTTTCCTCCTAATTTTTGGCTTACACCTTTGTAATTTTTCTGAAAGAGAATACGATGGAGGGTAAGGTTAAAGTTTGGCATTATAGAGTTAACAAGAAAAGCCGAGCGGAGGAAAATAACATGCAGGTTCAATTAGAAGAAATTTACGAGGAATATAACCGTTATATATACTATTTATCTTTGAAATTAACTAAAAATCAAACAGAAGCGGAAGACTTAATGCAAGAAGTTTGGGTGAAAGTCGTACGATACGAGTCTTATATGAAAGAAGTCGATCATGTAAAAGCATGGTTAACGACGATTTGTATGAATACGTTTCGTGATCGATACCGCAAACAGGTAAGACGCAACAAATACGTAGCAAATCAGCCAGAGCAACTAGATATTTCTTTGCTGGACTTAATCGCTGCAGACGTTTTAACTGTTGAAGAGCAATTAGAGAAAGAAGATGTTGGCGAAATGATTCGATCTAAAGTGAGTGAATTGGATGGTATCTATCAGAAAACAGTTATGTATTTCTATGTACATCAATTTTCACTAATCGAAATTGCTGAAGTAATGAAGGTATCAATTGGCACAGTAAAATCTAGACTGTTCCGTGCAAAACAACGTTTGAAAGAATTAATCATGAATGACGAGATTGCAAAAGAGTCATTAGTGCTTGCATAATTGTAATGAGCCTCCCATTGTTTCGGCAATGGGAGGCTCATTTTTGATGTAATTCGGTTTTGAGAAGGAGTGGCCCCTCTCATATGGGGATGAAACGCTCTCGCATAGCCGACGAACACTAAATGCAAATCAATAAACAGAAAAGACCCTGAGTGTAAACACACTCAGGGTCTTCAATATAGTTACTATTCCTTAATAACTTCTTTACCGGTAGAGAACCATTCTTCCACGTTCCATACTTTTGTTACAAGGCCTTCGTAAAATTCAGGTTCATGGCTTACTAGAACAATTGTGCCTTTGAACTCTTTCATTGCACGTTTTAACTCTTCTTTTGCATGTATATCCAGATGGTTTGTCGGCTCATCGAAGATTAACCAATTCGTTTCTTCCATCATTAATTTACATAGACGAACTTTTGCTTGCTCGCCACCACTTAAACTAGAAAGGGGACGAGAGATATGATCGCTCTTTAGACCAGTTCGAGCTAAGGCACCACGCACTTGGGCTTGTCCCATACTTGGATACGTTTCCCAGACAGCTTCGATTGGTGTGATATCCCCAGCTTTTACTTCCTGTTCGAAATAACAAGGGGTTAAGTAGTCACCACGTGTTACTTTACCGTTTAGAGGAGGTATTTTGCCAAGAATTGTTTTGAGTAAGGTCGATTTACCGACCCCGTTCATACCAACTAGTGCTATTTTTTCCCCACGCTCAATGGAAAAAGTCAATGGAGGTAGTAAAGCTTTATCATAACCGATTTCCAAATGCTCTGCTTCAACAACATAGCGACTCGGGCTGCGGGATTCCTTAAAGCTAAACTCTGGTTTTGATGCCGTTTCAGGACGATCGATTCGTTCGATTCGGTCCAGCTGTTTCTGACGAGATTTCGCTCGTCCAGTTGTAGAGTATCGTGCTTTGTTTTTGGCGATAAAATCTTCTTGTTTCTTAATGAAATCCTGCTGTTTTTCATAAGCATCGATATGCTGTCTTTTATTCAATTCGGCAAGCTCTAAAAACTTCTCATAGGAAGCTGTGTATCTTGTCAGTTTCGAAAATTCTAGCTGGAAGATAACTGCTACAATGCCGTTCATGAATTCAGTGTCATGCGAAATCAATAAAAATGCGTGTGGATAGTTTTTCAAATAGTTGGAAAGCCAATTTACATGCTCTTCATCTAAATAGTTGGTCGGCTCATCCAGCAGTAATACTTTAGGCTTTTCTAATAATAGCTTTGCAAGTAAAACCTTTGTACGCTGACCACCAGACAGTGCCTCGACTGGGCGATCTAAACCAACAGCATCCAAACCAAGTCCTCGGGCAACTTCTTCAATCTTCATATCTAATGAATAGAAGTCACCAGCATCTAAAGCATCTTGAATTTCTGCCATTTGCTCTAATAATACTTCAAGCTCTTCGGGAGTAGCATCTGCCATTTTGCCGATAATTTCGTTTAACTCTGCTTCCTTTTTATAAAGCGGTAAAAAAGCATCACGAAGTGTATCAAACATTGTACGACCCGATTGTAAACGAGTGTGCTGATCTAAGTATCCGTAATGGGTACCTGGTAGCCATTCCACTCGACCTTCGTCGTGAATAATTTCTCCTGTTAATATATTCATCATTGTTGATTTACCAACACCGTTTGCACCCACAAGTCCAACATGCTCACCTTCGACTAAGCGGAATGAAACGTCTTTAAAAAGGGTACGATCTCCGAATGTGTGTCCTAAATTTTCTACTAATAAGCTCATGTATCTATTTCCTCCAAAAAGAAAGCTCTGCGGATTATACTAATTCCGCGAGCTGTTTGTTTAGTTCTGCAAGTTTTTCTTCCATTGTTGCTAGTCTACGTTCAGCATTTTCAACCTGTGTAGGGTGGCCATTTGATTCTAATTTTTCCATATCACCTTGCAAGTTAATATAGTCCAATTTTAGCTCTGCAATTTCTGATTGTAGCTGTGACTTTGTCATCATCGATCACCTTCAGTATTTTGCATTTATTGTAGCATAAAAAAGGACTTAGCGTACGATTTCTTGTTCCTCTTTTGAACTTGCGATCGTTTTTTCAATCAGTTTTACTAATTCTACTAAGTTATTACTAAAATCAAAACGTTTCTGTTTTTGAATATAAGCGTTCCTTCTATTGTTATGCAGGATAATTTCCATCACTGCATTTTGTAGGTAAGATTGTTTTATCTTTCTACCAAGACCTAGATTTGCGAAACCATGTCCTTCCTGTGGAAATGCGTAGTTAACTTCTTCTTCGTGTGCACAAAGAACGATGCAGGGTATTTTAAACTCTGCAACTAGGAATGGCATATAGGATCCAGAAGTTATAACAATATCACTATTCGGTAGGAACGTATCAGGTTCTGAAGTAGAGAAGATTTGGATAGATTTACGTGTAAGTGCAAAACGTTTTAGTTCATGTATATCATGTTTATAATGTTCATCCACTAACACACTAATCTGAAGTGGAATATGAAGCTGTACAAGATGTCTTAAAGTTCTATAGGTTAAGTTTTCCGGATCTTCGTGAGGAAAAGTTACGATTATATGCGGGGGATCCTGTATCATGTTATTATTTTTATAGACAACTTTTTTTGTAGGAATATATCCAAGCGGACCATATACATAATGCTCTTTCGTTACGTCCTTTGGATTTTCATACAACGATTGAATAACCAGATCAGCTAAAGCCCCACCATCTCCATGGTCGTCCATATGAATAAGTGTGCTATTGAACACTTTTAAACGACGAATAAGATCTTTTTCCGAATTTCCACCATCATGCATAATGCAAGTTGGATTAAAGGCTTTCATTTCCACGATCAAGTGAGAATTATTTCTATACAAAAGAGGTTGAACCTGCTGTTTTTTCAAATATTCAATAAGGCTTGTATTAGAGCTATGCACAAAAACTTCGAAGTTAGTTGGTTTCAATGAAGAAAGCAATGCTACTGCACGATCTGCAGGATAAAGTCCACGGTGTGGTAATGTATTCAATAAATAAGCTAGTTTCAAATTATATCATCCTTTCCAAAAGTTATCTCTTTAGTGTATGGAAATGGACAGGTGCTTATGACAAGGGGGAAAGTAAAATGACTAAAAGAGTCGCTATAGTTGTAGGTGCTACAGGTTTCACAGGTCAGTATTTAGTAAAACAATTATGTGAGAGCAAAGAATATGCTGCAGTTTCAGTGATTGTCAGAAGAGGATTTTCATATAAGCATGCCAAGCTAGACATTCAAGTAAAAGATTTTGATAGATTAGAGGAAAATGATTTAGATCTTGCGGATGATCTATTTTGTTGTCTAGGGACTACGATGAAAAAGGCTAAATCAAAAGAAAACTTTGAGCGAGTAGATTTAGAATATCCATTGCGAATAGCTTCATTAGCAAAAAAGCGAGGGATTCCGAATTTTCATATTATCTCCGCGGTTGGGTCGAATAAAAAGTCTCCTTTTTTCTATAGCCAGGTGAAGGGCAGAATGGAAGAGGGATTAATAGAAATGGAACTGCCACATCTATTCATTTACAGACCCTCCTTGTTAACCGGAGGCCGGGGCGAATTTCGTTTAGCAGAGCGCATGTCCGAGGGGTTTTTCCAACTTTTAAATCCTTTATTAGTCGGACCTTTAAAAAAAATGCGTTCAATTGAAGGGGAACAATTGGCTTTCGCTATGTATCATTATGCAGTACATAATACAAAAAAGAGTGTAACCATTTATAAGCCTTTAGATATTTTAAATGCTAAACCTTTAGAGGAATTAGAGGAGCAACCGATTTCACGAGAAGAATTGTTTAATTGGGAAGATCGGGAGAATACTGAAGTGGATGAAGATACTACGAAAATACATGAATCAAATAATGATAAATCCTCTCAGTCAAAAGGATGAACTTTAATATATAAGGCCTCTTTTTGCGGAAACTACGTCTTTTTTTGATACAATAAAGGACGAATAAGGAGGTTCTGTAAGATGAAAATTCTACTCGTAGACGGAACAATAATTGGCACGAAAACAGGTGTCATCTTAGAACAAGTGAAAGACTATATAAAAGAAATTAACCAAGAGTACACGTTAGAAATTATTCGTCTTTCAAATTACGAGCATCAATTTGTGGATGGGCGGCCATTCGAGAAATACAATGATGATATGAAGCTACTTGTAAGCAAATTTGACCAAGCGGATGGTTTTATTATCGCTTCACCTATTTTCCAAGGATCTATTCCAGGTGTACTGAAAAACACATTCGATTTGCTACATCCAAAGTCAATGCGCTATAAACCAGTGTCAATCGTGGCAAATGGTGGAACATACCAACATCAACTAGTAATTGAAAATCAGCTCAAACCAATCTTAGATTATTTTAGATGTCTAGTAACACCTAATTATGTTTACACGCATAAAAACCACTTCGATGAAAATAATGTAATTATTGATAACGATGTTCATGATCGTTTAAGAGAGCTCGCTCGTGTATTTGTCCAATACGCCGAAATGAGCAAAAGCCTTTGCAAAGAACCAATAGATGCACATTAAATCAAATCAAGATGTCTCGCTAAATAGAGGCATCTTTTTTTATGGGAAAAAATCCCTGTGTGCAAGTAATGGTAACTTAAGAGAGAGTAAATAGAAAATAGAGCAAGTAAATCCATTCCATGAGCAAGTAAAGTCAGGATGACCGAAAGTAACTACAATTTTTTCAAATGAATAATGAACCTTTTGGACTTTGCGATGTCTAATGTATAACAGAATGAGGGGGTGACCGAGTGGAACCAGTAGAAATCGCCAATAGAGCAATTAAAGGGGACGACCAAGCTTTCTTACAAGTAATGCAATTATATAAAGACACATTATATCGAACAGCCTTTGCATTTTTAAAAAATGAACATGATGCTCTTGAAGCAATGCAGGAAGTAACTTTTCGAGCCTATCAGAAAATACATTCAATAAAAGAACCAACCTATATGAAAACGTGGCTAGTTCGGATCATGATGAACTATTGTCAGGATCAATTGAAAAAAAGAAAAAGGTATAACTCAAGTAAATCACTAAAGGAGATAGGCTTTACAGAAGATACTACGAAGCTAGAGATCGATGAAGCAATAGCATCCCTGACAAGTGGAGAACAGCAACTAATATTCCTAAAGTACTTTCAAAACACAAAAATAAAAGAAATCGCAGAACTAGAAAAAATTCCAGAGGGCACTGTTAAATCACGGCTTCATAAAGCACTCAAGTCACTTAGAAATTTCCTGTCAGAGAAGGGAGATGCAGGCCATGTATGAAAAAGAAGAAGAAATGCTAGACATAAGTAATAAGAAATTAGAACTAGTGGCTGTGCCTGACCAGCTTGTAAATAATGCTATTCAACAGGGGATACTTCAAGCAAAAGCAAAGAAGCGGAAACGCAAAAAAACGCTATGGGCATTCTCGGTTGCAGCAATTCTAATACTAACCTTTGTTACTTCTATTCGAGTATCACCTGCTTTTGCTAGTGCTGTTTCTACTATTCCAGGAATGGAAAGGTTCGTGCATCTCATTCAGTTCGATAAAGGTATGAAAGCAATCGTCGAAAATGATTATTATGAGTCAATTGGCATTACTCAAGTTAAAAATAATATAACCTTTACGGTAGATGGAATTATTATCGATGAAACAGGTGCAGAGGTATTTTATACAATAGAGGCTCCTCACTCACTTAAAAATATGGATTATCAAGAAATTAGGTTGTTTAATAATGGACAGGAATTAATGTCATCGATTAGTTATGATCTACCAGACCAAGAACAGACAAATAGGAAAGTCGACAAATTCAGTTTTGTTTTTGGAGAAATAGAACAATTTAAAAATACTAAATTTGAATTACAATTTGAAGTGAAGCAACCTAACAAAGCAACGTCTTTCAATATACCATTTACACTCAAAAAAGAAATTAAGCCTGGGAAAATATATACGTTGAATGAAACCGTCGAGATAGATGGTCAACAAATTAAAATAAACGAAATAAAACTCTATCCACTAAGAGTAGCTATAACTTTAGAATTTGATGAACAAAATGAAATGAAAATATTGCAGTTTGAGGATATGCGAATAGAAGACGAAAACGGAGAAATATGGAGTTCTATTCGGAATGGAATAACTGGTTTTGGTGAAAATCAAAACAAAGAAAATACGTACTTCTTACAAAGTAACTATTTTAAGGAGCCTAAAGAACTGTATTTAAAATTCGATAGAGTGCAGGCACTCCCTAAAGAGGAAAGCTACTTGCTCGTAGACTTTGCAAAGAAATTAATCCTGGAGCAGCCATCCCATAGGAAAATAGAAGTATTAAATGTTGGCAGTAATACAATTGAACTCAAGTATAGTCCGATAAGAGAGAATCATACGTACACCTTATTTTCTCAAGGAGAAAATGCAATAGGAGGGGTAGTTGATATACCAATGCAAAGTAGTTGGGGAGAGGAAGAGGGACAATTTGCTGAAGTATCTTTAGATGCAAAAGGCATTATTAATCCCGTAAAGATAGATTTCATCGCATATCCCAATTACTTAAATGGTTCTGTTTCCATTCAAATAAAATAAAAGTTACAAGGTAAAACCTCCTATCAATTCATTTGACAGGAGGTTTTTAAGGGGCGAGTAATTATAGTTGTATTTTGAACAGTGATAGAACTAATTTTTGTATCCACAGAAAGACTCCCCAAGATATGATACCTACTATTACCGCTAATACAAAAGGAAATGAGTTCTTTAGCATGATATAAACTGCAAGAAGCATAACAATTGTAGCAGGTAAACCAACAAGTACACCTAATGTAAAGGTTTGAATTTGTCTGCCTGTTTCTCCTTGGAAAGTTAGCCAAAATATACTCAGTAAACTAATAAGGGGAAGGGCAGCGATGATCCCTCCATACAAAGGAAATCTTCTTGCAAGTTCTGTCACACCAGCAATGATTAAAGCGGAGCTAATGATTTTCATCCACCACATTATTTAACTACCTCACTCAAAATGCGGAAGGCTTGTAGAACCAAAGTTTGTTCCTCATTGGACAATTTTAATAATGCTTGTTGCAATTTTATTTCGTCTAATTCTGTATTTTGCTTTACTACCTCTAACCCTACTGATGATAATTGTAAAAAAACTTTTCGTTGGTCTTCTTTCAGTCGTTGTTTTATAACCCAACCATTGTATTCTAACTTTTTCACATGTTCAGATGCGGTATTATGTGAAATATTTAAAGCATCTGCTATGTCACGGACTGTTACTAATTCTTCCTTTTGAATAATTTGCAGAATCCGAACACTTTGGTGAGAAATGATTTGTTCTAGTTTAGGGTGTAAATAATAATAAATATCCGTAAAATATTTGTTTAATTCCATAGAAACCTCCACTTATATCGTATGATTAGATTATATCGTATAATACGATATAAATAAAGGTTGTTTAAATATTTCTCCTTTTTAACTATATTACTAAGTGAAGACATAAAAAAACAGGTGAAGAAAATGTCTTTCTCTTCACCTGTTTATAGTTTTTTATTTTGTAAGTAGTTTTGCTCAAACTCTTCTAGAGGAATAGGCTTCGAAAAGTAATAACCTTGGAAGTAATTGAGACCGAGGGTATTCAAATAATCGACCTGCTCTTTTGTTTCAACACCTTCTGCAAGAACATCGCATTTTAATCCTTTAGCAAGATTCATAAATGTATGTAAAATGAGCTCTGCATTTGTTTCTTTACCGATTTTATCTACAAAATACTTATCGATTTTCAATTTATCGATTTGAAAGTCTACAAGATCTGCTAGCTTGGAATAACCTGTTCCGAAATCGTCTAGAGATAAGCGAATCCCATGTTTTCGACAAAATGCAATATTATCTAATATATTTTGATTAGTATCTAAATTTGCATTTTCTGTAATTTCAATATCTACCATTTGGGGTGGAATCCTATAATACTGGATAAAATGAATTAAATCATTAAAAAATTGTCTATTTCCGAGTAACCTAGGAGTGATATTAATAGCTACTGGCTTATCAAATCCATAATCCTCAATCCATCTAGAAACGTTGGAAAATACCTCGCTGACTAAATACTTCGTTAGTTCCTCAATTCTTCCACTATTATCAGCAATTCCAATAAACTCAGGAGGAGAAATATATCCGTATTTGGGGTGGATCCAACGAGTGAGTACCTCAATGCCAATTACTTCATTTGTTTTAGAATTGAATTGCGGCTGTCCGACAAAGTGGATCGTTGTTTCCTTTAAGTCCCCGTGTAGTTCATTTTCAATATGAACCTTTCTTTCTAACTTTTCAACCATAAAGTGTTCAAAGAAATTAAAGTTATTAGCGTTTCGTTTTTTAGCTGAATTCATCGCAATATTAGCATAATGAAATAGTAATTCAGTGTCGGGTGCATCCTCAGGATACCGGGAAATTCCAATACTAAGGCTTAGAGGGATAGAAGGCACTGATAGGGACTCGGAAATTTGTTGAAAGTCTTGAATCATTTTATTTGTAATTCGGCTTAGCTGTTCCTTATTCACTTCATCTATAATAATAACAAACTCATCGCCACCCACACGTGCGACTACTTTTTCAAGCTCTATAGCTTCGTTCAAAAACTTGGCTATATCTACAAGAAGTGTGTCGCCTCGTGCATGACCATACATATCATTTACTAATTTGAACCCATCTAATTCTACGTAAAAAAGAGAAAAAGGCTCCTGTTTTTTTATTTTATGCTGGAGAATATCATACGTCATTCTTCGATTAGGTAAGTTCGTTAAAAAATCATAATAGGCAAATTTACTTAAATCTTTTTCAATAGTATTTACCGAATAAATAACAATTGCACCTAATTGATTCGAAGGGAGCTTCAATTTATAAGTACTAAATAAGTAACAATAACTTTTTTTTTCTATAGTGCTAGTAAATTCTTTTTGAAATTCATCTATTTCTCCGCGTAGTACCTGTTGAATAGAATCTAATTGCTCGTAATTATGAGCCGACTCCAATAAATCTATGAAGCTAGAGTTTTCTGTCATAAGTAGGGTATATTCGTTCGTGTACTTAATCTTTTTCCAAGCATTATTCTTATTTAATATCTTACCGGTTTCGTCAAGTACGATGATTAAATCTTCCGAAGCACTTAATATTATTTTCGTAAAAGGATGAACTGTACCCAACTATTTAACCTCCACGGTTCGACATTGCTATGTCAATAATATCATTTATCAAATAAAAAAGGGGAGGTAAAAGTCATGTAATGATAGAAAAGGATGTAATTTAGTTGAAAATAGCGAGTAAATTTTTATAGATAGGTCAAAAAACTAATACATCCCTTCCTAAAAAGGTATGAATGTATAGTTAAATTTTATATTATTTTAAGTTCAATTTTTTCAATGCATCTGCTAGTGCAGTGTTTACAGGTTCTTCCTCTTGGTCTTGTTTCTTTAAGTACTTTTGTACATCGCGTTTGTCGACTTTGCCACCTGTATTTTTTCTGCGACGTTCGAAAGCAGACATTTTTTCGCGGTATCCACATGAACAAGTAAAGATTTGTCCTTCCCCTTCGCCACGTAATTCCAGTTTTTTCTTACATTGTGGACAACGTGCATTCGTTACTCTAGCTACGTTTTTGCGATGACCACATTCACGGTCCTGACATACAAGCATTTTTCCTTTTTTGCCGTTCACTTCAAGCATCGGTTTGCCACAGTCAGGGCAGCTCTTTGTAGATATATTGTCATGCTTGAATTTCTTGTCACTATTTTTTATATTACTAACAATTGTTTTCGTATACGTTTTCATTTCATTGATAAATACGGTTTTACTCAATTTTCCTTTTGCAATTGAATCTAGTTTTTGCTCCCATTCAGCTGTAAGGGCGGGGGTCTTTAGGTCTTCTGGAACTAATTCAAGCAATTGTTTTCCTTTGGATGTTAGGTAAATATCTTTCCCTTTTTTCTCTATTAAGAAAGAATTGAACAGTTTTTCGATAATATCTGCTCTTGTTGCAACTGTTCCTAAACCACCAGTTTTATCTAGTGTTTTTGCGAGTTCCTTATCTTGCGTACCCATATATTTTGCCGGACTTTCCATTGCTGTAAGCAAAGATCCTTCATTGAATCTTGCAGGTGCTTTCGTTTGACCCGACGTCTCGGTGACTAATTTTACGGATAATTTATCACCTTTGTTTATGCTCGGTAGTAATTGTTCTTTCATATCTTCTGCGTTGTCGTCCTCTTCAAAACGATTTTCGTATACTTCCTTCCAACCGGATGAAACAATCGTTTTTCCTTTTGCTACAAATATTTCATCGCCAATAGAGGCTTTGACCGTAATTTGTTCATATTCAAAAGGAGGGTAGAGCACTGCTATAAAACGTTTAATAACTAAATCGTATATTTTACGTTCTTTGTCTGTGAAGTTAGATTGGATCACTGTTTCTTCTGTTGGAATAATGGCATGATGATCGGAAACCTTACTATCGTCGACAAATGCTTTCGTTGCTTTAATAGGCTTTTGTAATACTTTGTTTGCAAATGGTCTATATTGCCCGATACCACATGACTTTAAGCGTTCTGGTAATGTTTCTACAATATCAGTAGAAATATATCTTGAATCTGTACGAGGATACGTTAATACTTTATGTCGCTCATACAAAGTTTGCATAATTCCAAGTGTCTCTTTCGCTGAAAAACCAAATATTTTATTGGCATCCCGTTGTAATTCCGTTAAATCATATAGTGGTGGGGCAAAGCTTTTCTTTTGTTTTTTATCGACCTCTACGATTGTCCCTTGCTTTTTATCCACTTTAGCAACAATTTGCTCTGCTTTTTCTTTAGCGAATGTTCTAGAATCATTTGTTTGTTTTTCTACCCATGTAAGTTTAAGCTTTTGGTCCGTATGTGCTTCTACGCCATAATAGGTTTTAGGCTTAAAGCTTCGGATTTCATCTTCTCTTTGAGCAATAATAGCGACAGTAGGAGTCTGTACACGTCCACATGAAAGCTGTGCATTGTATTTACTAGTTAGTGCGCGGGTTGCATTAAGCCCGATATACCAATCTGCCTCAGATCTTGCAACTGCTGCATGGTATAAGTTTTCATAAGCCTTACCTGGTTTTAGATTTTGGAAGCCTTCTTTAATAGCCTTGTCCGTTACAGAGGAAATCCAAAGCCGCTGAATAGGTTTGTTAACCTTTGCTTTCTCAATAATCCACCTAGCTACTAATTCACCTTCGCGACCAGCATCGGTTGCAATGATAATATCACTAACATCTGTACGTACTAATTGACTTTTAACTGCATTGTATTGCTTGCCAGTTTGTTTGATAATGACTAACTTCATGTCGTTTGGGAGCATTGGCAAATCATCTAAGTTCCATGTTTTATATTTTGCATCATAAATTTCTGGATCTGCTAATGTCACTAAATGCCCTAATGCCCAAGTTACGATATATTTGTCACCTTCTAAATAACCGTTTCCTTTTTTATGACACTTAAGTACATTTGCGATATCTCGAGCTACAGAGGGCTTCTCCGCAATTACTACACTTTTCTTCATTTTATAACATCCCTTCAACTACCGTTAAAAATTAATATAGCATACAATAAGGGTGTTTGCAGTGATGGACATATAGTGTAGAAATTAGTGAAGTTTAGTTTAGTGAACTTTTATTGACGATATAACTAATTCACACTACGATGAGTAATGAGAGAAAGTAAAATAATTCTTGAATTGAATATGTAAAATTAATAAAAGAAGGGACACAACTAAAATGGATAAAAAGAAAAAACGCTTTTTTATGCGTACTATTATTTTAGCGATAATGGTATTTGCGATTGTTTTTACAATTTATACAAATTTAACGAAGGAAAGAACTGCATTAATACAAGTTGGAGATGATGCGCCTGATTTTGCTTTAGTGGATATGAATGGAAAAAAGCACAAACTATCTGATTATAAAGGTCAAGGTGTCTTTTTAAACTTCTGGGGAACTTGGTGTAAACCGTGCGAAAGAGAGTTTCCACTAATGGACGAGCAATACCAAAAATATAAAGATAAAGGGCTTGAAATTTTAGCTGTAAATGTAGGGGAATCAGATTTTTCCGTTCAAAAATTCATAGATCGTAAAGGTTTAAGTTTCCCGGTTCTAATCGATCACAACAAAAGTGTAATGGAAACTTACAAGATTAATCCTTTGCCAACCACATTACTTATCAACCCTGAAGGTAAAATAGTAAAAGTAATCACCGGGGAAATGAGCAAAGAAATGATTATAGAATATATGGAACAAATTACCCCTAGCTAATTTGATCCAGTAATCCTAATACGCTAGTGTAAGGCCTTCGAAGATGTACTTTCGGGGGTTTATTTTTATACACAATAGTTAAACTTAAAGGACCGTGTTCGCTTTGCTCGGTTTTTTCTTAAAAGATAAGAAAGTATAAAAAAACAGCATGAACACCAGTTTTCAGGACTTTTAAGAATGATTAATACTACTGATTTCCGTTTCAGGTGGAGTACAAAGGCTAAGAGCGCCACATCTTAAAAGGAAGGCAATCTAAGTTCGCCGCGTCCTGCGGCAACGATTGCATAACCCACATCCTGTGGGCCTCAACGCCTTTGTGACCAACATCCTGTTGGCCTCCGTGGCACGGCTTCAATCTCCCCGTCACTACGAAAACATATGCTCCTGCGGGGCTTTCAGCTCGTGCACCTGACGCTTCGCTATCGGTGCAGAAAACATTTGCTGTTCCCACAGGAGTCGCCACCTTGCACTCCAATCAATTAAGTGAGTAGTACTCAACTAGGAGATGTTCCATAGACCCTCGCTTAGAGCAAGAAGAGTAGTCCGAGTTAAAGTGGGGAAAAACCGCCTGTTGAATTTAGGAATGAAATTGTGTAATGAGGATGAAGATAGTAGATTTCCTTTTTTACTAGTGGAAATAAAGAAAAATAGTAAGTGTCTGCCCAATAAAGAAGCGGAATAGTTCACGAAATTGCATCATCGGGCCCGCACGACGCGGGTCAGGCAGTCGTTGCGAAATGTTTTTTTGTTTTGCGACGAGCTTTGCGGAGGAGCACCACGATGTCGCGCACTTAGACTGTCATCATCTAGCCTCTAGGAATAGGGAAGTATCTTTTCTCTAATTAACAAAAATTGCACTAACTTGTTTCTAGAAGTTGTAGAAGGGCAACGGACAATCAATAGCCATAAGATTACCGAGAAAAAAAGATGCTGGTCGTGACTTCAGTCACGACCAGCATCTTTAAAAAATCAAACGGTAATTATATAGCAATAAGTCTGTCCAAAGCCCTTCGAAAACAGTAGAAACAGGTTTAGATCCTAAAGGACCGGGCGTTATTTGCTTAGTTTTTCATATTTATAGTAATAAAGAACTATTATTCTTTAATTTCCATAAAAATATATTTGAGTCTTTTTGCGTACCTACTTTATGACAATAGTAAGTTTGAATATTTTGTGAATGTGGTAAAATGTTAAGAAGGATAACTTTATGGATCGAGGTGGAAGAGATGTCACTAGTAAGGGCAACTGGTTATGGGGCTGCCAATGCAATAGCTGAGATAGAGCAAAGAAAACGTGCTTTTCAACGAAAAGATGTAGGACAAGCCTATCGTAAAAATGCAGCGTATTATCAGCCTAAAAAGAATCCTACTTTAGCAGAACTGGAGGATTTGTTACTTGGGAATAAAGAAAAAGAAAGCGAATCCACTGAAGTAACCGCGGCACTTAAAGAGTTTCAGCAAATAGAGCAAAAAAACAAAAGTATGCTAGAAATCAAAGGACCTTCTATGCCTGTACAAACAATCGGTGGACCAACACCAGAAAAAACGATTGAACTATTAGAAAAAGTTCGAAGCTCTGCTCTTGCTTTTGATGAACCAACTCCACAAAACCAAAGGATCGCGGCTAATGCTACGGCGAAAATTCAAACCGTACAGTCACAAATTACATTAAACCAAGAAGCGACTAGACAAATTGAAGTTGAAGCAAAAAGGCAAAGAGAAGATGAGGCAGCAGTATCCAATCGTTCCGTTCATTCGGACTTTCAATCCCCTCAAATGATGAAAGAGGATTTAAAGAATATGCAGAAAAGAAGATTCAAGGAACAAGCAATTGCAAAATACTCATTCCAAGTACACATGAAAAAATACGGTTTTACTGACCTACAGCCAAGTTTCTTCCGCATAGCTTAAAAAGGGGCACTCGAACATGAGCAAAAAAACGAATGCTGTTCGTAAAATAGAACAACAAAAAATTACGTTTGAATTAATCGAATATGAGCTTACTGGCGAAGAATTAGACGGGGTAACTGTAGCAGATAAAATAGGCTATCCCGTTTTTGTTGTGTACAAAACATTACTTGTAACCGCGGGAACAAATAAGCATTATGTTTGTATAATCCCTGTACATAATGAGTTAAATTTAAAAGAAGTAGCCAAAGTGGTAGGGGAGAAAAAAGTAGAACTTTTACCTCTGAAGGAATTGCAATCGACTACCGGATATATTCGAGGGGGATGTTCCCCAATTGGGATGAAGAAATTACTTCCAACATGGATTGACGCAAGTGCAGAGGGCCTTGATTTTATCCTTGTAAGTGGTGGAAAAATCGGGCTTCAGGTAAAACTAAACCCGCATGATTTGCTTCAGCTAACGAATGGTCGAATTGCAACAATAATTAAAATGTGACCTTTTCCATAAAAACATCTTATAATTGACCTACTATATATTGGAGACTTTTAGGTGGTTTTCTTAAACAGGAAGTAGGATTTTTATAAATGATGCAATTATTTTGGCGGTGGATATTTTTTGTTACGGGAGTCACAATGATGTCCTTAGGAATTTCGATGACTATTAAGGGACAGCAGTTTGGAATTGGACCATGGGATGTGTTTCATGTTGGATTACATAATCATTTAGGTTTAACGATGGGTATTTGGGCGATTGTGACGGCTATTATCATTGTGTTGGTAACGATGATTGGAACGAAGAAATTTCCACAACTTGGAACATGGTTAAATGTTCTTTTATTAGGTTCTTTTATTGATGTGTTTAACTGGCTATTACCAGATATAACTAGTTATGTAGGTCAGCTAATTATATTTATTTTTGGGGTTGCTATGATAGGAATAGGAGTAGGGGTTTATGTTTCTCCAAACGTTGGAGCTGGTCCACGCGATTCTCTTATGCTGTTGCTCATGGCAAAAACGGGCTGGGGTATTAAAAAAGTGAGAACCGGAATAGAAATAATTGTGGCGCTAGCTGGTTGGGCGCTTGGTGGACCAGTTGGACTAGGTACTATTATTATTGCTTTATTACTCGGTCAGATCGTTCATTATTCCTTGCCATTATCTCAAAAAATATTATATAAGATTTCCGGTTATACATTGCCGTATGTGAAGAAGAGTGTGGAAAATCAAAGCTGATTTTCACACTCTTTTTCAAAAGATGGGAAAATATCTCAGCATGAACACTCAGTTGTGGAATGAATAATACTACTGATTTGCGTTTCATGTGGGGTACAAAGGCTAAGTGCGCCACATCTCAAAAGGAAGGCAATCTAAGTTCGCCGCGTCCTGCGGCAACGATTGCATAACCCACCTCCTGTGGGCCTCAACGCCTTTGTGACCAGCCGTCGAGGGGTGAGCGATGAGCTATCACCGTCGCTGTGATATCTCATCTGTCTCACTCATCCCGCCGAGTCACCACCTGTAACGAAGATCAATTAAGTTAGTAGTACCCAACTATGAGATATTGCATAGCTTCCCGCTTTGATGTTAAGAGTAGTCCAAGTGAATGTAGGGATAAAACTGTCCGCTTGGTTAGGGATACTATTTTATTAGAAAAGAAGAATGTGGATTTTATTGATTGGAGTGCAGAGCGTCGACTCCAGTGGGAACAGCGGGAGCTGAAGACCCTGGACTGAGCGTAAGCGAGGGAAACGGCTGAAGCCGTGCCCACGGAAAGCGTCCGCTCGAAGCGGAAATCAATGGCATTTCTATATTTTATTTTTAACAAACCGGGCGTCTTTTTGCCCGGTTTTTCATATTTTATCGGGGTGATGCATATAGTATTTCTTGAAGGAATGATAGGGAGGATGACGCAATGATCGGGATAATTACTCATTATATGGGAAGGTCATATACTGGACAAGGTGTGAAAAACTTTTACAAAGAAATTATTCAAGAAGCAAACAAAGTATATTTTTTTAAAGGACCAACTACTTATCGTTTGTCAGAGATATTGAAGGAAATAAGCTATACTGCAATACGACGTGGGAAAAATATGGAGTGGTTTTATGATCCTATGCATGAGGATTTGTTGGAGGGCGTTTATATTACGGAAACTAAAACACTCTACTTACAAGCAGATACCGTCGATCCCACTTATTATGGGGCAGGTCATGAATGGGTACCATATTATGAAGCGTTTAATGATCGGAAACTTCGTGATATTGGTCCCATAGTAAAAGATAAGCAGATTAGTAATGATATATGGCTTACAAAAGGGCTTCAAGCACTATCCCGAGCAAAAAAAATTCATGATGAATGGGAAGAGCTTATACAGGCAACCATCAGCTGGGACGGGATAAACACATTGCTAGAAGAGCGCACAAAGAAAAGTATTGGTAATATTCAACTGCAAAAAAATCCAAAGATGACGCATCGTTTGATGGGGTCCCTTACTCCATTCGGGGCAAAGGATACACTAGAGTCTATTTCCAAAAATTTAAAAACTAGACTGTATATAAAAGGGTTACCAGGTAGCGGGAAATCTTCTTTTATGAAGAAATTTGGGGAAGTAGCAAAACTACATGGTTTGGATGTTCGCTTTATTTGGTGTGGTCTTGATGCAAACAGTATTGACGGAATAGTACTTCCAGAACTCCAATTATGTATGGTAGATGCAACTAGTCCACATGTATATGAACCAGAACGAGAGGGAGATGAAATTATCGATTTCTTCCCACATATCGATCAAACGTTGTTAAATGAAGATGAAATAGTAGAAGTTAGAAATCGTTACGTAAACGAAATGGAGCTTGCCCAAGACTATCTGTGCACGTATGCTGGAGAATCCAAAATGATCAAGATGCTTTACGATTCAGCTGTTGAAGAGGATAAATGGAGCGAATTACAGGAGAAAATGCTTGAAACGATCAGATGAACACTGTGATTTAATCTGAAAATAGCCATGATAAGGCCCTACTGACAAATTTCCGTAGGGCTTTTATCAAACACCTTTATTTTCCTCAAACCTTCTACCGTGGTAAGATAGAGTTGAATATCAGCCGTGAAAGGATGAGGAACATGTCTCACGTATTAAATAATTTTTTATCCGAAAACTTAAATGAATTAAAAAGCCAAGGTTTATATAACGAAATTGAACCTGTAGATGGTCCAAATGGCGCTAAAATCAGTGTAAAAGGATCGGAGCTCATTAACTTATCATCTAATAACTATTTAGGGCTTGCGACAAATCCAGAGCTTAAACAAATTGCCAAAGAAGCAGTGGACAAGTATGGGGTTGGAGCAGGGGCTGTACGTACGATCAATGGAACACTAGATCTCCATGTGAAGTTGGAGCAAAAGCTAGCAGAATTCAAAGGAACTGAAGCAGCAATTTCGTACCAATCAGGCTTCAACTGTAATATGGCAGCAATTTCTGCAGTGATGGATAAAAACGATGCCATCCTGTCGGACCAATTAAACCATGCATCTATTATCGACGGATGCCGACTTTCACGTGCAAAAATAATAGCGTTCAACCATTCTGATATGGATGATTTACGTGCAAAAGCGAAAGCTGCAACTGAATCTGGTCAATATAATAAAGTAATGGTTATTACAGACGGTGTATTCTCCATGGATGGAGATATTGCGAAACTTCCTGAAATCGTGGCAATTGCAAAAGAATTTGATCTGATCACGTACGTAGATGATGCACATGGTTCAGGTGTCACTGGTAAAGGAAAGGGAACTGTAAAGCAGTTCGGTTTAGAAAAAGAAATCGACTTCCAAATTGGTACCCTTTCTAAAGCAATCGGTGTCGTAGGTGGATACGTTGCAGGTAAACAGGATTTAATCGACTGGTTAAAGGTTCGTTCGCGTCCATTCTTATTCTCCACAGCATTACCACCAGGTGATGTAGCTGCAATAACAGCTGCAGTTCAAATTATTATTGATTCAACAGAGTTACACGACAAGCTTTGGGACAACGGCGATTACTTAAAAGCAGGTTTAGCTAAACTTGGCTTTGATATAGGCGCATCTGAAACGCCGATCACTCCTTGTATTATCGGAGACGAAAAACTAACTCAAACATTCTCTAAACGACTATTTGAAGAAGGCGTTTATGCAAAATCAATCGTCTTCCCAACCGTACCAAAAGGAGCAGGCCGCGTCCGCAACATGCCAACTGCAGCTCATACAAAAGAAATGCTAGACGAAGCCATAGCTGCTTATGAAAAAGTAGGTAAAGAGCTTGGCGTAATTAAATAAAGAGAAATCAGAAGTAGCTATCAAGGTAAATCTTGGTAGCTATTTTTTGTAAAGAAAGTATATGAAAATACAGCATGAACACCGGTTTTACAGGACTTTTAAGAATGATTAATACTACTGATTTCCGTTTCAGATAAAGGGACAAAGGGTAAGTGCGCCACATCTCGAAAGGAAGGCAATACTAAGTTCGCCGCGTCCTGCGGCAACGATTGCATAACCCACATCCTGTGGGCCTCAACGCCTTTGTGACCAACATCCTGTTGGCCTCCGTGACACGGCTTCAATCTCCTCGTCACTACGAAAACATATGCTCCTGCGGGGCTTTCAGCTCGTACACCTGCCGCTTCGCTATCGGTGCAGAAAACATTTGCTGTTCCCACTGGAGTCGACACCTTGCACTCCAATCAATTAAATGAGTAGCACTTAACTAAGGGATATTGCATAGCCTCTCGCTTAGATGATTAGAGTAGTCAGAGTTAATGTAGAGATAAAACCGCCTGTTGAATTTAGGAATGAAATTGTGTAAGGAAGGATGAAGATAGTAGATTTCCTTTTTTACTAGTGGAAATAAAAAGAAATAGTAAGTAGTTACAAAATAAAAAAGCCCAGAAGCGAACGAAATTGTATTTTCGAGAGCTTAATGTTTGGATAGGATAATATCTTTTCCTAGTTATCCAAAAAATGAACTAACCCGTTTCTAAAAAGTTGTAGAAGGGAGAAGGACAGTTAATAGCCATAAGATTACCGAGAAAAAAAGATGCTGGTCGTGACTTCAGTCACGACCAGCATCTTTAAAAAATCAAACGGTAATTATATAGCAATAAGTCTGTCCAAAGCCCTTCAAAAACAGTAGAAACAGGTTTAGATCCTAAAGGACCGGGCGTTTTTTTATCCGATTTTTCTTACTACTTTACTATTTCTTTTTCCATCCATTCAAAAGAATGCACAAGATTAAACTTCTGAACCCCTCTAGCCAAATCCATGCTCTGTTTCGCTGCTAATCGAAAAGCACTCAAATCCCCTTTTTCTTTTGCGATGATCGCATCTATTGCATAGGGCATCCAACCAACGGGCAATTTCTCCTTTAATGATAGTGCTTCTTTAAGATTACCTTTCAGTGCTTCTGCATAAGCTATGTAATATGTATGAAGTGGTTCTTTACTAATTTGTTTAGCTCGCTGTTCAAAAAGTGATACATTATTTTCAAACAAAGCTAAATTTGTTTTATATACTTCTTGCATATATGGCTGCTTGTATTTGGTTAAGATCAATTGAATGGTAGCGGTCATTTCTTCACGATTGCCTGTCTTTACTACAAGGGGAAAAGCGAATATAGGCTTACGCTTATTTTTTTCCAAAAAACGTTCCACTTTTTCAGGTTATTGGATTTATAAATCGTATATATTGGTGGTAAAACGATCAATATTATATAAACAACAATAATTACAACATAAATCAACAAAGTTGGCAGGTTCAAAAAAAGCAAAGCTACTGTTAGTACAACCCCAAAAATAAATACATAAATAAATGATAATAATCTCATATAATCCTCCTTTATTTCATTATACCAAATCTCTCTACTTGAAGGTGTTGTATTTTAACAATGAACACGGTATAATAAATTTCATAAAATACTAGTGTTATCAATGGTTTGAAGGATAGTTTTGTACTCCTGAGAAATACAATTGTTTTTGAAAGGAAGAATATCATGAAAAAAATTATGGTTACCGGAGCTTTAGGTCAAATTGGTTCAGAGTTAATAACCAAATTGCGAAAAGAATACGGTTCAGACAATATATTAGCAACTGATATTAGACATATAGCTTCACCTGTATCGGAAAACGGTCCTTTTGAAATATTAGACGTGACAGATGGAGAAAAAATGCATCAGCTTGCAAGGGATTTCAAAGCGGATACGATGATCCACATGGCGGCTCTATTATCAGCAACAGCTGAAGTAAAACCTTTACTTGCCTGGAATTTGAATATGGGTGGTTTAGTGAATGCATTAGAAGCATCACGAGAGCTAGGTTTGCAATTCTTTACTCCAAGCTCAATTGGAGCATTTGGTCCATCTACACCAAAGAAGAATACTCCTCAGGACACATTGCAGCGTCCGACAACCATGTATGGCGTGAACAAAGTATCGGGTGAACTACTATGTGATTATTACTTTAATAAATTCGGGTTAGATACACGCGGAGTGCGTTTTCCAGGCCTGATCTCCAATGAAACCTTACCTGGTGGCGGAACGACAGATTATGCAGTAGATATTTACTATAAAGCGATTAAAGAAGGCTCATATACATCGTTTATTGCAGCTGGAACATACATGGATATGATGTATATGCCGGATGCTCTACAAGCGATTGTGGACTTAATGGAAGCCGATCCTTCTAAATTGATTCACCGTAATGCGTTCAATGTAACTGCGATGAGCTTTGAGCCTGAGCAAATCGCAGCATCGATACGTAAGGAAATACCGACTTTCACAATGGACTATGCAGTAGACCCAGTTCGTCAAGCAATAGCAAATAGCTGGCCAGATTCTATAGATGCAACAGCGGCAAAAGAAGAATGGGGCTTTTCATTTAAATACAATCTAGATGCTATGACTAAGGATATGTTAACTAAACTAGCAACAAAAAAAACAGCGGGCACCTTATAAAAAGGGTCCGCTGTTTTAATTTAAAGGCTCTACAATAAATGTTGGGGTCTACAAAAAATTTAGTGCATAAAAAAATGCACAACATCTTCCAAATCTTTTATACTTGAATTGTCGAGAAACAAGTAGAGATTGGAGATGTGTGCAATTGAATTTTAACATGTTTTTACCAGGATTAGAAGAAGTTCAAGTTACTAAAATGGAACAAGTGGAAGATCGAATTTGTATCCATG
>NZ_JAIZDB010000041.1 GCF_029533155.1 Psychrobacillus antarcticus | reverse complement strand
TGGTTCTACTCGTTCTTCTAGTTTCTCTATTTCTAACTTCTGTCCTATACTTATTTCCTTTTGATTTTGAAGATTTACCACTATTGTCGAA
Organism: Psychrobacillus antarcticus; assembly: GCF_029533155.1. GTDB lineage: Bacteria > Bacillota > Bacilli > Bacillales_A > Planococcaceae > Psychrobacillus > Psychrobacillus antarcticus. The sequence continues at coordinate 32,029 of NZ_JAIZDB010000041.1, read as the reverse complement.
AGCTTTTGCTCTAACTGTGTGCTACTTTTTTCTAGTGACAACAACTCATTTTTCTTCATCTCTAACTCTTCAAATATAGGTAATAGACTGTTTAAATGGATAACTGTCTCCACACTTTTTTCTCGTGCTTCTTTATTGTTTAATTCCTTTGTAAAGATAACTTCTGCTTGTTGCAAATTTTCTTCCGCGATCGTTTTTTCTTTCTTTGCTTTCTCGAGTAATGCCAGCTTTCCTTTAACTTCTAGCCCGAGCTCGTTGAAATAACTTTCAACAGGTTCTATAATGCTTGCACGATCGGCAGATTCTAATTGTTGCTGCTTCAGTTTGAATTCCTCTTTACGTTCATTTAATGCATTAAGTTGTTGCTCTTTTATTTCTAGCTCGCTAAAGCGGTCATTGATAGTTTTAGATTCGTGGTAAGCTTTTTGCTTGTTCATATGTCGGTCATACGCTTCTTCGCGATTACGTTCGTCTAATGCTATCTTCTCATTATAAAAAGTCATCTCTTCTTTTAGTGCTTCTACTAATTGAAAAGTATTAAAGTTATCTTCTTCTATTAATTGAAATAGCTTAGACGCTCGACTAGGAAATGAAGCAATAATTTTTTCCGTAAAATTATCCTGCGTCATTTGCTCTCTTTTAAGTTCTGCTTCTGCAACTACCTTTTTTTCTTTGAGCTTTTCGTGAATCATTTTGTACGGCTCTGTTTTAAAGATTTTACGTAATATTGCCTCTTTGTTTTCTGTAGTAGACGTTAGGAGCTTTCTAAACTCCCCTTGAGGAAGCATGACAATCTGACTGAACTGGTCTAAAGTCAATCCTATGATTTCTTCTATTTTTTTATTGATCTCCGATACAATCTGTCTTTCTACAACTGGTACTTCTCCGGTTGCTTGTACCTCAAAAAATTCGTATCGTTCCCCTGTTGCACCTTTATTGCCTTTTTTCACATGACCTAACTGTCGCAATACACGGTAACGTCGATTATGTATCTCAAAGATCAACTCTACAGAAGTATGTGTATCATCCGTTGCGAAATCACTACGCATCATTTTCGTATCGCGACGATCTTCCCCACTGCCCGAACCGTAAAGCGCAAAACAAATCCCATCAAATATAGTTGTTTTCCCCGCTCCAGTTGCTCCAGAAATAACAAATAACTGATTGCCTTTTAGCTCGGTAAAATCTATCGTTTCAGTAAATTTGTATGGACCAAACGCACTCATTTTCAGTTCAATTGGTTTCAATTTGTTTTTCCTCCTTCCCGCTCTTCCCGTGCTAATAAAGTTAAGACATCTTTAAAAATTTGTTCCGTTTCTTCAGATGCTTCTTTTCCACTGACTTCCGTGTAAAACGAGCGAAATAATGTAAAATCATCCTTTTTCGACCGTCCAACTTCCGTTTCTTCTGAAAAACCTAGTAATTGAAATGCTTTTCGTTCGACGTGCATAGCGTTTGGATAGACCGTACGTATTTGTTCCATCGGAGATAAGATCGGAGTATCATCCAATAGTTTCACAAACACATAATCTTCACTAACTGGTTGCTTTAATATATCTTGTAAAAATCCTTCGACTGTTCGCATATCTCTATTAGGCACGAATAGTCTTTTTTCCACAGTTGTTTTACCTTCTGCATCCATCTCTACAATGAAAAAGCCCTTTTTGTGGTGTTCCTCTGAAATGGAATATTTCAATGGAGATCCAGCATATCGAATTGTTTCGTTTAATACATAGTGAGCCTGGTGTAAATGTCCTAAAGCGGTGTAGTGAAAAGGTTGGAATAGATTTGCATCTACATATTCTGCACCACCTATAGCTAAAGGACGTTCGGAGTCACTCGTATTTTCCTCCTCTTGCCCATAAGGAGTCACAAATGCATGTCCTATAAATACATGTCTTTTCGTTTTGTCCATTTTCTTTTCTATTGATTCTATTATTTTTTTCATCGCCTGGTTATGTGTAATAATTGTCTCTTCTTCCAATAGGTATCGTACTTGCGAAGGATCTGCGTATGGTACAAGGTGGAAATGCACCTCTCCAAATACGTCTTTTAGCTTAACCGTTTGCATACCATGGGTTAATTGACCCACGATGTATAAGCCAGTTTCTTTCATTAGCTTGCTACCAAAGTTTAAGCGACCTGGACTATCGTGATTTCCTGCAATAGTTAATAAAGGAGTTTTGCGTTTCAACACAATCTCATCAAACATTTCATCTAATAAATGTACTGCTTCCGTTGGAGGGACTGCACGATCATATAGGTCCCCTGCAATAATAACTGCATCTGGTTTTTCTGAATCTATTGCTTGGAGAAATTGTTCTAGGACAACACGTTGATCCTCCGTCATGTACACCCCCTGTACCAATTTACCAAGATGCCAATCTGCTGTGTGGAAAAACTTCAAAGAAATACACTCCTTCGTTTTATGATTACTTTCTGACTATTTTAAAGCCATTGTAAATTATGGATATTACAAAATATTAGTGCACCTTAATTGTTACCATGTTATGATAAAAATTGGGAGGAGGATGTTTATATGTCAACAGAAAGTTATCAACTAACAGCCATTATTATTTATATGATCGCAATGCTCGCAATTGGCTGGTACTCTTACAGAAAAACTGCCAATTTAACGGATTACATGCTTGGAGGTCGTTCTTTAGGCCCTGCTGTTACTGCACTTAGTGCTGGAGCTGCAGATATGTCTGGGTGGTTATTAATGGGTTTACCAGGCGCAATTTATCTATCAGGTATGGGTGAAGCTTGGATTGCAATCGGTCTTACAATCGGTGCATATCTAAACTGGCTTTACGTAGCACCTAGGCTTCGTGTATATACAGAAGTATCAAGCAATTCAATAACGATACCAAGTTATTTAGAAAGTCGTTTAAAGCAATCATCTCGATTATTACGTGTTGCATCTGGTTTAATCATTTTACTATTCTTTACGTTTTATGTATCGTCTGGGATGGTAGCGGGAGGAGTTTTCTTTGAAAGCTCATTCGGTTTAGACTATCATACAGGACTTTTAGTCGTATCAGGGGTAGTTGTAGCTTATACATTATTTGGAGGATTCCTTGCAGTTAGTTATACAGATTTCCTTCAAGGACTACTTATGTTCCTAGCGTTAATACTTGTACCAGTCTTTGGTGTATTTATGACCGGCGGAATAGGTGAAACAGTAGAATCTATTAAAGCTGTGAACCCTAGTCATTTAAGTCTGATCGCCGGTACAACAGTTGCAGGAGTTATTTCCTCTGTAGCTTGGGGACTAGGTTACTTTGGTCAGCCACATATTATCGTTCGCTTTATGGCAATTAGTTCTGTTAAAGAAACAAAACAAGCTCGTCGAATAGGTATTGGTTGGATGATTTTAAGTCTTGTAGGTGCAATTGCAACTGCATTAGTTGGAGTTGCTTATTACCAACAAAACCCGGATTTATCTCTTTCAAGCCCGGAGGCAATATTCATCGTATTGGGGCAAGTTGTTTTCCATCCATTTATCGCTGGGTTAGTATTAGCAGCAGTTTTAGCAGCGATTATGAGTACCATTTCTTCTCAGTTAATCGTTACTTCTTCCGCTTTAATAGAAGATTTATACAAAGCTCTTATTAAAACAGATGCATCCGATAGAACATATGTAAATTATGGTCGTATCGCTGTATTAGTCGTTTCCATTGCCGCTGCAGTCCTTGCTTGGGAACAAAACGAAACAATTTTAGGCCTTGTTGCATTTGCATGGGCAGGCTTCGGTGCAGCATTTGGTCCAGTTATCTTACTATCACTTTACTGGAGAAAAATTACTTCCGCTGGGGCATTGGCAAGTATGATTGTTGGTGCTGTAGTTGTAGTAGTTTGGGGTACAAATGATGCACTTTCAGGAGCATTATATGAAATCGTTCCTGGTTTTGTACTTGCATTGATCGTAGCGGTTGTAGTCAGCTTAATGACATACAAACCGAATGCGGAAATCGAAAAAGAATTCGATGAAACATTACGTTTGTTGAAGGAAAGTAAAGAATAAGATAAATAACATCAAAACCCAGTAATAATGCGAGTTTAACTACATTACCTTCACAATGTATTTCAATGAATACTAAGTGTTTGGTATTCAAATGGTATTCAATTTGGTATTCAATAACTGGGCAAGGGTAATTATAATATATGTATGCAGCACCTCTTATAAAAGGGGTGCTTTTTGCGTAAAGAATGTGTAAGGAATTTGGCAAAAAAAAAAAGAAGAACCGAAGTCCTTCTTAAAAAACAATTTAAAAGAGGACCAGACGCATCCAGTCCTCTTAAGTGCAAGCCGAAGCTATACACCGCTATTAGTTAACTGTATGTTAACATTAATTTTATTATGTGTAAAGGATATTTAATTATACATAAGTCATTAAACCATTTATTTTATTTCTTGAGTCTGTTCCTAATATAGATGTATGAACTTCAGGAGAAGAGACTCTTATAAGGTTCTCTGTCTCCTGAGCAAAACTCTTTATAACTTTCCTTAACTCTGTTTTAGATGTACCTATTTTTTTTCTTAAATAAATTATTAGTATCAAATAATCCACAATACTGTCAAAAGTAATATTGCGGATTCTTGTTTCAGCTTGTAAAAAGGCTTTTAAATCCGCTGAAGATTCACTACCTTTAAATCTACAATCAAAAACTACTGCATTATGAGCTACTGCATTTCTGATGTCTTTCAAAAGGAAAATAATCGTTTCTAGCATCCTACCATTATGATTATGAGAACTAGTATGGATGCCTAACTTTTCTGTAACCATTACTCTAGTATCGTAATTTAAACATTGCACAAAAGAACCAAAGTTCCCCAAACTAATGACTTCAAATATTGCCCATAAAGGTACTTGATCATTTTTATGATAGTAATGTTGAACGACTGGCCTTCCATCGCTGTAACTATAAGTGATGGCATTGTAGATCTTATCACGTAAATTTAGCCTATATTTCATCTTTTTCTTATATTTTCCACTGCCTACCGCTTCTTTTTTATAATCATTTAAAAGATTAGTGAAAACGTACTCAAAATCGGAAGAACCGCTTTCAATTACAACTTCCAGAGTATAGTTTTTTAAAGCGGTTTCAAGCAGCATTAGATTTGGATAAAAAAGTGTTTTTAAAACCATATCAAATTCATATATAGCTGTTACTTCATCAAAATGGGTGTAATTAATTCTATTTTGAGAACTCCTTATAAATCGATATCCTTTAAAACCATGATAATATCCCATATTCAATAATTCTCTTTTGTGTTTACTTCCTTGTATTTCAATACTATGTATATCCCTCATATACCTCATTAAACTATTGGTATTTTTACCATTCATAATTTTCCCCTCCAATCAATCGCTATCGTTGTACTTGCAGTTGTTTCTTTCTGTTGCAATTCGAGTTCTTTTTTGAACTTGATCAAATCACCCCACTCTGCTTTTTTCATATGACCTCTCCTCTGTGTGAAATTATTTAAATCGCATAATTTCCTAATATTTGAAACTATTATATCATGCACTTAGGAACCAGAGAGGGAGATACGGAATAAAAATATAATTCATTAGAATTGATACTTCAATTGACTATTTCTGTTATAATATTTGTTCAAAATTTAATGAACACCTGTCAGTATAGGAATACTCGAAATAGCTAAAAATAAAATAACATAGTAACATAAGAAAAGAGGGAAACAATATGGACCCTACCACTAAAAGAATTACACTTACAGTTAATGAAGTAGCTGAATTATTAGGAGTATCTATTGGAACTATCTATACAATGGCAAGACTAAAGGAAATCCCACATAAAAAGATTCGAGGACGTATTTTGTTCCATAAAGAAACAATTGAAAAATGGTTTATAGAAGAATAAATAAAAAAGGGCCTAAGCCCCTTTTACTTCAATAATTTCATCATTGATTCCAAGCCTTTACGCTCATTCTTTACCTCTTGTAATACTTCCTCTAAATACTCAATTAAATCAACCGTAGCGCCTTTAAAATGCATCTTACGGGATTCTTTAAGTATCTTGTTTGCACCCGTTATAAGAGTACTTACCTGGCTTTTTAATATGGCACGTTGAGTTGTTGGAACTTGTCCTTTACTTTTCTTTAAAAAATCTTGAGCCATGATTTTCATTTTTTTAGCTTCAGCAGTGATAGTAAATAAAATCATGCTTTTCTGATGATCTAGTTGGAGATTCAAACTGTTGTTCATAGGCTTACCCCTTTCATCATTGCACTTATAGAAGTTTGACTGTATTGCAAATTATTAATAGTTTCAAAAACTATCTCTCCAACTGTTCTACCGTCCATAATAACTGGTGCGGGTTGGATAATAATTGGTCTATCATTTTGTGAATGGACATTATTTTTACCATTTCTATTATTAACAGATGCACCATAGCTTTGGTCGTCCACAGATGGAGTAGCAAATCGTGCTAAATGCATTGCAGTTTTTTCAACTGTTGCATGCATTTGCTCCATTCCCAGAACCAATCCTTCACCGATATGACGTCCTATCCCCATTGTGACACGAGAAGGTGACTTAACTTGTAAAGCCGATTTCATGGCCGCTTGAATACTATTTGCAATAGATCTAGCTTTTGCAGTTAGAGCCGGTTCCATCGATGCGAGTCCTTCAAGAAGTCCCTTACCTGCATTCTCACCAATGGTTTTAAGTGACTTCAATTCATCATCAGAAGACTTGGTAATTAACTTGATTTTATTAACCCATTCAAGGCGTAGTTTTTCTAATTCTGTGTTGGCAACGTTTCGTAACTCGGTGATACTAGCTTCTGTATCCTTTTTCATACCCGACAATTCTTTCTCAGCTTGTGTACGAGCAAGAGCAGTCTTATCTTTATACAGATTAGAATAGATAGTTAAATGCTCGTCTGTTAATGAATTGAGCGCTAATAATTCCGGCAATGCTTTAGGACCCATCTCACGAAGTTCTTCAATTAATCCGGAGTCAACTCTTTTACTTGCGAATTTGTCCATTTCTGTTTGCCATGTTCTAAATCCTTCCACTTGGCTATTAAGATTCATGAGTAAATCAGAACCAGACTTTTCAACTACATACGTAAACTCTTCAAATAATCCAGAAAATGAGCGTAACGAATTTGCTCTACTGTCCACCATGGAGTTGTATTTATCTAGCAAATCTTGAACGGAGTTATTGTAATCATCATTAATTGATTTCATTTTGTCTGTATATTCTTTGTTTGTAGAAAGAATTTCGTTATCAATAGCCTTTAATGCTTTCTGATAAGACTTTTGTGCTTCCACTTTTTCTTTGGTACCTTTTTTAAACGAGGAGATAGATGATTCCCAAATCTTCACTTCATCAACCAATGCAAGTTGCTCCGTTTGTTTCTTTTCTTCCACAAATAATTTAAGCGCATCTAATCTTTCTTTACCTGATTTCGAATTAATTTTGGAAACATCAGATGCCGCCCTTTCATTAATCTTTTTAACTTTTGTTGATGAATCTTGTTCTAAGCGTTGTATTTTTAAAAGTTCTGCAGAAGTGAGCTTGCGTTTCTTCTCCTTAGCAGTTTTCTTTATTTGATGAATATCTTCATTGGCACGTTTTTCAATTTTCATCGCTTCTTCGTTTGCTTTTTTATTGATTACAGCTATTTCAGCATTTGTTTCTTTAGTCCCTTTGGAAAGGACATTTTTAGCGGATGCAATTAATGATTTACTAACTTGAGCGGCTTTAGCTGTTACTTCATTTTCTTTATCTTTAATACCAAGCGCCAATCCCATTGAAGTATCTTGGCCAATTGCGAACATGACTCTTGATGGTGAACGTCGCTGAAGTACCCTAGAAACTGTTGTAATAATAGAGGTACCAATCTCTCGTGAAGCGATTATTATTTCGTTCGCTTTTTCTTTCATACCATTAATCAAACCTTGCACTAAATCTCTACCTACATTTGTAAACCCTATAACTCTTATAGTTAATTCTGCTAAAGCTTCAGCCATTTTTCGTTTCATCAATTTAGGTAGATCGCCCATCACATAATCAATTGATCTATGCATTCCTATAAAAGCCTCTGAACCTTTTTGACGTAATTCACCCAACGAGATAGCGCCATTTATAGCCATATTTTTAAATGATCCGTTAACCTTCAAGTAAGTAATAGCCGCCGTTTTTGTAATATCAATCGACCATTCATCCCATAGGCTCAATTGTTTACCAAGCATGATTTCGTTTTCTGTGAGATGCTCTCCGCCTTTTTCTTTAGCAATTCGCAATACTTCGGAATACATTTCGTCAGCTTCAGCAACCACACCATCTTTCTGTGTTTGTGCTTCTAAAATCATTTGACGAGCTTGTTCACCAGTATATACACCTACTTCGTCCCTCATTTTGATAATGAATGCAATTGTATCCTCGTATTGTTTTTCCGCTTCATTGATTACATCTGTTTTAGTTTTGCGAGCATCATCAATAGTTTGAATAGCTTGTTCTGCAGTAATTTCAGCAGATTGTGCCTTCATACGTTCCATTATCGTTTTAAATTCTAGCTCGCTCTGAGAAAGAATTTGTAAACCTGCTTCAAACCTCTCCTGTTGAAGCATTTTAATTGTTGCATTTTCTTCATAAGTTGTTTTTCTGTTTTCTTCAACGGCTTTATTTACTATTTCTGCCACTCGAGCATTTGTTTCTTCTGTCTTCTTCTCTTTTTCTGCATTGAATGCTTCTAATCTTGAAATGGCTTCTTGCTCTTGTTCGTCTGTCAAGATACTCGATTGTGCTGAATAATTCTTTAACTGAGTTAATTGCGCACTGTGATCTTCCGTCATTTTTGCTAGTACTTGATCTCCCATTGCATCAAATGTTTGGATTATGGTATTTGCCATATCTTGTGTGACTACCATTCCACCCCAAGAAAGTTTATTTAATTCCACAGTCGCTTTATCATTCAATTCTACGAATCCAGTAACCGCTTTTTTAGTTGAATCAGAAACTTTATCACCAAAGATATCAATCTGTGGAAGTCCTTTTTGATCGAGATGGCGGTATAATGCAACTGCACCTATTGTTACTGCAGCAAGTCCTGCGACAGTAAGTCCAATTGGATTTGCTAGAGCTAAAAGTGATGCGCCTAAACCTCCAGCCACACCTATGCTAGTTGATAATGCTCCCACAGTTGTTATTAATCCGCCTAATCCAGATAATAGAGTACCTCCTACAACGAGTACAGGACCAACTGCTGCAGCTAATACTCCAAAAGTTAGCGCCATTTTCTTAGTTCCATCACTCGCCTGTGCTAAGGAGCTTATCCAAGGTTTGATTGTATTTATTCCATCTTTAACGATGGGGATTAATACGCCACCAAATTCCATACCTAAATCTTTAATGTCATTCCACAATATTTTTATTTGGGATGCAGTTGTCTTATAACGTTCTTCCGCTTCTTTCGTGAGCGCTATGTTTTCATCCCAACCGGCATTAGATACTTTGATAGCTGAACCAAACAGTTCACTTGCTCCACCTGCTCTTAGTAAACTATCACGTAGGAGAACGCTTGTAATACCCATCTCCTGAAGCATGTTAATAGCTGTATCTCCTGAGTCTTCAGCGTTGGCAAGTCCATCAATAAAACTTCCGATTGCTCCAACTGCATCTTTTTCAAACGCCTGCTTGAATTGTTCGCCCGTCATGCCCGCAATTTTAGAAAATCCTTCAAGTTCTACACCAGCATTTACAATAGCTTTCAGTTCTTTCTTGGTCATGCCCATATCTTCAGCCATATTTCCAAACGCTTTTCCACTATGGGATGCCATCATTTGCAAGTCACGCAAAGACAAGCCTGTTTCATTTGATAGCTTTTGAACCTTAGTAAATCCTGTGGAAGTCGCTAATTGCATACTTACCATAACGCGAGAAAATGCACTACCACCCATTTCTGCGTTTATTCCTACAGATGTTAAGGCTGTTGAAAGCCCTAAAATATCTGCTTCACTCATGCCAACCTGAGCACCTGCCCCTGCCAGTCTGAGTCCCATTTCCACAATTTCCTTTTCCGTCGTCGCAAAGTTATTACCTAAGGCTACGACGCTGGACCCTAATCGATCGAAATCTTTTTGATTCATTCCAGTGATATTTGCTAATCTAGCAAGTGCTGTTGCCGCTTCTTCAGATGACATATTAGTTGCAACACCAAGGTCCGTCATCGTTCGAGTGAAACCTAAAATACTTTCTTTTTGGATTCCTAATTGTCCTGCAGCTTCTGCAACTCCTGCAATTTCTGTAGCTGCAGCAGGGATTTCTTTTGCCATATCACGAATGCCATCAGATAATACTTGGAATTCCGCTTCTGTTCCGTCCACAGTTTTTCTTACACCAGCAAACGCACTTTCAAAATCTACCGCCGCTTTAAATGCAGCACCACCCATTGCCATTAAAGGGGCTGTTACGTGCATTGATAAGTTTTTACCAATTTTTGTAGCTTTGTCACCCACAGAAGATAGTTGACCTCCAAAAGCTTGCATTCGTTCTCCATTTTGAGTCCAAGCTGAGGATTGAATACGTAACTGCTCAGTGACTTGATTTAATTCTGTAGATAAACGATTATGCGCAGCCTGTGCCTCATTTACACGTCTTGCTTGACGTTCCAGTTGTGCTTCATTTGCCGTACCGCTTGCTACTAATTCATCGTACTTTCTACGTTCTGCCTCTAATTTAACTGTAGAAGTCCCTACGGACCTCGTTAATATTTCTTTCTTAGATGTTAAACCATCGATTGACTTTCCATATTCTGCGCCCAATGCTTTTGCCGCTCTTAATTCAGAACCCATTGCTCCTAGATGCCTATTCATCTGATTGATTGAACCGTTGAAATTTGATGCATCCATGCTTAGGGAAACTGCTAAACTACCAATTTCTGTTGTCATATTCTCACCTTCTTATTTTCATATTTTTTATTAAGTTGTTCATTGAAATCTATGGGTTTTTAATATGTTAATAGCTTTTCTGTACCAATTTAAGACCTATTATTAGGTGACTCCAAAATTGGCGAGTCCTATTTTTGTTTTTCTCTTTCCACTAATAACCTTTGCTTCTTATCCCGTTTCAATCGCTTCATAATCCAGTAAAGCTGATACTGTTGGTTTTCAACTAGACTGGCCATGTGCGAACCCGATCTAGTATTCTTTATTCTAGCCATGGAATCACTCCTTAATTTTACAAATAAATGATTTTACCCCCCTTTGTCTAAAAATATGGTCGAGCGCTCAGCGATTGGGACAACCGGTGTAGGGCTTTTTTTATTTTTCGAAAAAATGGGAGGGGGGTATTTATTTTTAGAGAGTAGCTAACACTTTCCCAACTTCTTTAGCATTTTTTTCGCTTTGCTCTGCAATATCCAATCGTGAACATATGTCATCTAGTATTTTTGCATGTCGGTAAAACTTTTCCGTTCCTTCAGCAGTGTGATCTTGTTCGTATTTGTTAAGTACTTCCCTTGATACATTGATTTGCTCCACAAATATTTCTTTAGCATGTTCAGATATATTTATCATTTTCTCACCCCCTTTACGCTTGGAATTAGTAACTCCCTGAATAAAGGCATTGTGTTAGCTGGTGTGTACCCAACTAAATCAATTTTATTTAGATCCCCTGTTGCTTCATTGCTCATCTCATTGGATATGTACTCCAAATAGTTATTGATATGGTTAATTCTTTCATAATGACCATACATTTCTTCAAGACCATCTACTAACTTTTGGTGAATAGGTTTAAGTTCTTCAGCCTTTTCCTTATACATATTTAGCAGGCCTGTTCTTTCTTTTAAATACTTGATGATTTCCTTTTCTATGAGAGCATCAATAGATGAACGTTCAATCATTACTTTGTCAATGTCACTGTCAAATGCATCAATAAACTGTTGTAACGCATCAATGCTTCGTTGTATCTCGATAGCTTTTGCACCATTACCATCCTTCAACATTGTGATTCTTTCTGTTTTGTACTTTTCGATTTCAGATTGATATTCTTCTATTTGCTTACCAATACCGTTTAATTGATCAGTTGTTGATTGTTTAATTTCCTTTACTTGTTTCATTACCATTGCTCATTACCTCCATTTTTATTAGTTGTCGATCTAATTGTTCGATACGATTTCCCATATCTTTTAATTCTTGACCAAATGCATCCCATTCCATATGTTCTCTCCAGTGGTCTTCATCGCTTAGCGTGATGTTTTGCTCCCACACAATCCACTTTAATCTTGGATGATGTTTATCTGTAGTGCAGAAGGTATCTGTATCTCTAGGTGTATTGGTTAGACAAATCTCATAAATAACACCTTCATTTTTGTAAATTCGTTCATTACCCTCCACACCACACTTGCTTTCATTCTTCAAATCCCTAGTACGCTTCATTTTTTTATACATATAACTGCATTGACGTAACTTTCTTTGTTTTACGTACCTAAAAATACGGTTTCCATGCTCATTTTTAGGTGAAAATCTGAAGAATAATAACCCATCTTTTTCAACTAAAATCAATTCTCCATTCTCACTTTGCGTTAGGATACTGGTGATAAACTCCTTTGGTTCATGTCCAAGTGTAAAAGCGATATCCTTGCTATATCTGACTTTTTCATCATTTAGATAGCAAAAATCTGTTAAACCTTTTTTCACGTCAACGTAAACATTTTTAAAATCAGCAGCTAAGCCATAAATGTATTTTTCTATTTCTCTCATCTCCTTAAAAATAAACCGACCTTTTATATTCGCCTTTTGTCCTTTTGAAGTTGAATGTTATATTTTTCAATCATTCGAAGGTTATCGACATTTTCACGATCTATCACTAAATCGTAAGATCCTCTGTATGGCAAGTCGATACAATGCGCTGAAACGTTCCCTTCTTCAGCTGCATGAATATGACGTTGATTACAGATGACACACCTTTCAACAACTGAATATAATTCAGTAGGTTTTGAATAAGTTGTTTCTTTGAGTGTGAATATGTTTTGTTTTATCAAATTTAGTTCCTCCTTTTCATTGCCCTTATTGCTGACTTATTGCCGACTAAGCAATAAGGGAAAACTGTTGATATTACTAAGTTTTTTAGTTCTTTTATTCTATTTATTGCTTTATTGCTACTTTAAAAGAAATATATAAAAAGTGGTATGTCTATTTGCCTTAACACCCTATATATATAGAAGTAGAGTAAATTTCAGCAATACGGCAATATAGCAATAAATAGTTTTGAAACCTTTGATATTACTGGGTTTATCTTATTGCTATTGTTATTGCTCTCTTGTTGCTTTATTGCTATTTCTTGATTTTTGACTTGAAACCCTTAACAGTTTTCCATGAACCGCTCTCACTTATTGTTTTATCTTTCCATTCCATATTAAATTTCGTGTTAACAACTTCTTTAAACTTCTTTGTTTCCATTGGCGGAATGCGATTTTCACGACACCAATTCTCATAATCCGTTAGTGTTCGAGAACCACGCACATCATTAAAGTATTCTTCATCAAATTCATGGAAAAAGTCAGCGACTGGATCATTGTGTTCCGCAAATGCACTTATTGCTTCTTGCGCTCTATCATTTACAGTTAATTTGTCCGACGATGGATTGTTCATCATTCGTTTTAGAGCATCTATTGCTAGCTTCAAAACATATTCACTAGCTGAAGCACTAGCGATTAACCGCATACTTTCCTCATCTGGCAAACATTCTTCATCCAGTGAAAAGTTATGATCAAAAGGAATAATGTTCAACCTTCGATTAATTGCATTACCACTCTCATTAAGATTAGGGAAATGGTTACTAGCAATAATGAATGTTGCACTTAGACGGACCGTTTCAGAATCTCTTCCTTTTTTCTCGATTTCTGCAAAGCCACCAGTGACAATTGTTTTCAAAAGTCCACTATCCTCTATCAAAGATTCCGGATTATCGTCCACAATATTTGCTAGCTTGCCAAATACAGAAGATCCGGCAAATGCGTTGCTCGCTAGTTTCTGGGGTGTTACCGCTGAAATGTTTCCGCCGTCTTTATTAAAAGTTTGATGTATCAAGTTCAAAATTGATGATTTTCCGTTATGAGCACTTCGACCAAGTAGATAATGAATTTTGGGAACTAGTACACCTGGGTACAGAACACATGCAAAGATTTCTTTAATATTTTCAATACTGGCTGTGTGCCCTCTTGTCACTTTCTCTAAAGTGGATTCAACGAAAGCATCATAGGCATTAGGCTTATATTCAACGGGTATTTTTTGTAAAACAAAAACATCTGGATTAAACGGTTCTATTTCAAAAGTTTTAAAATTCAAAATGCCGTTTTTTAAGGCAATATAATTTTCATTTACTTTATTAATGATTGGCGACATATCTGTTATGAAATTGTGGACCTCTTTTATTTGTCCGCTTTTTAAATCTTCGTCAAACTTTCGAATAATACCGTTAATCTGTCGACCTGATTTATCTTGTTCATATATCCCTTTTTTAGGATTGTAATAATATAAATCACTGTGAGGACTTGGATATCGTACAATATGAAATTTCTCCAAGACTTCTTTTGCTAATACCTGATGTAAGAATGATAAAGTTCCATTTCCGTTAGGACGCCACCAGGAACCTTTTATTTTCTCTTCTTCACCTTTAGGAGGGTTAAATGTATTAGCGCAATCCTTAATAGCCTTCATTATTTGTTCATTACCATACGTGGTACCATTTTGTGGCCTGTCAAATTTTTCGCGCATTAGGGAAGATTTTCGATAAATGCTATCCATCATTGCATAATCGCAGTTGGTCCAAAAAGCTAAATCATTTAAAAATGCTAAATCCGCACTTGAAAAATCATTTTTATATTTAGCCTCCCAACCTCCCTGTAAAAAACTTTTGAATCGTTCGCCTGTTTTAGGACTATTACAAGCTATCTTAGTAATTTCTACTTCAGATAAAGCAGCTCTTCCGAAACTATCATTCCTTTGAGTTACAAAAGATTGGACCTGTTCTTCTCGTTTGAATACTTTTTCTATAAAAGCGTTAATTTTAGGTCCTTCGTTAATGGATAAATCGTTTGTACTTTCTGCTGTGAAGGTTATAAATCTTTTGCTAGAATAGATTTCATAACCTAATTTAGTATTTTTGTTTTTAAATTTATCGTTGTCATGCTTGTATTTAATCCATATGTGAATACCTGTTCCACTAGGGGAAAGTTCAGCATATGATAGGTCCGTAATTTCTTGCGCTAAGGCAGGTAAAACTTCCACACTATCAAGTCCATCTATATCAATCACACAATATGGATCATTATCAGATAAGACAAAACCAATTCCTTCGCCACTTCCATTCAAATACGCTTCTTTAATATTTTTAAATGGTCCCCATGTATGAATATTGGTAGAATCCGCTTTATCTTTTCCATTTGCTTGATATGGCACTTTATCGAATTGCTTACGTTTTTCATTCCATTCAGCTCGCCATAAGACCCAATTTGGAATCTGTTGTAATTCTTCTGGCACGTTTTCTATTACTGGTTCAAGTATTTTATCTTTTTCAATTATTGCCATATATCCTTGCCTCCTTCCTGTGACAATCCTTTTATCTGTATTTTTACTTGGTTGTAGTTGGTTTTTCCCTTCGATTGAAAGGAAAGTCACATTAGAAGTGTGTAAATCCCTTTATTTTTATTGCATATATTTTACCGTTATGGTTATACTAGTATTAGAAGTTTAACTTTTTGCTCTTTACTCATTCTCAGTGGGTAATGAGCTTTTTTTCTTCGTCCAATTCCGCAACCTTAGTTAATTCACGTAATAGGCGTTGTGACTCGTCAATTCGCTTGTATTCCTCGTTGATTTCTTTCAGCAAGCGAAACATTAGACTATCTACCATTTGTAAAATGTCATTATTGTCCCACAAGAAGTACTGTTGACAATCACCTACATACTTGTCTTTTGCTTCAGATGCCATCCTTCCTAAAACATTTCTAGCGTGTTCTAAATCTTCGAGTAAAACACCCAACGAACCGATATTATTGGCTAGGTCTAATGCAAGTCCTTCTGCTGTGTAGTTTTTATTTTTCATTCTCCAAAACCTCCATATTCAATAAAAATCTTTCCTTGTAGCCCTGCGCTTTCTCGACAAGGTCATCACGGCTTGTCCCTTCCAATTGCTTTGAACTCTGCATTTCGCCGGTTCGGTTGTCCGTTATTAGCACTGAACCTATGTGTAAATTCGTTGTTAAGCCGATGTTTAACTCAAAATTGAATCTGCTCATTGTCGTTTCTTCCTCACCTTCTTTTTTTCTTCTACTTCCACCGCATTATTTTTAATCCACTGTTCATCCAACCAAACTTTTTCACCGCACTTCACACATTTGTATAGATGATGATTCGCTTCTGGTAAATCCTCATACGTTTCAGATTTACCCGTAAATTTAGAGATTGTTTTAATATATTTCTGCGGACTACAACCAGGACAAATATCGTTTACATATTTTGATGGTTTAAACATTTGATTTCCTCCTCTTTTTTTAGAAAATTGCTATTGCTGTGATGATTAAACAAGCTGCATATCCACCATAGAATACTGTGAAATCTGTTGGATGTATTTTTTCTTCACCGAAAAAGTAAACGTGTATTCTTTTCACTGTGGAAGCCCTCCATTCTGCTCTAATCGCCCTTGCCCGGCATTTATATTTTAAATTTCGCTATGAAGTCATCTAAATCTCTTGTATCAATTATGCGAACACCTTCAATACAACTAACCGGTAACTTATATTTCTCGATCCACATTTTTAGAGTCCCTAGTGAAACGGAAGCGTACTCGCTACATTCTGAAACTCGTAAATATCTTTTCTGATTCTTATCCTGAACCAAAACTGCAACTGTCTTCATGATCTGTTCTACAATTTCATTCTTCATTTCTTGCTGAGTTTCTACAGAAAAAATACTTGTCAACTTTACTCACCTCCTTAAATTTTGTTTAACTTTTTCAACCATTATCAGCAAAAAAAATATCATTTATAGATAGGTTTAAGTTTTCAGCAATTCTTTTAGCTAATAATGGCGATGGATTACTCTTCCCTCGTATAACCGTTGATAGATATTGATTAGTAACATCTACTTTTACACTAAATGATTTTAGAGTATCTCCTTGTAGAGCTATTCGAGATTGTATTTTTTCGTGATCTTTAATTTTTAATTTTGTCATTTGATGTCACCTCCTGCCCTTCTGTTTTCTATACTATATCATATGTTTAACTTTTTCAACCATTTTGTTTAACTTTTTTGTTTATTTTTTCAATCATTTAACCTATACTATATTTAACGACAGGAGGTTTGATTAATTTGAGTGAGCAAAACAACTCTTTTGGATCAGAACTAAAGAAACTGAGGAAAAATAAAAAGTTAACTGTAAGAAGCCTTGCTGACCTATCAGGTACTTCACATTCATACTTATCTCAAATTGAAAATGAAAGAGTGAATCCTCCAAAACCAGATATGATAAAAAAGATTGCAAAAGGTCTTTCTTCAAGTTCAAGTAGATTTGAATATTTCGAGATATTTGATTTTCTTATGAAGAAAGCTGGGTATGTTCTCAACGAGAAAATGTATAAAATATATGATGAAGTTTTTGACGAGGATTCTCAGAGTCCTAACAATGATAATCCATTTATTGGCAAACGATATATCAATGGCGAAATAATTAAAAACGGAAAATTATCCATTTCATTAAGTGAATATCTTTTAAATCCAGAAATAGAAATTACATTAAATGAAAAAACTTTAACTGAAGAAGATAAGTTAAAACTTTTGGAAATAGCCAATACTATATTTTATTAATAATAGTACCTCTCCCCTAATTGCCCTTGCCCGGACATATAAGGAGAGAAACAAAGTGACGACTATAAAAAAATACACAAAAAAAGAAGGTTCTACCGCCTACATGTTTAATGTTTATCTTGGAACAGATCCCCTTACCGGAAAACCAAAACGTACAACTAGACGTGGTTTTACTTCTATGAAAGAAGCCAAACTTACACTAGCTAGGCTAGAGCTTGATATAGAAGCAAACGGTTTTAAATCGAAAAAAAAGATGAGTTTTAAAGAGGTATATGAATTGTGGTTAGAAAACTATAGACATACTGTGAAACTTTCAACCGCTAATACCACAGTAAATATGTTTAAAGTGGCCATACTTCCTAAGTTCGGTTCTCTTTCTATAGAAAAGATTAATACATCCTATTGTCAAAAGGTTATTAATGAATGGTCCAAGCATTATGTAAACTTTAGAACGTATTCGAGTTATGTAAAATTGGTCCTAGATCACGCAACTGTATTAAAAATTATAGATGACAATCCAATGAGAAAAATCATCAAGCCTAAACCAGTGGCGAAAGTGGACAAAGAAGAAAAACTAGAAAACTTTTATGATAAGCAGCAACTTGAACATTTCTTGAATACCATTGAAAAAAATGAAAACATGAAAGTATATGTTCTATTTAGATTGCTTGCTTTCACTGGAGGAAGAAAAGGCGAGGTATTAGCTTTAACGTGGGATGATATTGATTTCAAGGAAAAAACAATTCGCTTCAACAAGACAATTGCTGTGACTGAAAACTCTTTGAAACACCTACAGACTCCTAAAACAACTCATTCTAAGCGTGTTGTTAGTGTGGATGACAAAACCTTAGCAACTTTAGAGAAGTGGCGGAAACTGCAAACCAAACTACTTTTAACATATGGAATTAATGCAGCCTTTAATCCGAATCAACCTGTATTAACTTCCACAGATAAAAGAGCTGTAGACGGCTACCATGTGACCACCTATCCTAACTATATGCTTAAAACATTGATAGAGAAATATGAATTCCCACATATTACAATACACGGCTTCAGGCATACACATGCTTCACTTCTTTTTGAAGCTGGAGCAAGTATAAAAGATGTGCAGGATCGCATAGGACATACCGACATAAAAACAACCATGAATGTGTACACACACGTTACGCAAAAGATGAAAGATAACACTGCTGAAAAGTTCGCAAAATACATCAACTTTTGATATTTGGTATTCAAATTGGTATTCAGTCCATTTCATAAGTCAAAATAATTATGTTATAAATTGAGTTATATCAAGGGTTTGAAACGTTATTATCACACTTGAAAAATTCTATTCGATGAAACATTACGTTTGTTGAAGGAAAGTAAAGAATAAGATAAATAACATGTATGCAGCATCTCTATTATTGAGGTGCTGTTTTTTTGTGCTTGAATTTGTATGAATAGCGCACTACTTTCCTCCTTCAATTTGCTATAACCTATATGTCCTATATGACACTTGTCATACTTAAGACTTGACGTTTATGCCTACTACTAATTGGTGGTTTTTCTTATAATTAAAATAATAATTCACATCAGGAGGAATATTATGAGCAGAGAAAAAACACTAGCATTACGTAAAAATGTAAAACCCTTTGAAAACTCCGAAATGAAAAAAAGTATTATTCAAATAATTAACACTATCCCACCATTCTTTATTTTATGGTTTTTAGCTTATATAAGTTTAGATGTGTCTGTTTGGCTAACCGTTGCTTTGTCTGTTATCGCTGCTGGATTTGTCGTTCGGGTATTCATCATCTTTCATGATTGTACACATGGTTCTTTCTTCAAAAATAAAAAGGCCAATGATATCACTGGTACAATTACCGGAATCATTTCGCTTTTCGCTTATGAAAAATGGAAACGTGAGCATAATATCCACCATGCTACTAGTGGAAACTTAGACAAACGTGGAGTCGGCGATATATGGATGATGACAGTCGAAGAATACATTGAAGCATCACCGATGAAACGTCTTTCTTATCGTCTCTATAGAAATCCAATCGTTATGTTCGGTTTAGGACCAGCATTGCTGTTCTTATTTAGCAATCGCTTTAACCGGAAAGGTGCCCGTAGCAAAGAACGTAACAATACGTATTTAATCAATATTTCTGTAATTGTTATTTATGCGTTGATGATTTGGTTAATCGGATGGCAAGCATTTGCGATCATCCAAGGTACTATCCTCTTCGTTGCAGGTGCTTTTGGAATTTGGTTATTTTATGTACAGCATCAATTTGAGGATTCTTATTTTGAAGATGAATCCGAATGGGATTATGTAAAAGCAGCTATAGAAGGAAGCTCTTATTACAAGTTGCCTCGAGTTTTACAATGGGTAACTGGAAATATCGGATTCCACCATGTGCATCACCTAAGTCCAAGGGTTCCTAACTATAACTTAGAAAGAGCTCATGATTCTACACCACCTTTACACCAAGCTACTACGATTAATTTACGGAAGAGTTTTGAGTCTATCCACTTCCGACTATTTGATGAAGCTAATAAAAGTTTTGTGAACTTCAAAGAGATAAAACACTTATTGGATATTGATAAGTTAAATTCAAAAAACTCAACTTTAGAAAGCAAGTAAAATTTCTGTAAAAACCATTCCCAGAATTACTTAGGAGTGGTTTTTTCATTATAATGGATTAAGCATACATAGGTAAGAAGGTGAAATACGTGTCCAAATGGTATCAAATATTCCCGAAATATCCCTGGCTAAGTATTTATGCTTGGATTGTTTTTTGCATTTTCCCTTTCTTTTTTATATTTAGATCCACCGGTCCGTTAGAAATTGTAATAGGATTAGCACTAACATTGCTATTTTTTATTGCGTACCGATTCTCTTTTTCAACCAAAGGCTGGTTATTATATTTTTCTGTCGCATTAGAAATTTCCATCAGTGTTTGGATGACTTATTTGTATGGTTACATATATTTCTCCATCTTCTTATCTTTTCTAATCGGCAATATAAGAAGTCGATTAAGCTTCTTTGTTATTTATAGTATTCATTTAGCCGCTACTATTGTAGCCGTAATTATAGGTTTTTTTACTCAGATGGATTTATTTCTCTCTCATTTACCTTTTCTAATTATTTGTTTAATAGGTGTTATCTTATTGCCTTTTAATTCATATACGCGAAATCAGCGGGAAGCACTAGAAGATCAATTAGAAGTAGCACAAATAAAAATTTCTCAATATATTATTATTGAGGAAAGAGAACGAATTGCAAGAGATTTGCATGACACACTTGGTCAAAAGCTCTCACTAATAGGACTGAAGAGTGATTTAGCCAGTCGATTAATCGAAAAAAATCCACAAGCTGCGAAAACGGAAATATTAGATATTAACCAGACGGCACGTTCTGTATTAAAAGAGGTTCGAGAACTCGTAACAAATATGCGTGGAACGAAATTGGAGGATGAACTATTCAGGATCAATCAAATCCTTAAAGCCGCACAGATAAAGTGTACCGTTACTGGCACACCTAAGTTAGTGAATACTCCTCTACTTGTAGAAAACGTACTCAGTATGTGTTTAAAAGAAGCAGTAAATAATGTAGTGAAGCATAGTGGCGCTTCTACTTGTTCCATATCTATTAAACAATCTGCAAAAGAAACATTGCTAAAAGTGTATGACAACGGAAAAGGTTTGGAAGAGAAAGTAAATTGGTCGAAAGGACATGGGCTAATTGGCATTAAAGAAAGACTAGAATTTGTGAATGGAACACTAGATATTCATTCGAAAAACGGAACTACACTGAATATACGAGTTCCAAATGTTATACAACAACCCAGTCAGGAGGAATAGACATGATACGAATTGTCATTGCAGAAGATCAACGAATGGTGCTAGGTGCTCTAGGTTCACTACTCGATTTAGAAGAAGATATGGAAGTTGTCGGTAAAGCTAATAATGGTGAAGAAGTATTGAAACTAATTGAACAATTGCAACCTGATGTTTGTATTATGGATATTGAGATGCCTATTAAAACTGGTCTGGATGCAGCGGAAGAACTAAAAGAAAGTGATTGTAAAGTTATTATATTAACCACATTTGCAAGGTCCGGATATTTCGAGCGTGCACGTAAAGCTGGCGTTAATGGGTACTTATTAAAAGATAGTCCAAGCGAGGAGTTAGCTAACTCTATTCGTGTTATTATGGATGGTCGTCGGATATATGCTCCTGAGCTTGTTGATATGGCTTACGAGGAAGAAAACCCTCTTACAGAGCGTGAAAGTCAGGTTCTTGCGTTAATTGCAAATGGAAAAAACACAAAAGAGATTGCCAGTGAACTGTTTATCACAACAGGTACTGTCCGCAACTATATCTCCGTAATCTTAGATAAACTAGACGTTGGAAATCGAATAGAAGCCATTTCCAGATTTAAAGAAAAAGGATGGTTTAAATAGTTTATAGAAGCAGCAGAAGGCCAGGTTGCAAGGTTCTATCATATACTGCAAGAGTTTGAAATAATAAAGTAAGTTTAATACCTCCTCTTCCAGGGTAGATAAATAGTAGAGTTAAAAATTGGAGGAGGAATACACATGAGTGGATTATCTGACAAAGCAAAAGGTGCAGTGAACAAAACAAAAGGTGAAGCAAAAGACCAATTCGGTAACGCAACCGACAATCATAAATTACAAGCAGAAGGTAAAGTAGATAAGTTAAAAGGTGAAGTGCAGCAAAAAGTCGGAGAATTAAAAGATCGTTTCGACCGTAAAGACGAACGGTAATAAAAAAAGACCGCTGACTATATTTTTAGTCAGCGGTCTTTTCATTTTATATACTTTTTAATGTTACAAGGACAATCTCGGGTGAATTGAACACTCTTATGGGAATTACACTATTCCCTAATCCCCTACTTACAATCATATGTGTAGTGTTTTTGGTGTACATTCCAGCAGTATAGCTAGGAAACAGACCCTGACCGGGAGCAAATAGTCCACCTAGACCAGGAAGACGAAACTGGCCACCGTGTGCATGTCCAGAAAAAACAATATCCAATTCAGAATCTACGTAGTCTTGAAAAGCCTCAGGTCGATGGGAAAGTACTAAAGTGAACAAATCGGTTTTCTCAAATTGACTTAAAGCCTCTTTTACTAGAACCCCATTAATAGGATCTTCAATACCAATAATTCGAATGTTTTCCCCATTATGCTCTATCACTTGCTCTTCATTTGATAGTACATTTACTCCTAGTTCAGTTAAAGTACTCTTTATATTCTCGGTATCATTCGTAGCGATTTCATGGTTTCCCGTCACATAGTAAATGGGAGCAAGGTCTATAATTGGCTTTACTAATTCTAAGCTTTGATCCAAATTATATCGGTTACTATCAACTAGATCTCCAGTGATAAAAATAAGGTCTGGTTCTGTTTTCTTTACCTTTTTTACTAGTTTCTCCTGATTGTCTCCGAAAGTCCCATCATGCAAGTCCGAAATTTGCAGTATTTTTACTCCATCAAAACTAGCTGGTAGTCTATCTGACTCCACAGTAATTTCAGTAGTTTGAATCCAACTATTACTTATGTACAACAAAACGCTAACTATTATAACAAACATTAATAATTTCTTCATTTATTTTCTCCTAATATCACGGACTTATAATTCCTACTCGGTAACCAATATACTCATTTTTTAACAGTTCATTTACAGTGAATAAGGCAGTATCTCCAGTTGTGGTTTGCACCGCATTCGCTGGCAGCATATTCCGCAATGCAATATATTCATCAGTTGCAGCTCCTACTGGTAAATAAGTCGGGCAAATAATTGTCCAATCGAGTAAAGTATCTTTTAAAAGCTCAAACACTTTATGATGTTCCTGCGCGGCTGTTGTGGATTTACGCTTTGATTCGGATGATTGATATCGAAGAAGCCCGGGTTCTGCTCTACTATCCAATATGCCGGCAGTACCAATTGTAATAATTCTCTTTATTTGTTGCTTTTCCATATTGGAAATTATATGTGTGATTGCTTCTGTTAATACGGTTGTCTTATCTGTGCCGAGTGCACTTATAACTGCATCTACTCCAGCCAATGTTCCTACAATATCTGCAGTATTTCTTGCATCGCCTTGTAGGACGGTTAAACCAGCACGAGGTTGCACTTTTTCAGGGTTTCTTACCAATGCAGTAACCTTTATATCTTTTTCAAGTAATAAGGTGAGAATAACTTGTCCCACACGTCCAGTTGCTCCAAAGAGTGCTATTTTCATCTATGCCACCTCCTTTTTTCTAAAGATCAAAAAGAATATGCTGTTGACTTATTATCTGTCTCTAGGCTTGTACTTTCTTAGTATAACATCAAAAAGAGTATTCCTTCTTTTACAAAGGAACACTCTTTCATGTCGAACTATGTTATTTCCCAGGAAATAATTAATAGCTATTTAAAGAAAAGATAAATGCAAAAACTGCTCCATAAAAAATAAGCATTAGCACAATACCAATTGCCATCCAAATAAGTGAAGCTCGAGCATAATTACGTCTTGAATCGGGATTTCCAAAACCCCAGATGAACAGCATGACAATATTAACAATTGGTATGATCAAAATAAGCATTGTAATTAACCAATCCCCAACTGTCATGTCTATTCCTTTCTTTTCAGGGGTGTTATATCCCTGGTCTTGATCCTTTTCTAAATCCACTAATATCCCCCCTTTTCGACTTTCCCTAGACATTTTAGTGCCTATCTTAATATTATGACAGATTCCCAGAAAAAGACTACCTTGTAAGAATTATTCTATCTTCAGTAAACTCATAGGAGTTACAATTCCAATTAATTTTTCACTTGCTTTTCCATCTTCTGTTATAAGAAGTGCTTCTAAGCGTCTCCCACGAATTACAGCGGCCTTAAATATTTCTACAGCTTCAAATACGGACGCCTCCGCTTGTACAAATCGATGATTATCCCTATTACTTTCATGTGCTAGTATTTCTGATAACATTGTTCTTTTTCTCGAAAAGGATTCAGAATCCACCTTACTAGCCATCCACTTAGTAATCCCTACCGGGGTGATAAGTCCTTTAAAGGTTTTCCCTTTGTATACAGGAAATTGATTGTACTTTTTATCTTTGATGACCTTTAAGGCATAGCTAAGTGAATCCGTCTCCTGAAAGATCGTTACATTTGTCCGGAACATTTGAGCGACTGTAATCGGTTTGGCTAACGCCCCTTCAATTTCCTCCATTTTTGCCACAACTTCATCATGAGGTTCTGCAATGGCAAATTCCAAAGAAGTACGATGGTGAACAATGGCATTTCTTAAATCCCCATATTCTCGTAAATCTGCCTCGTATCTTCTAATAATGGCATTTTTCTTTTTAGCAAAGTCAATTAATCGAAAGAATGCCATATGTTCATTCGTACCAATTAGGTCTTTCATCAATTGATCTATTCGGTTGTAAGATACTATAAATCGATCAGAATTACGAGTTGCCACCAATTCACCCCACTACTATATTTTTGCTTTAGATACATTTCTCTTAGCTAGATAAACCGCTAATACTACTAACAACACAACTACCACTACCGTTACAGTCAAACTCCAGAAAAATGGTGTTTTGTCTAAATTTCCATTTAGAATTTGCCCTGCATACATTGGTAACTTCCAAGGTGAAATGGTCCAATAAGTACCTAACAGACTATCCACTAATTGCACAACTACTAGTAAGAGTATGGATACAACAGAAGCTATTCCTGTAGAGAAAGCCGCACTGGAACAAATCACAACACAAATAGCAAATAACAACCAAATACTATACGTTCCTAAGAACCCAATAAACGCAACTGCATCTACCGCTCCATACAAAACATTCGTATAATAGACATTCGCTAAAAGACCAATACATGCGCTTCCTATTATCAAGATGCCCATAATAGCTAATTTACTAAACACATATCCTGTATAAGAAATCGGTCTTACATATAACATAGTAGCCGTCCCATTTTTCCGTTCCCTAGCAATGATTCCAGCAAATCCAAACGCCACAATTAACATCCCGATAAATTGATACTGACCAATTGTCGACATAATTATTTGATCAGGTGTATACTCGGGCAGCTGAAAAACCATATCACTAGGCACATTTCCGACGGCATTTAAAATTTGTGGCAAATAATAATAAGTTAACGGTTCAGAAATACCAAATAATATAAACACGAGAGGTATCCAAAGAATTTTAAAGTTACGAACGTTTTCACGCCACTCTTTTCGAAACAGTATAGAGAAATTATTCATGCTTATTCACCACCTGCAAAAAGATTTCTTCTAAGGTGGCAGACGCTCGCTCTACCTTTGATAATTGTAGATTACTCTTAGCAAGTACCTGTAATACTTCATTCATCCCTGGTTTGTTTTCCTCCAAATGTATTAAAACAACCTCATTTTCCTGTCTAGCTGGCCATGGGCTCATTTCGACAAACTTTGCTGCTTCCTCCGTGTTTACAAAGAGGATTTTAAACAGTGGATTTGCATACTTGTCTCGTACTTCCCTCAACGATCCTTGCTCCACTAATTGCCCTTTTCTTAAAAACAACAACTGATCGGTCATTTCCTCGGCATCATTTAAAATATGAGTGGAATATAAAATAGTCGTATGTTCTTGTAATTCTTTCAGTAGATTCATAATTTCACGTCTACCCATCGGATCTAAAGCAGATACAGGTTCATCTAACAAAAGCAATCCAGGTTTATGAACAATTGCTTGCGCTAACCCAAGTCGTTGCTTCATACCTCCTGAAAATGTCCCTGTTTTTTTGTTTTTCGCATCTGTTAAACCCACAAAATCGAGTGTTCTTTCTGCCTGTGATTTAGCATTTTTCCCATCTAATCCGCTTAACTTTGCTACCATTTCTGTAAATTCGAGTGCCGTTAACCACGAATAAAATTGTGGATACTGTGGCAAGAAGCCTATTTCTCTTCGAATATCTCCCTTTAAATCTGCACCAATCACTACCGTTCCACTCGTTTGTTTTAAAAGTCCCGCTAACATAGACAACGCGGTTGTCTTACCAGCACCATTTGGTCCAATCAAAGCCGTAGCAGTGTTTTTATTTAGTGAAAAAGTAACTTGATCTAATGCTTTTTCTTTGCCATATTCCTTTGTTAACCCATGCACATGAAGTAGTGTTTTCATTCATTTCGCCTCCCCACAATAAAATAAATAACAGGTCCAATTATACTGAAACAGATAATAATAAGTGCCCACATCCACTTCGGGCCGTTGGTGTACTTTACGCGGTACAAATCAATTACTGCCACAATGATTAATAATAGTTGAATGATTAATACAGGTAAGATGAGCATCCAAGGTATTGAATTCAAGTCCATAGTTATTTCCCCCTTTCTCTTTCTTCTATTCTACTATATATAGAACAGAAAAGTTTCAACTATTTTTTAATTTTTCTATTATTTATCGTTCTATTTTTTCTTTGGTATAATTAAGAGTTGGAAGGTGAATATGAAATGAAAACATTAATCAGGAAAGCTAATAAAGAAGATGCATATGAAGCTATTCCACTTATAATGGAAGCTATTGGAGACATCTCAATGCAAATGACTGGTGAAACTGAAGAAGCTGCCATTACCAAAGAATTCATACAACTATTTACACGTACCGATAATCGACATTCCTATTTATATACGTATATCGCAGAAATGAATGGACATGTTGCAGGAGTATTGGTTTTTTATACCGCTGAACAGTCAATTACCCTCGACGCAAATTTAGAAGCCTATCTATCTAACAAGAAAGGTACTGTCGTCACAATCGACCCCGAAACTGCCCCTGGAGAGTGGTATATCGACACGGTTGTAGTTGACCCGACATATCGTGGCCATGGTATAGGTACTAAATTACTTGGCTATGCTGAGCAATTAGTAAAGAATTCAGGTGGCGGGAAACTAGCCTTGAATGTAGAGCTTGAAAAAGATGCCGCAATTCGCTTGTATAATCGTCTGGGATTTGTTACCCTATGTCCTTGGACAATTATTGGTGAGCCTTTTCATCATATGGTTAAAGCCATAGTCGCAGATTAAAGGAGAAATTTTTATGAAATTATGGATTTATCCCCTAATGGTTGTATTTGCTGCAAGTTGTTATGGGACTTTATCAACTATGGTTAAACTAGCAATCGGTGACGGCTATACAGCCTCTGAAGCGATTTCTAGTCAATATATTGTTGGATTTATGTTGGCGTTTATTTTTTACCTAGTTACACAACGAAAACTTCCACGCTTATATGGAGGTTATAAGGTCATTTTACTGGCTGGTGTATTTACCGCTACTACAGGAATTGTATATGGGATGTCACTTATATACTTGCCTGCCTCTCTTGCAGTAGTTATGCTGTTCCAATTTACATGGATTGGAACGCTTATAGATTGTATTTTGAGAAAAAGACTGCCTTCTAGAGCAGAAACTATTTCTCTGATTATTTTATTTGCAGGAACAATTTTAGCCGCTGGTGTTCTTGATGTCGATTTAAGTGGTATCGACTGGAGAGGCTGGGTTTATGGTTTTGCAGCAGCTCTTTCATTCTCCCTAAATATGAATGTTAACACGAAGCAAGTCGAGGGCATGAATACAACAACCCGTCTACTATTCGTCTCTTTTATCGCAATGATAATAATATTTTTCTTCCAGAGCCCAGAGATTGTATGGAACGGAAAACTCTTTACAGAACCGTTACTATTTTATGGACTAGCTCTCGGACTATTAGGGATTATTATTCCGATTTACTTCTTTGTCATTGCAGTACCTAAAGTCGGTGGCGCAGTTTCTTCTATCTTGAGCGCTATGGAGTTGCCGGTCGCTGTTCTCGTTTCAGTACTTGTATTGAGTGAAGCACTATCATGGCTACAAGTTCTAGGAATAATCGTGATTTTATTTGGTATGTGTATTCCAACAATCGCCACCATTTCGAAGAACAAAAAACGTAAAACTACTATATAATTTAACAAAAAGAGACTAATTCTTACAAGAATTAGTCTCTTTTTGTCTTTTAGATGTCACACGTATATAGAAAAATCACTAATCCCTGCATAAGGTGTCTTATTCTTTATCTTTTCTTCCAAGTCTAGTAAAGTATAACTTTGCCATTCCTCTAAATTATTTTTATCCCATTTCCGAGTAAATAGTTGGTATAAAAAGATCTCTCTCAGTTTTAGGAATATAGGAATTTGTTCGACAATGTCCTCATGAAGCAAGTTTTCTGTTTGATATCCGGTAAGAAAATGATCCATAAATGTCCGTGGAAAAGCTTTTATATTGCCATTGTAAGAGCTATGTTGCCAATATGCATGATAGAAGGCCACCGCAATATCTTGCGCATACCAATTATACGCACAGTCATCAAAGTCAATCGTAGTAATCGTATTATCACTAGTAATGATTAGATTTCCTTGATGAAAGTCATTATGAATCAAACCAAATGTACTTTCCGTGCTTTCAAACGCCCAAAGGCTATGCATCAACCTGTCATAGTAATCCTTTAACCATGAGGATAAGTTTTCCCTAATATCAAACACATCAGTATTCTCAACTGTCCAAGCAGGTCGATATAGCTTTTTCACTTCAAAATTTTTAGATAGAACATGCATCCTACCTAAGGTCTTTCCCCATTGCTCAAATACTTTTTCATTCCAATGTAATACGTTTCTCGCATCCAACATATCGCCCTTAACAAATCCGAAGTACGCCCTTACCCGCCCATTTTCATCTTCCAAATGCATTTCTGGCTTAGGAACGGCAACCTCTTGTTCGTATAGGAAATTCATCCATTCAATTTCCTGTAAAACCATTTCCTTCGTTTTACTAGCATTAGAGATTCTTACTACTTTTCCTATTTCCTCAATGAAAAAAACGTCGTTATGAAACCCTCCATCTAGTCGGATACGATTTTCTCTCATCCCAATTCCCCCTAAAAAGCACTGGACTCCTAAAGTTCCGCATCATATGTTCAACCATCACTTCATTTTACATGTGCTTCCATAAACTCGACTATACCATCCATTAAACCTTCCGCTAATGGAAGTTCGGGATTTGAATAGGTAGCGATATTTCCTTCTCGATTGGCAGGTGCTTCTTTTAATACATGATTCATCTTATCAACAATGAGTAAACCTGAATCGTTTTTTACTTGATGTAATAGTTCCGCATCCTTTACAGAGACTTGAATATCTAAATTGCCATTCACTATGAGTACTGGCCCATTTAACTTTTGCAGTTGTTCTACTGGATTATGTTGTAGCCAGGAAATCATATTTGGTTGAACCGATGAGCGGAATATACTTTGCAATTCCGGACTTACCGTTTTCACTTGCACACCTTGTTTTAATTTTTCGAGAATATTAGTGGATTCTTCCATTAGGTTTGCCGGAAGTTGTGCTTGGAGTTGTTCAAGGAGCACCAGATCAATAGGTCTTCCAGCTCCAGCAATGGAAATGAACACATCTGCTTCTGCTTTTTGGCTAGCCCCCATTCCAATGAGAGAACCTTCACTGTGACCGATTATTCCGACCTTTGAAAAGCGTTCATCATCCTTTGCAAATTGGACCCATCCAGCAGCATCTTCAATATATTGGTCAAATCGCATATCTTCTTCCTTGCCCGCTAAGCTATCATTTTGTCCAACGCCCCTTTTGTCGTAACGGATAGTTGCCACGCCATTTACTGCTAAATCTTCGGCAAGCATTTTCAAGCTATCGTTTTTTCCAGGCAATAATATAGAGTTTCCATTCCGATCGGTAGGACCAGAACCAGCAATAATAACCATAAGAGGGAAAGGTCCTTCACCTCGAGGAATTTCCAATTGACCAGACATGGCTCCATCCTTTACCTTCACTTCAATCAAACTATCTTTTTCTACTTCCTCCTCATTTCCCTTCACTAATTCAAAAGGGAAAGTTTGCCCTTGCTGAGTGAATGTTCCCCTGATTTTTTCTTGTTCAATTTTACCATCAAACGTTAACTTCTGGCCTTGAATATTCATATAAAAAAATAAGTCAGATTCATCTAATTTCACACTTGTTAGTGGATAATCGCTTACTCGCTGTACTGGAATACTAATCGTCCCTTTGTCTGTCTCGAATTTAACGACAATTGGTAGAGGTTGATCGGGAACATTAATGGACCCCTCCCATACACCTTGAATTTTTTCTAATGAACCCATCTCTGAAGCCTCCTCTTTTTCCTTACTACACGCAGCAAGCAATATAAAGATAATTGCTAGTGAAGAAAAAACAATTGTAAATCTCCTCATACAAAATCCCTCCACTTCTGTTCTACATTTAATATAACAGAAGTCTGTTGGGTGGTAAAGTCTGGTGAATTCTATTTTTATATTTTAAATAAAATAAGTAGTAGCGCAGATTAACTGTTCTTCTACTTATTTCTACTTTAAAAGTCATTAAAACAAATATATCAAAACTGATCAACATATCATACCACCTAAAATTATACATAAAAAACAACGGTCTCATTTATTTGGAAAGGATATATGAACTGTATATACATACCTAATGCCAATCCAACTGCTCTTATCCAAGCCTTTCTCACTTGCTTCCTCGAACTCTTTTGCCCTCTACTTTCTCGCGTACTATTTTAGAAAGACTTCCTACGGCTTTACTTATTCTGATCTAGTATAGAACAAACAAAAAAAGCCGCTACCGATATAACTCGGTAACGACTTTTCTTTTGGTGCCTAGCGACGTCCTACTCTCACAGGGGGAAACCCCCAACTACCATCGGCGCTGAAGAGCTTAACTTCCGTGTTCGGTATGGGAACGGGTGTGGCCTCTTCGCCATCATCACTAGACTTACTTGCACAGGATGTGCTGGCTTCGTTGTTGCAACATGGATGTTGCGTACTTAAACGAAGTTCCTTAAATAATGGAAAGACAAGTTTTATTATAACAACTCTATAGAATATTACAAGAGTTATTTATAAAAAATTATTCTTTCAAAACTGGATAAACGACATTGTTACGTTAATCAAATTTGGTTAAGTCCTCGATCGATTAGTATTCGTCAGCTGCACGTGTCGCCACGCTTCCACCCCGAACCTATCTACCTCATCGTCTTTGAGGGATCTTACTTACTTGCGTAATGGGAAATCTCATCTTGAGGGGGGCTTCGTGCTTA
>NZ_JAIZDB010000040.1 GCF_029533155.1 Psychrobacillus antarcticus | reverse complement strand
CTTTTTATGAGCATGTAAAACAAGTGGATATTCCGGAATTCAATAAGGCTATAAAAACGCTACAAAATTGGCAAGTAGAAATTCTTAATAGCTTTGTTTACAACTATTCTAATGGTTTTTTAGAAGGCATTAATAATTTGACAAAAGTTATTAAAAGAAACGCATTTGGTTATCGAAATTTCTTGAGATTTCGAGCTAAAATATTACTAACGCACAAGTATAAAAAGATTGGAACTCATGTTGGTTAAGGTGAAGGAAATTTTACTTCACCCCAACATTTGACGTAGAACCGAAAAAAAGGCATCTCCACAACAGTAGATGCCTTTTCTTCTACTCATCCATTGTGGTAGCTCGTTATTTAAACCATAGAATATTAATTTATCCAGGCCAGAATCTACTAAATTATTCAGAAACTCCTTAAATCTCTCTTCATTATGCTGAGCAAGTTCTGCACAGATTTCCATATCAACATCTCCCCAGACTGGCAATTGTGAACTGTCCAATCCTTGTAATCTCGTTATCCAAATTCTTTCTCCAAATAGGATATGAGAGAACAAACGATTTACCTCTTGACTTCCATCTGCACCATTTTGTAATGTTTCAAGGATACGTTGGTTAGACCAAATTATATGGTCATACATCTTTTGAATAGTTTTCAATGAGATTCCCACCACCAATGATTAAATTTTCCAATTGTTTTCTACATCAACGTCCATTAAAAATTATCCTACTAAGTATTCTTTATTTATAAAATTGAAATACATTACGTTGTTCTTTTGCTAGATAGAGTATCAATGATTGATTGATTAGTAAATTTCATTTACTGTTCTCCTTTCCAAACAACAATTGAGAATGTAAAAAACTAATCGGTTTAGTTACCGATTAGTTTTTTAGTATTTCAAGCTTCAAATGTAGGGTTATTTATCAACTATCAATAATTTACTCCCTGTACTTGCTAAGAATGCGGCATTGACATTAATTATTAAAAGCTTGTTGATACCATTGTTTTGCAGCTTCCACTTCTGTCATTGTGAGCTGATGTCCTGTATTTACCCATTTCACACCAACCGTTGCCTTTGCATCTTCTAATAGTTGTTGAAGGTCAACTGATTCTCGTTGTGGACAAATCGGATCATTTGTTCCTGCTGCAATAAATACTTGGATTCCTGTTAAATCTGGAAGCGTTATACCGCGTCTTGGTACCATCGGATGATGTAAAATCGCACCTTTTAGTGCATCTTTAAAATGGAATAGAAGGCTTGCTGCTATATTTGCTCCATTTGAATAACCAATAGCCACTTTGTTTTGGCGATCAAATTCATACTTCGCTGAAGCTTCTTCTAAAAAAGCATTAAGCTCGTTTGTACGGAATATTAGATCCTCTTCATCAAATATACCTTCTGCTAAGCGTTTAAAGAAACGGGGCATCCCATTTTCTAATACATTACCGCGCACACTAAGTACGGAATCTTCGGGATCTACTATATCCGCTAGAGATAGTAAGTCATGTTCATTACCACCAGTGCCATGTAAGAGTAATAAGACTGGTCCCTCGCTATTTGTTCCATGCTTAAAAATATGTTCCATAATAATTATTCTCTCCATTCAAAGATGGCTATTTAGAAATAATTAGTATCATCTATTTAATTGTTGTTCCCTATTTGGGTCTTTCCTTTGAAAAGATTTCGCCAATTGTTGCATAACTAGTTCCAGCTAAACGACTTATAGCGTTTAAACCTCTTGGATCGATACGCCCGTCTTCATAAATTGCTTCATCTATATGAAACCGGACTACTTCTCCAATGAATAAATCACTACCAGGTTCTTCCCCACCTAGAGAAATTGCTTGTACTAATCTGCATTCCATTCGAACTTTTGCTTCCTTAACACCAGGTACAGATACATTTTCACTTGGTACGAGTGTTAGATTTGCTAATTCGATTTCACTTTCTGATGCAGGTAATGAGGCTGCTGTTTCATTGATTTTCGCTACATTCTCATTATCCACAATATGCACAACAAATTGTTGGTTTCCATATATATTACGAGCAGTATCCTTTACTCGGCCACTTGGTCTTTGAATAGCAAGTGACACCATGGGCGGGTTGGACGAAACAATATTGAAATAGCTAAATGGTGCCCCATTAACAATTCCATCCTCCGATTGTGTGGTAACGAAAGCAATGGGTCTTGGAATGATAGTACCAATTAAAAGTTTATAATTATCTCGTTCACTATTTTGTTTTGGATCAATCGAAATCAATATATTCAACCCCTCTGTTAGTCGATTGGACGTACTTGAATTGGAATAAGCGAATTAACTAATTGATCACGGTTGTGTTCATATTGTGCAGGTAACATTAACTGTGTCCCCATTGTTTCCAGTGTTTCATCATGTGCAAATCCTGGAGGGTCTGTTGCAATTTCAAATAATATTTCCCCTGACTCACGGAAATACAATGCATTAAAGTAGTTGCGGTCTTTTACCTCTGTTACTTGCTGTCCGTGATTCATCGCATGTTGTTGCCATTCCAAATGATCCACATCATCCTGTGCACGCCATGCTATATGGTGAACAGTACCAACACCCATCGAGCCGCGTTCGCCAGTGATCGTTTTTAAATCTATTATATTACCGATATCGGCGGTTGCTTTAAAGCGTGTATAATCACCCTCAGTTCCAACCAACTCTAGCCCCATTACATCTGTTAGTGTTTTTGCCGTTTCTTCTGGTCTGCTTGAGTAAAGTATTACACCACCAAAGCCTTTAATCGCAACTTCTGGAGTTACACCACCAAATGTCCAGTTGTTTTGTTCACCTTCTGCACGTTCAACAAGTTCTAAATGGAGACCGTGTGGGTCATCAAATTGAACTACATGCTCCCCAAAGCGTTCTACTTTTTTAAATGGAATAGCAAATGTTGCTAGGCGATTGACCCAAAAACCTAGGGCTCCTGTAGGCACCACATACGTTGTAACTCCAACTTGACCGTCTCCAATTTTTCCTGGATAAGCATTTGCCCAAGGGAAGAAGGTAATAATAGTACCTGGTTTTCCTCCACCATCCCCAAAGTATAGATGGTATGTGCCAGGATCATCAAAGTTTACTGTTTGCTTGACTAAACGTAAACCCAATACCCCTGCATAAAAGTCAATATTTTCCTGTGGATGACCTACTATTGCTGTAATATGGTGAATTCCCCCATTATGTTTTTTCATCATTATTTTCTCCTCTATTTGATAAATTTTAATAACTAATCGACCAGCTTACGGTAACCACGTATAGTCGACTACATTCATTTTTTCCTATGATTCTTACTCAATCGGCTCTAGTTTTGCCTCAATTTCTGCTCGCTTGCCTTCTTAAAATGGTGGTAGGTCTAGCCCTTTACCCAGAGATTCAATGGTAGAATCTACTGTAAAACCGGGTCCGTCTATCGCTAACTCAAACCAAATACCGTTTTCTTCTCTAAAATATAAACTCTCAAAATAATAACGATTTGTTATTTTCATCACTTCCAATCCAAAGTCTCCAATACGCTGGTGCCACTCCAGGATCATCTTGATTGACCGTTTTTTTACTCTACGAAGCCCTAACACCTTTGATAAAACATGTTGTTTTGTTGTCCTTTTTTCGTAATCATGGAAATATGATGATGTCCTGCTATCTTGTTCATCTAGTTCTCTCCCTTTCTACTATAAATTCTGAGCGAAACCTTCAATATATTTGATAGCGCTTTGATCAAAATTTATTCATATAAATCACAAAATATGCTCTTGCACATTTTGTGATTTATAGAAATTTACATCGGTTTAAATTATTTACGTATTGTGTTTAATGCAGTTGTCCAAGGGATAACTTGATCTAACATTTGGTTTACTGAATCAGCTTGAACTGCAGCTGGTTTGAAGACTGTACCGTTTTCGAAGTCTGTAAATAATGATAAAGCCGGATGAACACGTACATGTGCTACTAGTAATTCAGATAGAATTCCACGTAAATGTTCTGTTGCACGAGCTCCACCTACAGAACCGTAAGATACGATACCTGCAGCTTTGTTGTTCCACTCTTCACGTAGATAATCTAATGCATTTTTAAGTGCTCCAGTGATTGAGTGATTGTATTCTTGAACGATGAATACAAAACCGTCTTGTTTTGCAACCGCTGCTGACCAAGCTGCTGCTCCTGATGCGTCTCCGCCTGCTTCACCTAAAAGTGGTAATTTGAAATCTGCGATATCGATAATTGTGTAGTTTGCATCCCCACGTTTATCTGCTAATTCTTTTACCCATGCCCCTACTTGTGGACTTACGCGTCCCTCACGTGTTGAACCTAAAATAATACCTATATTTGATTTTGTCATTGTTTTTTCCTCCTCATGTTGTTTTTCTTGTCCAAATAATTTATTTAAAAAGCCCATTTTTTCTATTTCACCTCCTTAAAAGTACTCTTTTTCTATGTTGAGCGTGCTACGTACTGTGTTGATCGGTCGCACGGATGCCTCAATCTGTTCGCGTTTTCCTTCAAGGAATGGTGGTAATGATAAGATTTCGCCAACTTTTTCATAAGGTTCATCCCCCATAAATCCTGGTCCATCTGTCGCCCATTCAAAAAGGATGCCTGTTGCTACACGTGCATATAAAGATTCAAAGAAGAAGCGATCCACATACCCAGAAGTACCAAAGCCAGATGCTTGCATATGGTCAATCCATTCATATAGTACTTTCGTATCTTCTACGCGGAAGGCTGCGTGATGAACTGTACCATAGCCTTGTCGACCAGCTGGCAAGATCATATTATGTTCCACAATTACTTGTGCACCATTTCCACCTTCGCCTACTTCGAATAAATGCAGTGAACCTTCTTGAGCAATTTCACGCATTAACATTACTTTTTCCAATACTTCTTTAAAATAATCAAATTGAGCGATACGGATATGAATTGGTCCTAAACCTGTAATGGCAAATTCCAATGGCACTGGTCCATTTTGCCAAGGTATTCCTGATTCGATACCCTCATTAAATTCATCAGAAACCAACATATATTGTTGATCATCGAAGTCTACGAATGAAATAGTCTTCTTCCCAAATACTTCTTTTATACCATTATTTTTTACCTCGTATTTATCAAAGCGTTTCATCCAGTAATCCAGTGCGGCATCTGTCGGTACACGGAAAGCTGTTTTATAAATCTCATTCGTTCCATGTGTTCCTTTTGGAATACCTGGAAAATCGAAGAATGTCATATCTGTACCAGCTGACCCTTTGTCATCTGCGAAGAATAAATGATACGTTTGAATATCATCCTGATTGACTGTTTTCTTTACTAGACGCATTCCTAGTACATAGGTGAAAAATTCATAGTTTTTTTCTGCACTACTTGTAATCGCTGTTACATGGTGTATTCCTTTTAAATGGTTCATTTCTTTTCCTCCTTTTTTACAACGAATTAATGATTCTCGAATACGAGCTAATTATTAAAAAAATATAACTTTAAGCATACCAATCAATTTTTGTTAACAGTTCAATCATTTTTTTCATATCCGTGTCCGTTAACTGACAAAATATTTCTTCCATCTTCTTCTCATAGTTAGGAAAAATTTGATCCATAAGTGTCTTTCCAAGACTCGTCAGACTCGCATAAGTCACACGACGATCTTCCGGACATGCTTTACGAACAACAAACTTCTTTTGTTCAAGCTTATCAATCACATAAGTGATACTACTACTTGAAATGAGAACCTTTTTCCCAATCATTTGAATCGGCTGATCGCCTCTTTGATAGAGTACTTCTAATACAGCAAACTCCGTAGGATTCAATTCATTTCTAGCTGCATCTTTTCTAATCACTTCTTGAATCGATTGGGAGGCACGAAGAATAATGGAAACGGCATTCAATTTTTCTGTTGCTAATTCCATTCGTATCACTCCTCTAATGTATCTCTAATTACGACACCTTCAATTAAAGTATCTCTAATTCAAACTAAATATACCATGTATTCATTTTAGCTGTCAACACTTTAGTAAATATTTAATAAATAAAGGGGCTGTTCCCAAAGTCATTTGGATGACTCTTTGGGAACAGCCCCTCTTCTAATTTCTTATAAAGGAACGGTTATTGAGATTTAAATTGCTGTGTTAATAAAAGTGAGTGTTTATCATTATTCTCTCCTTTGGTTAATAGGTCGGCAATGTAGAGTATCCACCCGTTTCATAAGTAGAAAATTCCCAATCGACTCCTGTATGTTGGATATTTTCTCTTTGAATTGACAACCAGTCTTGTAAGTAAACATAACGAGATATAATGTTAGCAAAATAACTTAACGAAATATGTATCTCAGCTCTGCGAGATATTTCGAACCATCGAGTTACATACTCTAATTGTAAGTCTGTGAAACGACTAATTAGTACTCTAACTTTATCTTCTAAAAGGATAAAGTCATCAGAATCAAGTTCTCGACTATCAAAATAAGTGATGATTTCTCGACTTAATTCCAATTTCTCTATTATTAATTGAAAGGCAGAAACTATAAATTGAAGTTGACGTTGCACTTTTCCACTTGGTAACTTTTCAATCATCGGTGCTACTTGGTCTAAGATTGCCTCAATTTGCAACGTTACATCAGTAGGGACCGCGAAATAAGGACGCAGCGGGTGTTGAGAATGTCTTTCAAACTCATACTCTACTCCTTCTGGTAGATTTAAATCATAGGCTTTCATTTTCTCGGACGGAATTTGTCCATTGATAGCCTTTCCCATAATCGGTTCATCAAATAATGCCATGACACATTCACTTCGATTTTTCGACCAAATAGGAGGGATTTTATATATTTCAGCTAAATGAAAGATAATTTTAGAGTAACCCTGTAAGCTTAATACATTATCAATCCATTCGCTTATTAGTTCTGTTTCAACTTTGTAGCCAGACCAAGCAATTGCGGATGCATATGCATAGGAGTAATAAACCGGAGCAGGTTGGGAGTAGGCCCCATGGTCATTCCAGTCAGTTAAAAGGATTCCTTCAGCATTATTTGCAATTCCTTCTAATGTCAAGTTAGCTATATTGGTAAGACTTCCATGAAAACGTGGAAAGAGTGTATTCCAATTCCCAGTACCAGGACTTACCCAATAGGGAATTCCTGAATGGTTAAATAAACTTGGAGTTCCATAAATTTCTTTAGGGTCATAAATCCAATCAATATATTTAATATCCGCTGGCATTTTGCCGGCATATTCAGGGTATTCTTTAACGACATCACCAAAAAGCATGATACGCTTGCCATATTTTTTGGCAATATTGTGAATTTTCAGCAAATGTTCCAAGTAAAGATCTCCAACTTCTTTGTTAGCCGATTTACTTTTGCCTTTGCCGAGGTCATAGGGTTCATCCGAACAGACATTTAACCACGGACTGTCAAATAACGGTAAATAATCTTTGTAGAGGTCATCTAACAACTTGTATGTTTCATCTGATGTTGTGTCTAATGACCAATACATTTCACTTTCAGATAGATGCTGATATTCTTTGCGAGTGAGTATACGATTCATGTGACCTAAAGATTGTAGATTTGCTTGTAGCTCTATATGATTTTCATGGCAGTAATGTTGAAGTTCCTTAATATCTTCAGGAGTTAATGGAGAACTACCTCTACTAATTACAGGGTGTGATTGAAACTCGAATGTGTGCTCTACATAAAGTTGTAAAACATTCATTCGAAGGGCACTTATGATATCCACAACTTCTTTTAAATAATCAAGTGTGTAGACTTTACCACGAGAAAGATCTAGCATTAGTCCTCTTTTAGTTAATTGTGGTTTGTCCTCTATTTCTATACATGGTAAATTCATATCATGAACTTGATAAAAGAGTTGTATAAAGGTATCCATTCCATATTTTAGACCGGCTAAATCTGCACCTTGTATATGAATATTGTCTTCATCTATACTTATTTTGAAGGCCTGTTCTTCACATTCACTTACAAAATCTTCTATTATGCTTTGACCTAAAACATAATGGAACCCTTTAAGTTGATGATCCACTTCAGGTATTAAATCTTTAGGCATATTTTTTATATTTAAATCATTTAAAGCTACTGAAATGCGTGGTTTTGCATCCTTAATGGACCTATTAAAGTAGCCATCTTTTAAAGATAGCCTTTTAACTGGGGGGGAAAATTTATATTTCATTTTTTCTACTCCTTTTTACTGCCAAGGATAAGCTCTTTCCCACATATTACGGAAATCAGCTGTCCATAATATTTTATATTTCTTTCCAACGAGATAGGTTTTGAACTTGGTGTCTAATTCGTTGCCCACTTGAACACTTCGGTATTGGTCTGAAAGCCAATGAACTGCTTCACCTAACTGAATACTAGCTTTATCAAAAATTAATAAACTACTTTCAATTCCCTTCCAATTCGCTCGAAAAGTCCACACTTCCTCAAACTCTTTACGAATTGCAAGAAATTCACTGTATATTTTTTTCACATCTATTATATATTCAAGTATTTCTTCACCTGTGACATTTCCCAGTGCAAACTTATTTTTAATTTTCATACTCAGAAGGCCTTTATTTCCTGTAAATTTTGTGATTATTGCTGAAAACCTTAATTCTTTTATGAATTTAATGCCAAACAATTCTTTCCAAGCATCATCAGGATAATTCAATTCAATCTCTTCAAAATCTGAAATAACTTGATCAAGCAATAATTCTGCTTGTGAGCCATTTTCATATAGAATAGTAAAAGATTCGTGCGTTAAATAAGGATATCTCTCGTTCCCATTCATTGCTAACCCGTCAAAAAGATCATCAAAGAAATAATAAATTGACATAGATTTGAAATCAGTTTGAACATTAGGTGCTAAATTCGAGTCCATCAGTAACCGAAAGGCAATAGCTATTTTTTCATCAGGAAATAAAAGTGACCAAGATTGGTCTTCTATAAGTTTCGGCTCTATTATTTGGGGATGATAGCTCTGTTGTGCACCAATTACGTAACCATACAGGCTCAAGCCTAAAGGTTGAAAATGCCCATAATCGCCCCAATCTGTGACTAGAAAACCTTGTGCCCCTTGCCGTTTAGCCTCAGAAGAATAATTAATCAAATTTATATAGGTATTATAAACTCGTGGAAATAATGAGTTCCAACTACTCACTCCACCAGCTGCCCAATAATTGATTTGAGAATTTTCAAGTATATCTAAGGAT
This sequence comes from Psychrobacillus antarcticus, assembly GCF_029533155.1. Classification (GTDB taxonomy): domain Bacteria; phylum Bacillota; class Bacilli; order Bacillales_A; family Planococcaceae; genus Psychrobacillus; species Psychrobacillus antarcticus. Next base: position 29,797 of record NZ_JAIZDB010000040.1, on the reverse strand, counting down.
GGGAATTTAGTCAGTGGATTGTAATTCCAATCTGATACGATAATATCTTCCGGCAAATTTTGTAACAGTTCTTTATACCGGAGTGCAATATCTCCCCATATAATTATTTTTTGAACCCCGTATTTTCTAGCAATAGCGGCTACTGCCTCTATATGTTCAAAATATACTTGTCCCTTACCTTTTTCAGCTACTGCGTCCTTAGAATAGCCAGTCCCAATATCATATGCTTCATCCATGTTAATATTTAAAGAAGTTGACGAGAACCACTTGAGTGTTTGTGAAAAAACCCTATCAATAAACTCATAAACTTTCTCATTTCCGGCGGCTAGCGAAAATAAATTTTCATTCTCCGCCAAGTGATGATATTCAGGAAGCATTAAAATGCCATGCATGTGAGAATATGTTTGAAAGCAAGGTTGTAGATCAATTTTATTGAGTTTACACCAAGCATCTAGGTCTCTAATTTCCCGCTCGGAATAGGAGCCAGTTAATTGTCCAATAGTTGGATCAGTGGATAAGAAAAATTTATCTTCAAAATAGAGTTGTAAAATATTATATTTTAAATCTGAAATCAGACTGATTAAATTTTTTAGATACTCAATTGTAGGCATTTTTCCACGTGAGACGTCTAGAAATAATCCACGATTTTTAAATTGAGGAAACTCATATATTTCTCCATGATTTATTTTGTTCTGTCCTGTAAATAGCAGAATTTTAAGTGAGCTTAAACCATGTTGTAAGCCAATTAGAGAGGGACTCTCAATTTTAATCGATTGATTTTCAACCTTTATGCTAAACTCTTCCGAGGAATTAGCTATTGTTTCCAAGAGTTCTAACTTTAGTTGATTTGAAGAACTACTATCTAATGTAAACTGGGAAAGTTTACAAATTAATTCTCCTCTTATTGATGGTGTTGTTATTAAATTGAAGTCCTTAAATCTAGAATGTACATCCTTTTTTTCTTTCCATTTAATTGCTGGAATACAATTCATAGTTTCTCCTTATAAAAAGCTGGGACTGACAGATTGAAAGTTCTGTCCCAGCCGATTGAATTTTTATTCGATTGGTTTTAGTTCGCCTGTTAGAATTTTGATTACTGCAAAGTTATCATCACCCGCACTGTTTAGATATAAGTCTTCATCTGATCCCCAATCAGTTCGAAGTCCTTCGCTGCTGATGTTTTGTGCCCATTTTGAATAAATCGGTAAATATGGAACTGTCTCATTTACTGTGTAGGCAATTTTTTCAACAACCATTTTTTGTTTCTCATCATCCCAACCTTGTGTAGATTGATTTAACAATTCTGCTAAATCCACATGTCCTACACTTTCTGTTTGTTGCGTCATTGAATAACCCATTCCTTTTGGTGCATTTAAATTACTCATAAGCAACGGTGTTTCATAGGCGAAAAATGGATGTGGTTGTCCAGTGCCAAAGAAAGATAAAGCTAGGTCGAAATTACCGTCATTGATATTTGTTTGTCTTACTAGGGCATCGATGCCATCAAACGAAGTTTCAATACCAAAAGCCGTTAGTTGTTGAGCAACTTCCATTGCCGCAGTTGCGGCATCTGTCCAAGTTGATGGTGCTTGAATTGTAAGTTTTAGAGAAGTTCCATCTTCTAGAACCCATTTACCATTCGTCTTGGTAAGGCCTGCCGATTGCAATAATTCAGTTGCTTTATCAAAGTCAACTGAGTAGTCAATTAGTTTGGAAGTATCCACCCAAGTCTCTGTCATTAAATCTCCTAGACCTGTAACATATTCTGTACCTTTAGTAATTCCCGGTAATGCCAATTCGCCGACACTTGCCCGATCTATTACATGAGCAATGGCTTGTCGAACTTCAACTTGATCTAAAGGTTTTTTCGCCGAGTTAAAATATACCGCCAATCCATCAACACCTTGCAACTCAATCGTTCCATAGCCAGCATTTTTAAACGTCTCCATGGATGCTGGAGGGAATTGATGCGTGAGGTAATCGATTCTTTTATTTAATACTAATGGTGTTAAATCCGGAACATCCCCGTTATAAACCAGAACTTTTTCAAAATTAACAGTATCTGCTAAAAATGATTTATCGTTTTTGATTAATTCAACGTGAGACTGACTAACATTTGAAGGGTCTAAATAATAGGGACCTGTAGCATTCACAACATCTGGTCTAAAGTTATTGAATTCCCCAACTAACGCTTTCCACTCTTCTGAAGTTTCATCCTTTCCTTCATTCAATAGTTCATTGACTTGATCTGCATAAGTGCCATACGTTTTATAATCCACGATAGGTTTTCTTAAAATATAGCGGTAAATCATTGTCGTTTCTTCTTTAATACTAAAGGAAACTTCTGTATCATTAATCACTTCAACATTTTCGATATAATTCCATACTGGATTTCCAACTAACTTGTAGGTCATAAAAGTTGTCCATACATCTTGGGATGTGAATTTTTCACCAGTCTGCCACGTAGCATCATCGCGAAGTTTTATATTAATTTGTTGATTATCATCTGATAACTCCCAACTCTCTGCTAACATCGGCATATATTCATCGCTGGAGGCTTTATATGTAGCCAAAGGTAATTGATGCAGTTCACGATAAAATTTTAATTCAATTGCATTCGCAACAAACATATTAAAGTGGCCAGTTGGGACAGTTGCATATGGCCATCCCCCTGCAAATTCTGTTACCTTTTGGGTTTTTAGTTCACTTGAATCATCACGATCTGAACAAGCTGATACGAGTAAAACGAGGGTTACCAGTACAAGTAGTGTTAAAATTTTTCTTCCAAATCTTACTGAACTTTTCATATGTTATTTCCTCCTTAGTAGCTAGTATTTATCAAAATATGACTAGATTATTTTTGTTCATCATGTAAGTGACACGCAACAGAGTGGCCATCGCTTTTTTCAATTAATTTTGGAACAAGTTTCTCACAAAGACCCTCAATTTTTTGCGGACATCTAGGGTGTAATGGGCATCCTGAAGGGATATTTTTGAAAGAAGGGATCTCTGTCCCCCCCAACTGGTAATTCTCAAACTCAGATGGTTCATCAAGTAAACCAGAATTGCCAGCAGCTGCAGATAAGATTGCTTTGCTATAAGGGTGTAATGGATTGTGGATGAAATCTTCCGTATTCCCTTTTTCAATCACTTTACCTAAATACATAACCATCATTTCTTGATCTCGGGCAAAATATCTTCCCAAAGCTAAATCATGCGTAATAAAAAAATAGGAAATATTCGTTCGTTCTTGGATATCTTTCAGCGTTTTTAACAAACTGATTCTTAATGATGTGTCAATCATACTAGTAGCTTCATCCACCACAATAAACTTAGGGTCCATTGCTAGAACACGAGCAATTGAAACACGTTGTCGCTGACCACCAGACAAGTGAGATGGATACTTATCTACAAAGTCAGTTACGGGTGTTAAACCAACATTTTCTAGTAATCGAGTTACTTCGGCATATAATTTAGTTGTATTTTTTATTCCTTTATGTTTTCGAATTGGATTTGCAATGATATCAAAAACCATAGAAGTTGGATTTAATGATTCATATGGATTTTGATGGATTAGTTGAACATTCTTTCTGAAGTCTATTTTGTCTTTACCTTTCATTTCAGAAACTTCGCTTTCTAAAAAATGATACGTTCCTGAACTGTAGGGAAGTAATCCAGCTAAAACTCTACCTAAAGTCGTTTTACCACAACCAGATTCTCCAACTACACAAAGCGTTTTCCCAGGATTTAAAGAGATTTCTATATCTCTCAAAATGGTGACGCTATCTTGTCTCTTTTGACTAAACTTTATTGACAAATTGTTTACTTTCAATAATTTTCCCATAGTTTAATCTCCATTATTCGGATTCCAACATGCATATTCATGGTGAGGATTATCTGCAGGAATCATATTTGGCATTTCAAGTGAACATCTATTAAGTCTTCTATCACATCGAGGGGCAAAAGGACAACCAATTGTATCTTCTACTAAATCAGGTGGTGAACCAGGTATTGAAAATAACTCAGTATGATCTAATGATAGTTTGGGGATTGCTTTTATTAGACCAAGACTATAAGGATGTTTTGTATTCTTGAAAAACTCCTTTACAGGTGATTTCTCGATTATTCTACCCGCATACATCGTCACCACTACATCAGCTAGTTCAGAAACAATACTTAAATCATGAGTGATAAATAAATAGCTAAATCCATACTGTTGTTTGAGTTCATTCAGTAAAACAACAATCTTTTCTTGTGTTAAAAGATCTAAAGCAGTTGTTGGCTCATCCAAAATGATTAATTTAGGTTCTAATAATAAAGATAAGGCTAGTAAAGCGCGCTGTTTCATTCCTCCAGATAATTCGTGAGGGTAGGAATTTAATACGAGATTGGCATCCAGCATTACCATTTTTAATAATTCCTCAGACCTCTTTATTATTTCTCGTTCTGACATTCTAGGCTTATGAGCTTTAACCGTATCGATAAAATCCATTCTTATCTTTTTAACCGGGTTAAATGAACTTTGAGATGCTTGAAACATCATTGCAATTTTGCTCCATAATAGGGTTCTTAATTTACTCTTCTTTAACTCGAGCAGATTAAGTACCTTCTCATCGACATCCTTATACAGGATTTTGCCATCAGTAATCATTGCGCCAAGTGGAAGAATATCGACTATCGATGTAGACAAAGTCGTCTTTCCACAGCCTGATTCTCCAATGAGAGCCACCGATTCATTTTCATGTATAGTTAATGAAGCATTATTTACTGCTTTTAGAAACCCTCTTTTTGTTTTAAAAGATACAGACAAATTTTGTATATCTAATAACTTCTCATTTTTCATTGTTCAACCACCTACTTCCGTAATGAAGGATTAAATACGTCTTCTAATGATTTGCCAATCCAAACTAGAGAGACTATCAACAAACAAATCATAATAGTGGGAGCCAATATATATAAAATTGAGTCAGGACTGTAAATAACCCCTTGGGTCCATGCTTGGTTAATCATTACACCCCAATTTTGTTCCAAAGGTAGAATTCCTAAAAATACTAATCCAACCTGTGCATAAATAGCCGCCTTCATCAATAGTGTATAGTTTATTGCAATAAACCCTATTAAATTTGGTGCTATTTCTTTAAATACGATATGGCTAGTTGAAAGATTTTGCATAAACGAAACTTCAATAAATGCACGTTCTTTTAATGACAAGACTTCTGAGCGAATTGTTCGATATAAACCAGCCCAGGATAAAATGGCTAATAACACGGCAAATATCATACTATTTAACGTAATAAATGCAGATAATACTACTAGGAGAGGAAGGCGCGGAATTGATAACCAAACATCCGCTAGCAGTAACAAAACCTCATCTAATTTGCCTCCAACAATCGCTGAAAATGCGCCTAACATTACTCCCAAAAAGATTCCTAAAGTAGCTGTAATAATCGCCATAATTAACAAATCCTTGCCACCATTTGCAATTTGGGCCCAAATGTCACGACCCAAATGATCTGTACCAAGCAAATGTTGTGAACTAGGTGGCTGAAGTATTGCACCCACATTTGATACAGTATCTAATGGAAAAACCACTGGAGCTATAAGTGTCAGTATCAAGATAACGCTAAGAATTAAAAAACCTAAAAATCCTGAAACATCATGAAATATTGCATATCGAACTTGATGTAAAATCTTTTTCCATTTGCTCGATTGAGATATGGTTTGAAATACTTGTTCATGTTGATCCATATTAATTCCCCTCTTTTGCCTTGATTCTAGGATCTAGAACTGCATAAAAAATTTCAGCCAAAAAGCTACTAATTACTATAGCAATTGTCATAATCAAAAAGATTCCTTGCATGAGCGGGTAATCTTGTCCACTTGTCGCTTTCAGTAACTCTAATCCGATTCCTTGGTAGACAAATAATTGTTCAATTATTAACGATCCACCGATGATAAATCCTAATCTCATAGCAAACTCAGTAGAGATTGGTAGTAGTGCATTTCTTCCTACGTAAGCCGATAGGATACGCCTTGGTTTAATTCCTCGCACTTTTGCTAATGTTACATAGTCAGCTGAAAGTGTGCTGATTGTGCTCCCTTTCATAAGTAGTACCCAAATCCCAACTTGAGAGACTGTATATGTCATAATTGGTAAAAACCCATGCATTATAGCATCTTTGATAAAGGCAAAATTAAATCCTGGTGTGACATCCATACTATAATTTCCTCTGAGCAACTCAATAGGAAGTATTGGATTTCCTCCTCCCCAAGCTACAACACCAAATAGGATTAATAAGAAAATAGCTATCAAAAAATCGGGAATTGAACTTAAAAATGAGGCTATTCCAGATACAACTGGTTCATACCATTTATCTCTTCTATAAGCCAAGATTGCACCCGCACTAATACCAATGATAAATGATAGTAGTAAACCGAAGCCTACTGTAAATAATGTCCATGGGAGACGTTCTGCAATGATAGCCATAACGGGCACTCCCGGAGAGAGAAGTGAGTCACCAAAATCTAACCGAATTACTTGACCTAAATAGGTTATATATTGTTCAAGCATCGACTTATCTAAATCCATGGAGAATAGAAAAGATGCTTTTGCTCTTGCTTCTTCTGCACTAAGACCATATTGAACCATTTGTTCTTCAACGTATCTATCAACTGGATTTGAAGGCATTAGACGAATCAAAAAAAATATAATTGTGGTCACAACCCAAATGGTAAATAACATTTTTAGTAATCTTTTAATAATAAATAGAACTGTATTATTTATCTTCATCTCGCACCTACCTTCGAAATAATATCTTCGATGTAATTATTGATCGCAATGAAAGCGGCTCCTTTTCCAGGATCAAGCTCTATATTTCCTTGTGTGAATTCAAATTCATAAGGCATATTGTATTCTTCTATAATCTTTTTAACTTCCTTCAATTGATTAAGGGATACGTTATTAAAATAACTCCCTGTTAATACAACTTTTTGTGGATCAATTAAATAACTAGAAGTTGAAATGTGTGGCATCAACACTCTTACTAAGTTGACTAAGTTATTATTTGTAGACTCATGAATTAAGTTAGTGAAGTTTGATCCTTTGTAATAGTACTGCCCCGAAGCTCCATTAGTACCCTTATGTAACTTTCCATTTATCAATATTGAACACCCAATGCCAAAAGGCACTTTATTCAACATGTATAGCAACAAATCCATTTTGTCCTTTTTTTGCAAATATTGATAAAGTATTGCCGTACAATGGGAGTCATTTTCAATAAGTAGTGGAATACTTTTAAACTGCGTTTTTAAACGTTTCTCTAGCCCTTCAAGCTCCCAAGGTTCCATTATTCCTTCTCGAAGTCCAAATCGGATTTTATCCCCTCTAAGAACCATTGCTTTCATTGCTATTCCAATACCTTTAATATTTGAATGGTTTTCAATTTTGTTTTTTACCATGTTAATTAATATATTTTCTACTTCCGTAGGGCTTTGAATAACACTCTGAGTGAAATCGATAGTTTCCCCGTTTAATCCGAGGACATATAAGTTTATTTGATTATCTTCCACGTATATTCCAATGAATTGAGCTATATCATTGTTTAAGTGCAACAAGCTCCCAGGTTTCCCAGGTCCAACTCCTTGAACTGTTTCACCAAAATTTTTTACCATCCCAATTTTTCTTAAATCATTTATTAAATAGGATATTGTAGAGGCTTGGAAATTTGTATAGTTCTTAATCATAGTTTGAGTCATTGGCCCTTCTCTTTTTAACAAGTCTATTAATATCGCTAGATTTTTCTTCCGATCATTATTTCGTTTCATAAAATCCTTACCTTTCCCCAAGATATGAAAGCGCTCACAAAATGCATTGAATGAATTAGTTCAATGTTTGAACTAATTATAAACGCCCAATAATAACTCTGTCAATAGTATTTTGAATTATCCGACAATTTATTTTTAATAACGTTTCTGAGTTAGAAGTGGATACTGAAAAACTTCCACTAATCAAGTGGAAGTGAACCTCTCTACCTTATGGTAGATTTTGTTCCTCCCTCGTCACACCACCGTACTTGCGCTATTTACTCACACGGCTCTTCCTACCAATCATTCACAAAATGTAGCCAATCTCCTTTTTTAAATCAAATATATTCACCCTAAATCTCGGTGAAGGTAACGTGTATTTGAGAAGAAAGAGATTGATTTTATCCCAAGTAAAGGAGTTTCTTTGACTTATTCTGATGAGCCATTTATAAAGTGAATATTGAATTTCGTTTCTAAATTGGTAATCACTTTGAGCGTTATCTGCAATCAATTTTGGAGTTGTAGCAACCTACAAGCGAGTGTTTAAATCTATCCATAATAATATGATATTTTTAACTCGGTTATCTTTATATTTTAGGTAAATAGACTTTTAGGTGCTGCCAAACAACAAAATAAAATCACAGACAATATTTTTCTTTTTACTCTGGCCTATACTGGTATATGCAGAGAATAATGTTTCAGATCTAACTTGGAATAATATTGACTTCAAAAAATAAAACATTGACAGTCGGTAGTAACAGAGATATTTACGGTACTGGTACTCCAAAAACCAAAATAGTTATCGGATTATAAAATTGATGACACTTTAATCGATTAATTAAGAACATATAAAATATGATGTAATGAAAACTGGGTTCAATTGGAATTAAATTCAAAGAAGAACACTTTATTTTTATTGGTGAAAAAGGGACACCTTCCAGTTATCAAAACATTCGTCTTGTATTAATTAAGGTGATCCATAAAACGGATCTCCTAATTTGACCTACATGGTTTGAGACGCACTAATGCTACCCATTATTAAATAGTGAGCTATATATGTAAAAGTTATTGCTGAAAGATTAGGGAATACTGTTGAAAGGATTTACATTATTTATGACCATGTACTGAAAGAGTTAGAAGTAAAAGCGGTAGATTTATTCGTATAAATTTTATCGAGAGGGGATAATGTTGGTTCTAATTCTTCGTGAATAACCTTTAACCCATTCTCTTGCACTGATTTTTGGAAAATGCACTACATACATGCTATAATAGTGAAGGATTTATACGAAAAAGGAGTGTTTTAAATGACAAAAAAAGGTTATTTTTTAATGGATACTGGAGAAAAAATTGAATTTGATTTATTCCCAAATGAGGCACCAAACACAGTAGCAAACTTTGAAGAGTTAGCAAACAGCGGATTTTATAACGGAGTAGTATTCCACCGTGTAATTCCTGGTTTCGTAAGTCAAGGTGGAGACCCAACTGGTACAGGTATGGGTGGTAGCGGCAAAAACATTAAATGTGAAACAGCTGGAAACCCACACAAGCACCAAGCAGGAAGCCTTTCTATGGCCCACGCTGGTAAAGATACAGGTTCTAGCCAATTCTTTATCGTACACGCACCTCAACCACATTTAGACGGTGTTCATACTGTTTTCGGTCAAGTAACTAGTGGACTTGAAGTAGCAACAGCTATGAAAAATGGCGCTAAAATGGAAAAAGTAGAAGTTTTCGACGCTGAATAAGAAAAGTGAAAGACGCCGCTTTGCAGCGAAAAACGCTGGAAGACTTGAATAAAAGGCGCTCTTTGCCTTTTCTACAAGTCTGAACCGGTCGAGCTGCTGGCGTCTGAAACTAGACAGATACCTAGTAAAAAGCATACTCTTTCTTGAAACAAGCAAAAAGCAGCTTCCCATATAATTGGGGAGCTGCTTTTTCTTATAGTAAAAATGATATGCCAAATATAAGTATAAGGGGTACGAACAATACAATCCAGCTTAAAGGATGAGCAAAATTTAGTGTCCAGCCTACGCCAAATCTCTTTTCTACCATAATGCTTGGATCGTTTTTGTTCATGTAAAACATTCCGCCCTTCCAGTATTGGTCCTCGTCAACAGCTATCTTGTTATCTATAGTTGGACTGTTTTCTTCTACTTTTAGCCGAGATCCACTTTGCCCCACCTTTATTGCATAAACTCCGACTACCGCAAATGTTAATACTAAAAAAGTTAGGGGTAAAGCCCACATGATAAGAGAAGAGGATATTTCGGGATGAATCGTTTGTAAGTGAAAATATCCCATCATTAGCGTTATTCCAATAGTGATAAAGAGCGCTAACAAACTAGTATATTTTCGAAATGCAAGTTGCTGCGCAAGAGAAGCTTTTTTATTGGTTGGATTAAGCCTAACTCCAGAGAACTTCATCCCCTCACTCATTAATAGGAACATGCCTTGCATAACGAACAAAATTAGTGGCAGTGCAATTACACTGAAATATGTTTTTTCGCTAAATGCATCTGCTTCTCCAGTAGGTCCCCAGTGAGTAGGAATCATCTCTGGCATTTGATCATATTTCATAAATGTATAAATGATCAAACCTACAGTAACAAACATAGGAATGATAAAGATAACACGGGGTATTAGTTTGAGTTTTTCCTGAAACTTTACATCGACTACTCTCACCTCACTTTTCCCTCTTAACCACTCTTGTGTTTCTTTTAATCTTTTCATTCGAAGATGCATCATAAAATAATATCCAATGCTCACAAACAAAGTTGTAAACTGAACTCCTACACTCACTAAAGCTAATGTTTCCTCTGCTGGATTTTGTGTTAAAGCCCACCAGAGATAGACCACAAAAATAATCATTCCGAGCGTTAACACAACCATCGTATACCTATTTTTTAGTTTTACCACCAATGAGTCTTTTGCATGGCTATCTGGAACATACACACCGAATGCTTCCGTGGGCTTTAGAAATTTTGGCATAAATGCTTGTAAAACAGTGATGAATAATAGGATAAACCCAAAGAGCGCAATAATCATTCGTTCCCCTCCTCAATTTTTTGCACAAGTTTACGTACTATGACTACTAGTTCTTCTTCCGAGAGCTTTAGGACTAACCCCTCTGTTACAAATGGTCTTAGTTGTGCTTCTAGTTTTTGCTTTTTTTCCTCTGATGCCTTCGGAACACCATTCGGTTGAATAATAACACCTGATTTTGCCACTATTTGTATAAGCTCTTTTTCTTCTAGATAGTGATAAGCCTTATTTACTGTATGCATATTCATCCCGAGATCGCTCGCAAATGCTCTAACAGATGGTAGCGAGTCACCTGGTTTTAATTCGCCACGTACTATTCCTTCCATAAGTTGCTGGGCCAGTTGCAAATAAATGGGGACATCGGAATTAGATTCTATTTCAATAAACACGAAGTCGCCCTCCCTAGTTTTGTTCTATATATAGCATAACACATTTGTTCTATACATAGTAGAGCAAACAGTAATAAAAAAACCGGCAAAAGAAACGAGGCCACTGAAAAACGCGCGTTTTTCAGTGGCCTCGTGCGTATTTACACTGAGCATCCCTTTATAAGCCAGTAAATTATTTTGAATTTACTAATATTTTAATATGGCTTTTGTCATTTACTAGTGATTCGAAGCCTTCTGCGACGATTTCATCTAGTGTAATGCGTTTTGTTACTAATGTTTCTGCTTGGAAGTAACCTTGTGTCATAAGCTCCATAACTGCAGGGAAGATATCACGGTATGCGATAATTCCCTTAATTGAACGTTCAGATAATACAATATTATTTGGTTGGAAAGAAGCTTCTGTTTCCCAAATGGATACAATAATTGTTTCACCTTCAAATGTTGTTGAATCAATGGCTTGTTTTAAAACAACTGGAACGCCTGTTACTTCAAATGCAACATCTGCACCGCCGTTTGTTAACTCTTTAATACGGGCAACGACATCCTCCTCAGCTGGATTAATAACTGCTTTTGCTCCTAACTCTAACGCTTTCACACCACGCTCTTTTGAAAGTTCTACTGCATAGATTTCTGAAGCTCCCGCTGCTTTTAATGCTTCAATTACAAGTAAACCGATAGGACCAACACCGAATACAACAGCTTTATCTCCTGCTTTTAGTTTACTCAAACGAACTGCATGAAGTGCTACTGCAGCAGGTTCTACTAATGCTCCCTGCTCTAAAGAAAGTCCTTCTGGCATTTTGTGTACCCAATGCTCGTCCACTACTGTATATTCTGAGAAACCACCGCCACCACCAGATAAGCCATGGAATCCTAAATGTTTACAAATATTATATTTACCTTTTTTACATGCTTCACACTCACCACAAGCTAAAATAGGCTCAACAACAACTTTATCACCAACATTTACTTTAGTAACACCTTCACCAATTTCAGAAACGACACCAGAAAACTCATGGCCCATTACAATTGGTGCTACATCTTTACTAACGTAATGCGGTTGTTCAACCGGAATGAAAATTGGACCTGCAACATATTCATGTAAATCGCTACCACAAATACCCGTCCATTCAACTTTTATTTTTACACGACCAGATGTTGCGACAGGTTCTTGAATTTGTTCTACACGGATATCTTTTGCGCTATACCATAATGCTGCTTTCATTTTCATAACCACCTTTTTTTATTATGTAATACGCTTTGATTTTAACATTTAAACCTACTCAATATATCAAGAAAATATGGAGAAATTTTGAACTTACATATTTCATCATGAAATTCCATGAACCCAGTGTACACCGCATTTTTATATACTTTCTTTTGTAAAAATCCTACTTATAAATCTAAGTAGGATAGGAATTTATTTCAGAAGGTATTGTTTGCCTTTTTCATAATAGATCTGCATTTCCTGAGAAGGAACCATTCCCCCGCCAGTTGCCCAAACAATATGGGTAGCATTTTGTATGGGAACTCCTTGTTTAGTTATATGAATTGGCCCTGTCATACCCGCAAGAGCAGATGGCTCTAATCGAACATTTTCTGTGTCTGCCAATAAACCTAGTAGCTCATATAAGGTTTTATCATTAATTGTGAAGCTTCCACTTATGAGTTGCTCTAGAGTTTTCCCAACAAATCCAGATGGTCGACCCACAGCAAGTCCGTCCGCATCCGTTTTGTTATCAAGTCCGATATCAGCTACTGAAATATTTTCATGCAATCCGGTCATTAGCCCAAGTAGCATACAAGGTGAGCTAGTTGGTTCCGCAAAAAAGCAGTGCACATGATCTCCGAATATTAACTTTAGTCCGAATGCAACTCCTCCTGGTCCACCACCTACTCCGCAAGGTAAATAGACAAACAATGGGTGTTGGGCATCAACAATGATTTGCATTTGTTCTAATTGAGCTTTTAACCTACTTGCTGCAACAGCATACCCGACAAATAAATCAACAGAATTTTCGTCGTCGATAAAAAAGCATGTGGAATCCTCTACCGCTTGTTTCCTGCCTTCCATTACCGCAATACTATAGTCATCTTCATACTCAACGACAGTTACACCTTTTGAACGAAGCATCTCTTTTTTCCATTGCTTGGCATCGCTAGACATATGGACAGTTACTTGAAATCCAAACTTCGCACTAATTATCCCAATGCTTAACCCTAGATTCCCAGTCGAACCCACTGCAACTGAATAGGCAGAAAAAAATTGTCTGAAATCATCTGTCGAGAGTATTGCATAATCATCTGTTTCTTTCAATAAGCCCTCTCGTATCGCAAGCTGCTCTGCAATTTTGAGTACCTCATAAATTCCACCACGGGCTTTTATAGATCCCGAGATTGGTAAAGCATTATCACATTTTAATAGCAATTCACCATTAAAATCTGTTTGAAAAAATTCCTTTAAAGCGGATTCCATCGTTGGTATTTTCACAAGTGGCGACTCAATAATACCTTTTGCTTGTGCCGTCTCTGGGAAAGCAATAGATAAATAGGATGCAAAGCGATCTAGACGATCGCTTGCTTCTTGGACCATTTCGGCTGTAACAGATACGTTTTTTAATGCATCTTTTGAATTTATTTTATTTGGATTAAACCATATTATTTCTTCTTTGTTTTGCATGTTGGAGATTAAGGGAAATCTCATTTCTAATTGCTGTTTGTCCATTCATGTAAGCCCTTTCTATTATAAGGTCAGTACGTGCGTAGTATCTGGTGAACGCTCGTCAAATATAAATCCATTTGCACGGTAAAATGAATCTGCCTTTGCGGATTCTGTTTTTGTCGTTATTTCCTTAAAGTGTCCCTTGGCATTTCCAGAAATGGCCTTTAATAGTTCACTTCCTACACCTTTTCTACGATACTCCGGTAATGTATAAAATCGGAATAGTCTTGCTGAATTCTCTGCTTCGCTAGCTGGATTTCGAAACAAACCGCCAATTGCTACTAACTCATCATCATCCCATGCGCCATAAATTGCCTCTCCCTGTTCACTGAAGCGATGCGTTCCATCTTCATATTCTGATGCTAATCTTGACACGAAACGATACCCTTCTTTTTCACTTTCTTGAATTAGTTTGGATACGTTAACTGTTTTCAAATCTGAAATATTTTTTACTTCGATTGACATATACGTTCCTCCATTCTAGTTTTGAAAAATGAACTCTCTATTACTTTCTATACAAGGAGGCAAATACCCTCTATACGTTTAATATATTTCAATCAGCCAAATATTATACTGTCACATGGTTGTTACAACTATTTTCATCTTAAAGAAATTAAAATAGGACTTGTTAAAGGAAAAGGCTGATTAATCGTTAATGAATATGGAGTATAGATTTACCTATTTAAGAATATGGCAAGGGCTCCTTGCATGCTCATGCCAAATAGACCCGTGGATGAGGCTACATCATACCCGCGTCTGTACTTTAGTTCACTATTTTTCGCTTCAATCTTGTAGCGCAATTTCGCTTTTCCCTTGAATTCATCGGTACTTTGAACCTAACTTTATGTTAGCTCCTTCCAATACCTTTACATAACGCCAGATCTAGGAAGCTAGCCTTGTGCTGGCTTTTTATAGTGGAATGGAAGCTTTGGGTAAGAATCATATGTTAAGAGTTTAAATCGGAAGAATGGGTAACACCAGATGAATTTAGACTAATAGCAATTGACATGCCCACTCAAGAATGGGAAATGGTGCGTTGGATAGCGTAATTAAGATTCAGAGCGGAGAATCATCTGATTGTGTTCGAGCAGTGACCATAACTGTTCAGTTATCTCTTCTACAGAACAGGGCATTGGTTGGGTTAACCACCATTCAATCACTCCGACAATTGCCGAACTCAAAAATTGTACTAATATATCTTTACTCAACTCATTTAGGCTTAAATTATTTTCAACGATTTGTTCCATTACTTGATTACTTATCATTTTTTGTAAGTGGTTTCTGAAAGAAGGAATGCCTTTGTTGCTTAATACATTCCTATAAAAGAGAGCATTCTTCTCCATTTGACCAAGCGTACGGAGCAATGAAGACTTAGATGGATATGGTTCCGTTTCATCCACTGAGGAGCAACTTTCGATCAAATGGTACAGATGAGCTTCTAGGCACTTATCCAATAAATCGTATTTGTCAGAGTAATGAGAATAGATGGTACCTCGATTTACATCAGCACGCTCTGCGATTTCATTAATCGTTATTTTTTCGAAATCTTTTTCTCCTATCAAATGAATTAATGCATTCATAATGGCTGTTTGGTTTTTTTTTATTCTTCTATCCATTGAGACACCCCCTTTTTAATCAATACATTGTATTCTGTTGAAAAACCGACAAAACCGATAGATCTAGCTATAGATACTTGTTAGAGATGTTGGTAATCTTATTTTATTGAACAAATGGTCAAAATACAACAAACGTTTAAAAGTAGAGGGGATATAACAATGAGAATATTAGTTTTTGGCGCCGGAGTTCAAGGAAGTTATCTCGCTCATACCCTAGTGCGCGGGACTAATGATGTCACAGTACTTGCCAGAGGGAAGCGTGCTGAACAATTAAAGAAACACGGACTTGTCATTCGCCATTATTTCCAGTATAAAAACACTATCGATGAAGTAAAAGTCATCCATGCGCTTCAACCTGATGATCTTTATGATCTCATTTTTGTTGTAATGAAATACAATGATTTCCCATCCGTGCTGCCTATTCTAGCTGAGAATCAGAGTCAGAATATTGTTCTTGTCGGTAATAATGCCGATGCCCATGGGATGCAAGATCTTCTTCAGGAAAAGAGCACCATGACAAAAAATGTAATCTTCGGATTTCAGCTTAGCGGAGGACTCCGAGAAGAGAGCGGTCGCATTATTTGCCTACGCGGAGGTGGACAACTGCTACTTGGCAGTCTTGACGGCGAGATCACAATAAAGCCTTTACTAGAAAATGCATTTAAACATGTTAAGTTTAAATTAGCTTATCATGATGATATGGATGCTTGGCTCAAAAGTCATATCGTCTCGATAGTAGCCTTGAATTCTGTTGGTTATCTTTACGATGGTGATTTAAAAAAAGTATCTAAGGACAAGAAGCTATTAAAGCAAGCTATATCAGTAATGGACGAGGGGTTTCAAATATTAGAAAAATTAGGTTATACTATCACTCCTGCAAATCAAGTTAACTTTATTCGAAAACACAGACAGAGTGTATACTATGGTCTAAAAATAATGCATAAATTACCGTTTATGAAATTGATGAATGGATCTTACCGCGAAATTGCAGCTTTGTTTGATTCGTTCGATAAGTTGAAACAACAATTAAACATTGCGACACCCAATTGGGACGAACTTGA
Source organism: Psychrobacillus antarcticus (assembly GCF_029533155.1). Classification (GTDB taxonomy): domain Bacteria; phylum Bacillota; class Bacilli; order Bacillales_A; family Planococcaceae; genus Psychrobacillus; species Psychrobacillus antarcticus. The sequence continues at coordinate 13,164 of NZ_JAIZDB010000040.1, read as the reverse complement.
AAAACAAGCGATTTCCAAGTTTATTTCAAATAATCATTAAGCCAACGGGGTTTTGTTCAATAAAAACATTAAATAAGGCTATTGGAGGTGTCATAAATAGAACAGAAAATGGGGCAGGATTGGTTCTCTAACTTTAGTTGAAGATTCGGCTACCATTTACATGACAGGTATTTCTTAAGCATTTAATATTACTTCACTAAAATATTTCCAACATATTGAGCCGTTCCAGAATCAGAAGTAAGATTAACCTCAATTAAATATTCACCTTTTTCATTGGGGAAATTAAATTTTTTATGTTTATTTACATCTAATTGTATTTCTTCGCTATCTTTCCAAACCGAAACGGTAAAATCTAAAATTTCAAAATCTTGACTATCTAAAGAAACATGGTCTTCTTGGCCAGTCTTAACTGTTATTTGTTTTTTTCTCTTGCTAATTCAAAACTGTCTGTTTTTTTACCGTACCATCTTTTTTCCAATTGACATTTGCTTCACCTAATTCAATTTCACTGTAAAAAAGTGAAAGACTTGGAGGTGAATAACGTGAATAATCGTAACTTTCCCCTAAAAAACATCCTGTTAATAAGAAAAACCGGGCAAAAAAACGCCCGGTCCTTGAAAGTCAAAACCTGTTTCTATCGTTTTCAAAGGGCTTTGGACAGACGTCTTGCTATATGATTACCGTTTGATTTTTTAAAGAGGCTGGTCGTGACTGACGTCACGACCAGCCTCTTTTTTCTCGGTATTCTTATGGCTTTCAACTGTCCGTCGTCCTCCTACAACTTTTAGAAACAAGTTAGTTCTTTTTGGTTAACTAGAGAAAAGATACCATACTACCAATAGAGAAGGCTCACGAAGATGCAATTTCGTTCGCTCGTTCGCTTCTTTATTTAGGGATCACTTACTACTTCTCTTTAATTTCACTAGATTAGAGGAAATCCTCTTTCTTCCTCCCTCCTTGCAAAATAGTATCCCTCATTAAAAAGACGATTTTATCCTTACATTAACTTGGACTACTCTTATCATCTAAGCGAGAGGCTATGATCAATCTTATCGTGGAGTACTACTCACTTAATTGATTGGAGTGAAATGTGGCGACTCCAGTGGGAACAGCGCGAGCTGAAAGCCCCGCAGGAACGTAGTAACGAGGAGATTGAAGCCGTGCCCGCGGAAAGCATCCACATGTAACGCAAATCAGTAGTATTATTCATTCTTTCAAGTCACATGAATCCAATGTACACGGCACATTTTTATATACTTTCTTATCTTTTAAAATAATAAAAAGGGAGACTTTTTTACCTATTCTGGCGTCAGAACTTATAGAGTAATGAAGTTGAATACTTCCGTGAACGGGCGTTATGTCTACTAGGGGTGCATGCAGCATCCAAACTTGAATTAGCGCAGTAAATGTATAAAAAGTGTACTCAATAAACTTATCAAAACTATTCTTTCTTCTTATGACCTTCTACAACTAAATCTTCTTTTTTTACATCTCAAGTAATGATTATAGGTATTTGAGTAGTTTTATAAATGGGGTAAGTGTCACCTAACATACTAACCCCCATTTCGTTTTGACCATCAAGTGAACCTTCACCTGGCATTAAAGTTGGGGATTTAGAATCTATTCCATAATAAAATACAGGTGGTTTAAGTCCCTCTCCAATGTAAATAAATGTGTACATTATATCGCTTCCCGCAGATTCAAGCTTTTCAATTTCTAAAGTTACCAGCCAATTCTCACTTCCTTCAAAAGATAAATCCTCTCGATTTTTATTATTCCTACATCCTATCAACATTGGAATACATTTTTGTTAATTTAAACTGGATAATTTACTAATATTGGAACTTCTATACGTGTCAAACGTATTAAAGAAAAGGGAAAGTTAGTGCAATAAAGGGAGTATGTTTGAAAAAATGCAAAGGAGGGATAAAAATGAAAATCAAATTGTTGTTTTTAAATTTATTATTAATTTTCTTACTGGTAGCTTGTTCTGACCAAACTACTGAAAAAACACACGAGGTAGATTATATTGTTGCAACTTTAAATGGTAAAGATATAACTACAAGAGAAATAATTTCACAATTTTCACTTAATGACGAAAATATTGAATACTATTTAAAACAAGAAATCGTCATAGATGAAGCTACAAATGCCGGCGCTACAGTATCTAAAGCATATATAAAGGAGTTAAAAGAAATATTATATCCGAATGCTGAATCAGTTGAAATGGAAAAATTCAATGTTAAAGAAGCAGATGCGTTAGGTATGACTAATGATGAATATTTCGATATGTGGTCTTTAACTTATTTGGAGAGAAATGAATATTTCCAAACCTATATAAAATCAAAATTCGGTGAGCCAGCTTCTTTTGAGGAAAGCGAAGAATGGGGTAAAGAAATTGAATCCTATATTAATAATCTTTATGAGAGCTACATTAAAGATCAAAAGTTAATTATTCATTAAATCTGTTTTTAAAAATAATTTATAATTTATAAAAAGAACTTATATCATGGATGCCTGTAAGGGTTTAAAGGAATAATTTTACTATGAAATACAGAAGTTGTTTATGAAAATAAAAAAGGAGATGAAACAATTGATCCAATTTAAAAATAAGGAAATCACAATTTTTGAAAGTCAATTATTCAAAACGACTTCAATCGTCATACAAACCGACGATGGTATTATTGTGGTTGATCCAACATGGCTTCCAAACGAGGTAGAGGAAATTAGACAACATGTGAATAAAATTAAAGAGAATAAGCAAATCTATCTTCTTTTTACTCACTCAGATTGGGATCATATACTAGGATATGGTGCTTTTCCAGATGCAATCATCATTGCTAGTAAAGGTTTTAAAGCTGTGAAAGATAAAGAAAGTATACTGGAACAAATAAGAGGGTTTGATGATCAATATTATATAGATCGTCATTATCCCATTCTTTACCCTAAAGTGGATATAGTGGTTATAGAGGATGGGCAAGTATTCAATATCGGTAAAACCACCCTCACCTTTTATAAAGCGGATGGGCATACAGATGATGGTATTTTTACAATAGTAGAACCATTAGGAATTTGGATTGCCGGTGATTATTTGTCGGATACTGAATTTCCATATATCTATTCCAGTAGTGAAAAGTATGAGGAAACATTGAAAAAAACGGATTGGATTTTAACTAAACATGACATACGTTTTCTTGTTCCGGGTCACGGGCATGTCACGGGAAACAGAGAAGAAATGAACAAACGCAAAGAGGAGTCCTTAAGATATATTAAAGATATAAGAAGTGCGGTTGAGTCTGAACGTGATAGTTTTTATTTAATAGAAAGCTATTCCTATTTAAGAGGAATGAGAGCCTTTCATGAAGGGAATATCAATTTAATAAAAAAAGAACAAAAAGAAAAGAACATCAGCAATCTTTGAAATAGCAAATATCAAGATTAAATACATATTTTTTTGCTCAACTAACGAGGTGGCGCGACAAGTTTTGTCATAAACACTAATGTGTGAAAAGACAAGGGATTTCTAAGGGAATTCTAACTTTATAACCGAGGATAGGAATGAAAAAACCAGGTATTTTGAAACTATCCCATTGATACTCCTACATGCGTCATAATGGACAGATTATGGGGTCTGAAGCTCAGGTGAAGTCGGCATAAGAAAACCGGGCAAAAAAACGCCCGGTCCTCTAGGATCTAAACCTGTTTCTACTGTTTTCGAAGGGCTTTGTACAGATTTATTGCTATATAATTACCATTTGATTTTTTAAAGATGCTGGTCGTGACTGAAGTCACGACCAGCATCTTTTTTTCTCGGTAATCTTATGGCTATTAACTGTCCGTCGCCCTTCTACAACTTTTAGAAACGGGTTAGTTCATTTTTGGGGTAACTAGAGAAAAGATACTATCCTAATAATTGAGGAGAGATGATGACAGTCTAAGTACGCGACTTCTTGGTGCTCCTGCGCAAAGCTCGTCGCAAAATAAAAAAACATTTCGCAACGACTGCCTGACCCGCATCGTGCGGGCCTGAAGATGCAATTTCGTTCGCTATTTCGCTTCTTTATTGGGTAGACACTTACTATTTTTCCTTATTTCCACTAGTAAAAAAGGAAATCTACTATCTTCATCCTTCCAACACAATTTCATTCCTACATTCAACAGAAGGTTTTATCCCCACATTTAACTCCTACTACTCTTCTTATCTAAGCGAGAGTCTATGCAATATCCCCTAGTTTAGTACTACTCATTTAATTGATTGGGGTGAAAGTGGCGACTCTTGTTTTTTCTACAAAATCAACCATTAACTTTTACATAGCCTAAAAAGATATCGCATGCCAGTAAATTGGCATGCGATATTATTTATTATTTTATTGCAGCTAGTCTAGCTTCTACTTCTTCTTCAGATAATTTATGTTCTACGATGTAGCGATTGCTTGGATGCACACGGCATTCATCGGAACAGCTACGTAAATACTTATGTTCGTTTTCTTCAGAGCATAATATTTTATCATTACAATCAGGGTTTGCGCAGTTTACATAACGCTCACATGGCTCTCCTGTGAAATGATCCTTACCAACAACGACATGCTCCACTTGATTGATCGGCACAGCTATGCGCTCATCAAATACGTACATTTGACCGTCCCAAAGCTGTCCGCGCACTTCTGGATCTTTCGCGTACGTTGCGATTCCGCCGTGAAGTTGACCTACACCCTCAAAACCTTCTCTTACTAACCAACCAGAGAATTTTTCGCAACGTATCCCACCAGTACAATACGTAAGTACTTTTTTACCTTCGAACATTTCTTTGTTCTCTATCATCCAGTCAGGTAGGTCACGGAAGTTGCGAATTTCTGGACGAATTGCTCCGCGAAAATGACCTAGATCGAATTCATAATCATTACGAGCATCGATAACTACCGTATCTTCTGCTTGCATTTGTTCAAAAAATTCTTTTGGAGAGAGGTATTGTCCCGTTATTTCATTTGGATTGATATCTTCTTCTAATCCTAAATATACGATTTCTTTCTTCGGACGAACATGCATTTTTTTGAAGGCATGTCCTTCTGCTTCATCTATTTTGTACACCATTTCAGCAAAGCGTTCGTCTGCTTTCATCATGTTCATGTATGCGTCAGTTTGTTCAATTGTTCCTGAGCAAGTTCCGTTTATTCCTTCATCTGATACTAAAATACGCCCTTTTAACCCAAGTTCCTTACATGCTGCAAGATGTTCTTGCGCAAATGTTACCGGATCTTCAATCGGGACATATTTATAGTAAAGTAATACTCTGTATGCATTTGTTTCCATTTTTTACTCCACCTTTTCTAATTTTGTCCACCGTATAATATACCAAAAAACGCATCAAATGTTAAATAGATAGTTTTATTAAAAAATAATAAGTGGACAAATAATGTCTATCGTTCGTTTAGTATGTTCGTTTGAGTTCTAAAATATGGTCTCGTGTATTTGAATATACATAATAATAGATGTACTAACTTAGGCCGCATTAAGAATTAATGTGTACCTTTAATATGTATCATTCACCCATTTGTTGTACAAGAAAGGAGTATCTAATGCGAGTAATTTTCATATTACTTGTAGGTCTATGTTTAGTTACAGGATGTGTAAGTCAGGATCAGATACGGCCTATTGGTACTCAAAAAACTTTAATCATCGCGCACCGCGGGGCTTCTGCTATTGCACCCGAACATACGATAATCGCCTACGAAATAGCGCAGCAAGCAGGTGTTGACTATATTGAGATAGATTTACAAATGACGAAGGATGGAGTTCTAGTTGCCATGCACGATGAAAAGGTGGATCGTACTACGGATGGTACTGGATTTGTAAAGGAGTATACTTTGAGGGAATTAAAACAGTTAAATGCAGGGAATTGGTTTAATGAAGCATACCCAGATTTAGCTAATAAAGAATTTGAATACGAAGAAGTGCCTACTTTAGAGGACATTTTTCTGCATTTCGGAGATGATGTGAACTATTATATCGAATTGAAGTCACCACCTATTTATGAAGGAATGGAAGAAAAGCTTCTTGCTTTATTAAAAAGGTATGATTTAATTCGAGAAGGTAACGACCTACCTAAAGTAATTGTGGAGTCGTTCAATGAAGATAGCTTAACAAATTTTCATGCATTAGAGCCGGCGCTTCCTCTTATTCAACTATTTAGTTTCAAAGAGAAAGCTGCTTTATCCGTATCTGATTATGAACGATTAAAAACTTATGCTAGTGGAATTGGAGTCAATATAAAATTGGTTGACCGAGAATTTATTCATGAGGCACAATTAAATGATTTGCAAGTTCACCTATTTACTATAAAGACTGAACTAGATATGAAAAATGCATTCAATCTTGATGCAAACGGCATTTTCGTAGATAGTCCAGCCTTAAGTGAGCTGAAAGAAGGGAGTTAGTTTCCGACTTGTAGAGCATGCTGGCATAGTTTATGGAAGCTTGCTTCAAACTTTTCATTGTCTTCTTTTTGACGTTTTTTTGGTCCTTTCAAGCGACCGCCTGCCTGTCTAATTTTCTTGGATATATGACGACTATCGAGAAGCTGGTCAATATTTCCAGGGGTGTACCATCGTCCGTTTTGATCGATAGCAAACCCTTGTTTAGCTAAAACCATCGCGGCTAAACCATAGTCTTGCGTCACGACTACGTCACCCTTGTTTACTCTATTAACTAGAACAAAATCTACGGCATCGGCTCCTTTAGATACCATTATTGTATCTGCTCCTTCTCGTTGCATATAATGTGCGGTATCACATAGTAATGTTACTTTCATTTTATATTTTTTCGCCACTTGAATAGTCAGGTCCACTACTGGGCACCCATCTGCATCCACTAAAATATTTACCATTTTACGCACCTCTTTTTTAACTTGCTTGCCTTCATTGTATTATATCCAATCTAGTAAAGTACAATGTACAGGGAAATGTGCATGCGCCTATACATTCCCTGAAAAGCAGGGAAAATGACGTTATAGCCGGTTTTTCGCCTTTATCTTATTCTTTGAAAAAAAAACGTCCAAGTTTCTGGACGTTTTACTTTTCGTATGCTCCTAATATTTCTACTGCTTTTTCTGTCATCGAGGTATCTACCGCTTTATCAAAGTCTACTTCCCCACTAATAGCTCCGTTTTCTTTATATGCATTGTATTGCTTTAAGACATCATCTAAAAACATTTTACCATCCGGATCTAATCCAGTTACAAATACTTCTTCCCAGAGCGCAGTATCTTTTAGAGACGTATGCTTTGTCATAATTTCTATAATCTCGGCTTTATTTTCCCCTTTGATAAAGGCATCGTTATAGTCTCGAACCCCTTTTAAATAGGCAGCCATAAACCGAAGAGATACATCTTTTTTATCGCTCATAAATTGTGGGGAGCCTAAAACCATGGCGATTTGAGATTCTGGCGCATAATCCGTCGCATCTCCAAACCGCTGATGAAATTCATTTTTAATGCCTTGTGCTATTAAAGGTTCAATTTGTAACGCTGCATCAATCGATCCATTTTCAATTGCACCTAGCATACTTCCGAAATCTGCAAGTAATACAAGCTCTACATCCTCAGATGTTAATCCAGCATGTTTCAGCATTTCCAAATAGATATATTCATCAATCGAGTTTTTAGACGATATTGCAATTTTTTTACCTTTAAAATCTTCATAACTTTTTATTTCATCTACCATTTGATTTCCAATAACAAATGAAAAATAAGATTTTCCTGGAACATTATGCCCTTTATCTGCAATAATTTTCACGTCAATTCCTTGTGCAATAGCATTAAAGAATGACGCAGTCGATACTCCTCCTGCAATATCTACATCTCCAGAAGCAAGGGCCGGCAACATTTCATCACTATTCGAGAACACAGCAAATTCTACATCTATATTGTACTCCTCAAAGTATCCTTTTTCTTTTGCGATATAAAATCCAGCACCAGAGGCTGATCCATCCTCCGCAATAACAACCTTTACCTTGTTATCCAACGGAGCAAGGTCTCCTGAAGGATTTTCTTTACTCACCTCATCATTCCCTTTAGATGTACTGTCCTTATCCTTAGAACTACATGCACCTAGTAAAAGTACAAAAGATAGCACAATTAAAAATCCCCACTTTTTCACATATTTCCTCCTTACTTTCTAGATTTTTGAACTTCCTGTTGCAGGTGATTCCAGATCGCTATAAACTGCTCCGCCATTTCCAGATTCGCGCGAACTTGCTCCATTGTCCGAGGCCTTGGAAGAGGAACTTTTATTTCTTCTACTATTTCTCCTGGGTGAGCGCTCATTAACACTATACGATCGCTTAATAGCAAAGCCTCATCAATACTATGGGTAATAAATATCACCGTTTTTTTCGTTTCGGACCAAATAGAAAGTAGTTCCTCCTGTAAGATGAATTTGTTCTGTTCGTCCAGAGCTGCAAATGGTTCATCCATTAGTAGTATTTCTGGGTCATTTGCAAATGCTCTTGCAATGCTTATTCGTTGCTTCATGCCACCAGAGAGTTCTTTTGGGTATAACTTCGAAAATTTGGTAAGTCCGACTTTTTTCAAGTAATAATTGGTTTGTTTCCGAACGTATTCTTTGGGCAAATGACGCATTTTAAGTCCAAATGCAACATTTTCTTCTACAGTCATCCAAGGAATGACTCCTTTTTCTTGAAAGACCATCGATTGTAGCGGTCGAAAGTCAGTATCTGATTCTATGGAGAATGTACCCGAACTTGGCTGTTCTAGCCCAGCTAGTATTCGTAGCAAAGTTGTTTTTCCACATCCACTTGGACCAACTATACAGACGAACTCACCTTCTTCTACATTTAACGTAATATTTTGTATAGCTGTGACACTATTGTTTTTCTTATAAAATACTTTCGTTAGATTATCAATAGTAATTTTCACTGGTTGGTCCATCTAATCACCTCCAAGGGACGATTTTTCTTTGTAGTCCACGTAATAAAAGAGAAAACATAAATCCAAAAAAAGAAATGAGGATCAATCCGACGAACATCTCTTTTAACATAAATGCTTTATAGGAGGTCCAGATCAAATATCCGATACCTGATGTAGCACCCATCATCTCAGCCGCGACTATCGTAAGTAGTGCAATCGCCTGCCCCATTTGAATTCCTTCTAACATAACGGGAAGTGCTCCGGGGAATGCAATTTTGAGAAAGAAATCAGTCGGACTTGCTCCGTAATTTTTGGCCACATCTAAATGAACTTTTTCTATATTCAACACGCCGGCTACTGTATTGATGACCACTGGGAAAAATACACTTCCTGCAATGGTAACTACTTTTGAAAAATCTCCAATACCAAAAAGGATAATGATAATCGGCAGTAATGCCAACGTTGGAATAGGCATAAATGCCATGACAATCGGCGAGATAAAATGACGGATCGGGGCGTACAATCCCATTAGAAGCCCGATGATTATTCCTGGTATTACTCCTAACAAAAATCCAGCGGCTATTCTATATAAAGAGACAGAAATATGTGTCCATAACAGCCCACTTGTCATCAATTCAAAAAACGTAGAAACAATGGCAGATGGTGGTGGGAAAAATCGTATATCAAGTACACCTGTACGCGAACAAATTTCCCATAGTAATAGAATGAAAATGGGTGAAATAATAGTAAGTAATTGCTTTCCACGCTCTTTTATCTGTCGCTTCTTCCATTCCTGTTGTTCCGTTTCGTAGGGATTGTATAATTCGCCCTCTTTTTCTTCGTGCATTTTTCACCACCTCTTGTAAAAATAATATGATGAAAGGGGAATTTGTGTGAAAGGCATGCGAAATAATAGCTATTATCCTATTTAAAACTTCCTGAATTTGACGGGAAAAGCATAGTTTGGTAAGTTAATAAGTAATAATGGGGAGGTAATTAATTTGTCATCGAGGGAGTTAACTTCTAATAGAGAAATACCTTATTTCGTTATTAGCGTTATTTTCAGTTTGTTATTATACATACTTGCTATCGTTTCTTTATTTGGAATGGCTATCTTACTAGTTCTTTTTGCATTTTTGCTTTACGCAAATGTTATTATGCTCGGATCTATACGTGGCAATGGGATACGTATTAGCGAAAAACAGTTTCCAGACGAATACGCACGTGTTGTGTCATTATCTGAAAAAATGAACCTAAAAAAAGTTCCTGATGTGTTTGTTATTCATTCAGAAGGAGCATTTAATGCATTTGCAACAAGATTTCTAGGAAGAAATATGGTAGTTATTTATTCCGAAGTTTTTGAGCTTGCTAGAGAAAAAGGAGAAGCGGAGCTCGATTTTATCATCGCTCACGAACTTTCTCATGTAAAAAGGAGACATGTGTGGAAAAGTATTCTAACCATGCCTGCTCAATTTATACCATTTCTTTCGCAAGCATATAGTAGATCATGTGAATATACCTGTGATCGAGAAGCGGCCTATTATATACAAAATGGAATGTCTGCTAAGCAGGCACTTACAATTCTTGGAGTTGGAAAAAGGTTATACATAGAGGTAAACGAAGACGCATATTTGGAACAGATTCATTCGGAATCGAATATTGCCGTATGGTTAAGCGAAGTGTTATCCAGTCATCCGCTTTTACCTAAACGAATTCAAGCAGTCGGGAACTTTATGCAAATAGAAGGCACACCAAATTACTACTCCAACACAAGTAAAATCGCTCTTGGTTTAGGTGCATTCATTGGGATTTTCCTTGTTGGTTATATTGGGGTCATAGCATTATTTGCTGCCGGTACTTTCACGTATGCTAGTTTATTTTCTGAGGGGATTTTTAGTGAACTATCTCCTGAGGAAGACACTTTAAGTACGGATTATCCATTGACATTAACTCCCTTAATGGAAGCAGTTTCAGATGGGGATGAAGAAGAAGTTAATAATCTACTATCTAGTGGAACTAATTTAGAAGAGATAGATTCAGAACAAACAACTGCTCTTCATTATGCAATATACGGAAACAATATAGCGATAGCAGAGATATTATTGGAGGCTGGAGCTAATCCAAATACATCTGATAATTACTCCAATGCGTTAACTGCTGCATTGGAATACGAAAACTATGAGATGGTTGCACTACTATATGAATATGGGGCAGATCCAACAATCGAAGATCCACAAGGCTATTCTGCCTTAAACATGCTTGAGGTATATAGCGAGGAAGAATTTTTAAATACTATAAATAGGTAGAAAGATTAAGCATAAGAAAAGGGGGGTCTGTCACTAGACTCCCCTTTTTTCATTTTATCAAAAACCTAGTCTTACTATATCCCTCTTTAAGCTTCTCTACTTCTAAAATAGCAGGGATAGCTGCTTTAAGCTCTGCTACGTGGGAGATGACGCCAATCATACGACCTGACTTTTGTAGGTCAATTAATGTATCAATTGCTCTATGGAGAGATTCTTCATCGAGGGATCCGAAGCCTTCATCGATGAACATCGTCTCGATACGGATGTTCCCTTGGAAGCTTTGGATGACATCTGCCATCCCTAGCGCTAGACATAAAGAGGCATTAAATTTTTCACCGCCAGACATTGTTTTTACGTCTCGTTTTTGACCCGTATAAGCATCGTATACATCTAATCCAAGACCGCTCTGTTTGCCATGCGTTTCTTGTCTATCACTTCTTAGCAGTTGGAATTGGCCACTGGACATATGCTTTAAGCGTTCGTTCGCTGCCTGGACAATTTGCTCTAAGTACTCAATTTGGACATATCGCTCAAATGATATTTTTAGCTGATTATGCCCTCTTAATATATCGTAAAGGTCCATAATTCGATGAACCCGATCCTCTAATAATGTGATTCGTTCACTAGTAGAGGCAATCTTTTCTTCTATTTCTTTACCTGCTTTAACGTATTCTTTCGTACTATTACTAGTAGCTAATGCTTTTTCATATTCTTCCTTTAGCTGTTGCAACTCCACTTCCAGAGGCGGCAAATCTACTTTTACTTTGTTTTCGAGTTGAACATATCCTTCTCTAACTTGTTCTGTTAATGTATGCAGCCTTTGTTTATATTCTTCCCATTGTATTTTTAGGGCTGACCGCTCTGCTTCTGTAAGCTTAGCAGCTAAATATACTTCTAAAGTTTCAAAGGAGGCTTTGCTTAAAGATTCTTTGAATTGTACTAGAGCTTTGTCTCGTTTTACTCCTGCTTCCTGTAACGACGTATGTGTATGCTCCAGCGCTAAGATAGTTGTTGTACATGCATCATTAGAAGATTTCATTGTATTTTGTGCATTTTCCCACGCAAATTCCAATTGTTCTTTTTGTTTCTTCGCAGTAGCAATTTCTGTTTGTAGATTTTGTAAAGTGGGTATATAACTTGGTATTGTCGAAAGCTTTGATTCATATACTGCTTTTGCTTGCTTCGCTTGGCTAGACTGCTCCCTATATAATGCCTCGACCTCTTGTTTATCCTGTTCTAAATTTTCAACTTTGGCTAAAGTCCCTTTAAAAGGATGTTTTAATGAAGATAGTGTTTCTTTTTCTAGGCGAACCTGTTGAACCTCTCTCTGCAAATCTAGCAGATCCGTTTCTACCTGCTCCACTAATCCAGCATCTACTTCGTACTCCTCCAATTGAACGAGCACTTTTTGTATTTGGGCTTCCGCTGTCTCTTTCTTCGCCTTAAAGGTTAATAAAGTAGATTCTTCCTTATTTAATGTTACTTTTGCTATTCGAAGCGCACTTTCATCAACGAACTGCTCATCTATTCCGGTGTGGGTAATGGCATGCTCTTTGCTACCACATACCGGGCACGGCTCACCCATTACTAGTTTGGATGCGAGTATACTGGCCTGACTCTCTATCCACCGTTGTTCCATGTCCTCATAAGTCTCTTTACATTGTTCAAACTTGCCCTGTTGTTTCGTTTCTTCGGTAGTCAGCATATGTAGCTCTTGGTCAACAACTTTATATTCTTGAAGCTTGTTATGCTGCGTTTGTAGCAAAGCGAGTTGTTGTACTTTGCTATCTAATGGTTCTACTCGTTCTTCTAGTTTCTCTATTTCTAACTTCTGTCCTATACTTATTTCCTTTTGATTTTGAAGATTTACCACTATTGTCGAAAGCTTTTGCTCTAACTGTGTGCTACTTTTTTCTAGTGACAACAACTCATTTT